>NZ_JAKKRY010000013.1:0-193491 GCF_025653795.1 Shewanella sp. SM73
CACCGCCCTTTCACGGCGGTAACAGGGGTTCGAATCCCCTAGGGGATACCATCTATATTTTATAGAGAGTGGTTCCTAGCAAATAACTAACGAGTTGTTTGGTAAGAACAAGGCATTTGCTTCCTAGCCTACTGAAGTGAATGTATTACAAAGCTCGGTTACGAGTTAAATCATAAGTCCGGGTCCCCTTCGTCTAGAGGCCTAGGACACCGCCCTTTCACGGCGGTAACAGGGGTTCGAATCCCCTAGGGGATACCAATTTTAATCAAGGTTTATCGAAACTTTGATTAAAGACAATAAACCACCTCAAGGTGGTTTTTTTGTGTCTGAATTTTGAATATTAAATCGAGATCTCCCCGATTCATTTACGAGTCATACGTTCCGAGTTATTTGCCGAATTTACCCAACAATTCAAACCATCCACATTAAGATAAATAATGTTTCGAGAGGCTTACTTCCTGTGGTGAAGTCATTCTGTTTAATCGTGTGACAAAGATTGTTGAAGTGTTTTCCTGCTTAACTTTGCGCTAATCCATGGCTCAAAACTCACCTTTCGGATTGTTCAGTGTGTTGGCACTTTGAATGCAGCTACTTTGAATGCAGCTACTTTCAATGCTGATAAGTTGAGCCGTTAAGCGCGGTTTATCTCTTGTTTCCAATCGCTAAACGAGCGCAATTTGAAGTGAGCCGTTCTCACGGTCGCCATTGTAATAGATGAATCGTGTATTACTGCGGTGAATATGAGCGCGAGTGTAAGAGTGAAGCTTTGTGGGAAGAGGCAGAATTAGGCGGAACTTATTTGAGATAAAAAAGGCGACACTCACTGCTGAGTGTCGCCTTTCGTCATCTCACCTTTGGCTTAGTCTACACCTAAGAATCCACCGGTTTGGTGCGCCCATAATTGAGCATAAATACCGCCTGCGGCGATGAGTTCATGGTGTGTGCCTTGCTCAACGACTCGGCCTTGATCTAATACAATTAACCTGTCCATCGCGGCAATAGTCGAAAGTCGATGGGCAATCGCGATCACTGTCTTGCCTTGCATTAATTCATACAAACTTTCTTGAATAGCAGCTTCGACTTCGGAATCTAGTGCAGATGTGGCTTCATCAAGCAGTAAAATGGGCGCATTTTTCAATAAAACCCGCGCGATGGCGATACGCTGTCTTTGGCCACCAGAGAGTTTTACGCCGCGTTCACCCACTTGAGCATCTAAGCCATGATTACCGTTAGGATCACTGAGTTCCTGAATAAAGTCATAGGCTTGAGCTTGTTTAATCGCGCGATCAAGTTGCTCTTCACTGGCACTGGGATTGCCGTAAAGAATATTCTCGCGAATGGTGCGGTGCAAGAGGGAGGTATCTTGAGTTACCATGCCAATTTGCGAACGCAGTGAATCTTGCATAACCATCTTGATGTCTTGATCATCGATATTAATCTGACCTTTTTCAACATCGTAGAATCGCATTAGTAGATTCACTAGGGTCGATTTACCCGCGCCAGAACGCCCTACTAAGCCAACTTTTTCACCTGCTTTAATATTCAGATTCAGATCTTCAATCACGCCAGTCTGCTCACCGTAATGGAAACACACTTGGTTGAAATCAATCTTGCCATGATTGACGACCAGCGCCTTGGCGTTTGGCTCATCTTGGATGATCGTTGTTTTCGATAAGGTGTTCATTCCATCGGTAACCGTGCCGATATTTTCGAATAACGAACTGATTTCCCACATTATCCACTGTGACATGCCGTTTAAGCGCAGTGCTAAACTGACCGCAATGGCGATGGCGCCGACCGTGATTGCGCTATCGGTCCATAGGGCTATCGATACTGCTGCAATACTAAAGGCCAACAGATAGTTGATGATTTGCACGCTGACGCTGATGCCCGTCACTAAGCGCATTTGGCGATAAACCGTGTCTAAAAATATCCGCATACTGGATTTGGCGTATTCGGCTTCTTTTTGCGTGTGGGCGAATAGCTTCACTGTGGTGATGTTGGTATAGCTGTCGACGATACGGCCTGTCATGGTGGAGCGCGCATCGGCTTGCTCGGTAGAGACACTTTTTAGTCTAGGCACAAAGTACCATTGCAGACCAACATACAGTGCAAGCCAGACGAGCATAGGTATGACTAAGCGCAGATCAGCGCTGGCAATCATCACCAGCATAGAGGTGAAATACACTAAAATGTATACCAACACATCGAGCAATTTCATCACAGTTTCGCGCACGGCTAAGGATGTTTGCATCACTTTCGTGGCGATTCTGCCAGCAAAATCATCTTGATAAAACGATACACTTTGTTTTAGCAAATAACGGTGTGCAAGCCAGCGGATCGACATAGGATAATTGCCGAGCAAGGTTTGATGCATGATAAGCGCATGCAGTAATACCAATATTGGCATCACAATTATCACCATTCCTCCCATCAGCATTAAGGTCGTGCCTTCGTCTTGGAATAACGTTTCGGGATTTTTTTTCACAAGCCAATCCACTAATTGGCCCATGAATCCGAACAGTGACACTTCAAGCATGGCTAGCATGGCGGTCAGCACTGACATTAAGATCAGCGGCAGTTCGTAGCCCTTAGTATAGTGGCGACAAAAAGCATAAACCCCTGTGGGTGGTTTAGTGGGTTCATCATCGGGTAGGGCTTCAACCCAGGATTCAAATCGTTTAAACATGAATTAACTCTATGGTGAGATAAAAAATAGTCGGCTCTAGCATATAGGATTTCATGCTCTAAAAGCATTGAAATGATTGAGTTCCGTTTTCCGCTAGTGCTACATGCTAGTTTTACGTAAAGTAATGAACAAGAAATTAATTGTGAGCGAATATTGTCGGGCGTGATGAAAAATGAGTACAGATAGAGCGTCTGAGAGTGCAAATAAGCGTGATGAAATAGATTCGGTGCATTCACTGGAGTCCAGTGCGGGGCTACTTTCTGCGTCCATTTGCCGTGAGGCGAGGATGAGCCGTGATCCACGGTTTGATGGTAAGTTTTTTGTGGGCGTCTTAACGACGGGCATTTATTGCCGAACTGTATGTCCCGCCGTCGCGCCAAAAGAGCAAAATGTGCGTTATTTTGATTCGACCGTGAAAGCCGCGCAGGCGGGATTACGCCCATGTTTGCGTTGTCGGCCCGACAGTGCGCCGGGATCGAATCCTTGGAAGGGGACTGGCACAACGTTAGCGAGGGCCATTAGCTTAATCGAAGCGGGCGCCTTAGCGGGAAAATCATCGGGAGAGCCAGCCTCGACAGTAACACAATTGGCTGACCGATTAGGGATCAGCAGTCGTTATCTCAATAAGCTCTTTACCGAAGGCTTTGGCACTTCGCCAAAACAATATGCCTTATATCGGCAATTACTGTTTGCTAAACAATTATTGCACCAAACCCAATTACCCATCACTCAAGTCGCGATGGCGGCGGGTTTCAACAGTATTCGCCGTTTCAATGAGGCGTTTAAGCAAACCTTGCAATTGACGCCGACCCAGTTAAGAAAGAGCGCATTAACCAAAGCGGCAAAGGAGTCCATGATTGAGCCACTAGCAGGATTAGGTGAGATTGATACTATGGGTGAATTTGTGCCGCACTATGGATTAACCTTGTATCAGTATTATCGGCCACCATTGGATTGGGCGTCACAGCTGGCGTTTTATCGATTACGTGCGGTAACAGGGATGGAATGGTTCACACCGCAGATGAGTCATCCACAAGCGAGCGATGTCGTTGGTGATGAGGCGACCGTGGTAGATGAGGCCAAAGCTGGCGATAATGGGTTCGAATATGGTCGTTGTTTTGCCCTAGGTAAGATGCGCGGCACAGTGCACATTATCCATGAGCCTAAGCTAAATCGCTTCAAACTCGCGATAATGTTGACCGAAGACTCTCCTGTCGATGAGCTGCAATTGCTGGTCACTGAAGTGCGGCGCATGTTAGATCTCGATGCGGATATGCTGCTGATTGAACAAAGCTTAAGTGCGCTACCAAGTTTAGGATTAACACCGTTTTCGGGATTACGCATTCCCGGTGCAGGCTCCTTATTTGAGGCGGCCTGCCGTGCGATTTTAGGTCAGCAAGTGACGGTAGTGCAGGCGACTAAGCTACTTAATCAATTGGTTGAAGCCTATGGCGAGCGCTTTAGTCTCAATGGTTGCGAGTATCGTTTATTTCCTACACCCGAGGCCATTCGTGAGGCGAGTCTAACAGAGCTAAAAATGCCCGGCGCTCGTAAATTAGCCCTCAATGCGCTCGCGGCGTTTATCTACGATCATCCTGAGGCGAGTGTCGATGATTGGCTCAGAGTTAAGGGCATAGGTCCTTGGACAATCGCGTATGCTAAGCTCCGCGGTTTGGGCGATCCCAATGTGTTTTTGCATACCGATTTGATTGTTAAAAAGCATTTGCTGGCCTTGTATGGCAAGACCCATAGGCTGGATGAAGCCGCTGCGGGTGCAGTCAACTACCCGCAGCTGTGCCAGCAACTGAGTCAAGACATCGCGCCTTGGGGCAGTTATTTAACCTTTCAGCTTTGGCATCAATAGCGACTAAAACGATCTAAGTTGAAGACATAAATAGAGAGATAAATTATGAAACATGCGATTCGTCAATTGAGCCAAGCGCCGAGTATTGCTGCGTATCAGCCCTGTGCCGTAGATACTTTTATGAGTCCTGCCGGAATATTGCAGTTAAATGCCAATGCCTATGGGCTGAGTCATTTAACTGTTGTCGGCTCGGATCGCACTGAGATTGCGCTTGCTAAGGTGAGTGAGGATGTCCTCAATCAAGCTAAGGCGCATATTAGTGAAACTCAAGTGCAGCTCGCGCGTTATTTTGCAGGTGAACTGATTGAATTTAATTTAAAGCTCGCACCTAAAGGCACTGAATTTCAGCGTGAAGTTTGGCAAGCTTTGCTCAATGTCGATTATGGTCAGAGCTGCAGCTATGGGCAGATTGCCGAGCAAATTGGTCGGCCTAAGGCGGTGCGCGCCGTGGGCGCTGCCAATGGTGCGAATCCGATTGCGATTATCGTGCCTTGCCATAGAGTGATAGGCAAAAATGGCAAGTTAACGGGTTACGCCTATGGGCTTGCGATGAAACAGCAGTTATTAACGCTGGAAACTGCCAAGCATTGCCTCGATATTTAAGCTAGAATAGCCGCCTATTAAGATATTGGTGAGCAGTTAAACTTTCTATGACTCAGGCTTCTTCCTCTGCGGCAAGCTTTGCCCAACTCGGCATTATTGCACCCTTGCTAAATCGATTAACCGAATTAGCGTATGTTTCGCCCACACCAGTACAGGCGGCGACGATCCCCGCTGTGCTTGCGGGGCGCGATGTGTTAGCCGGTGCTAATACGGGCTCGGGTAAAACGGCAGCCTTTGCCGTGCCGCTGTTGCAACAACTTGTTGAAGCAAAAACTGATGATAAGACTGGCGTTTATGTTCGTTGTTTGGTCTTAGTCCCAACCCGTGAATTAGCACAACAAGTCGCTGACAGCTTTTTATCCTATGCCTCACATCTTAATGGCAAGCTAAAAATTGTCGCTGCGTTTGGCGGTGTGTCGGTGAATGCGCAAATGCAGAGTCTATGCTCTGGTGCCGACGTCCTAGTAGCAACGCCGGGTCGTTTGTTAGATCTGTTGTCCAGTAATGCCATCAAACTCAATCGTGTCAGCGCCTTAGTGCTAGATGAAGCTGACCGCATGTTAAGCCTTGGTTTTACTGAAGAATTAGCTCAAGTGCTCGACGCTTTGCCCGTCAAGAAACAAACCTTATTATTCTCTGCGACATTCCCTGAAGAAGTCCGTGAGTTAACGGCAAAACTGCTTAATAATCCACTTGAATATCAATTGCAAAGTGAGCAAGAAAGCACGATTCATCAACGGGTGATTACGGTTAATCGTCCGATGAAAACCGCATTATTGGCGCATCTGATTAAAGAACATCAGTGGTCACAGGCGTTGATCTTCGTGAGTGCTAAAAATACTTGTAATCACTTAGCGCAAAAGCTGTCTAAACGTGGGATCACAGCCGAAGTGTTCCATGGCGATAAAGCCCAAGGTGCGCGTACGCGGGTGCTCGATGGCTTTAAAAATGGTGAGATCAGTGTGTTAATTGCGACCGATATTGCCGCCCGAGGTATCGATATCGATAAACTGCCTGTGGTGATCAACTTTGATTTACCACGAAGCCCTGCAGATTATATGCATCGTATTGGCCGTAGTGGCCGCGCCGGTGAAGCAGGCTTGGCCGTGACCTTGATTTCCCATGAGGATTATCACCACTTTGGCGTGATAGAGAAAAAGAACAAACTTAAGTTAGTGCGTGAGCAAATTGTCGGTTTTGAAGCCGATGATGAAATGCCAGCCGAACTGTTAGAACAAGCTAAACCTATCGCCAAGCCTGAAGGTATGGGTAAAAAAAAACGTAAACAGTTACCGCCTGCCAATGCTGAATTTTGGGGTAAAAAATCTTAAGTCGTTGGAAACAAGCTATTCTTAGCTTATCTCTGGCGTTCCTTGTCATCTCACTTGTCGTAGGTAAGGTTTATGCAACACTTATTCTGGTTAGTTGAAGGTAAAGTCGCAGGGCGCAGTGGCCCTAATAAAGATCCTTGGGATTTACAAGCGCTCAAAGAGGCCTGCATTGGTGCCATTCTGTCGGTCAATGGGGGCGAGGGCTGCGAGCCGAGTGCGTTTAAGCAGCTTGATTTACGTTACGAATGTATTCCCTTTTCGCGCAATGTGCCGCCCCAAGATGGGGATGTGGCGATTTGTGTCGCTCAGTTGCCCAAGGCACTCGCCTTTATTCAGCAATGTGAAGCCGATGAGCTGCCTGTAGTGATCCATTGTCGCTCTGGCAAGGATCGCACCAGTCTTATCATGGCCTATTACTTGATGGTCAATGGTGCAGCGCCATTACATGCGGTGAGCCAAGTTCGTAATATTCGCGATATCGCTTTTACTGCCGAAGGTTGGGATCAATTTGCCTTTGATGTCTTGTATGCATTACAAGACTAAGCACTTGTCGGCGATTGGCGTCGAACCTATTAATAAATAGGTAATAATAGTTTCATTCGTTTGACCTTAGTCATCAAAATTTTACTGTGTTAAGGTTAAGCTATCCGAAGGTTGTTTTTAGTGAGTTATTTATCTAATTATGAAAAGTAAGGCAAGTCAGTCACAGGGATTACTACTGTTTCGGTTATCACAGACTCAAGTGTTTGCCTTAGGCACGTTGAAAGTGCGTGAGCTGGTGCCGTACACGCAGCTAAGCAAAATTCCCCAATCTCATCCGACGATTCTTGGCGCTTCAACTATTCGTGGCCATACGATCCCTATCATCGATATGGCGGCTGCGATTGGCTATCGGCCGATAGCCCCTGAAGAGCGGGAAAAATGCTACATCATCATCACTGACTGTCAGCGGATGATCATTGGCTTTTTAGTGCGTGGTATCGATAAGATTATTGAATGTAATTGGCGCGATATTGAGGCGCCTTCTGCCAATTTGGGCAAGAATGCTTACTTGACTGGCGTGACTCGTTTTGAGGACCAGTTAGTACAATTGCTCGATGTTGAGTTATTGCTGTCGAAAATTTTCCCGAATAACCCACAGGCAAATCGGGCAATCTTGACCGATGTGCAGCGTGAGAAACTCAAACCCATGAATATCCTGTTAGTGGATGATTCTAAGGTGGCACGTAAGCAGTTATCCGACGCCCTTGATATGATCAACATCCCTTATCGAGTGACCGCCGACGGTAAAGAAGCCTTAGTCATGATGGAACAAGCGGCACTAGAGCATCACCCCATAGATATTCTGGTGAGTGATATTGAGATGCCGGGACTAGATGGTTATGAACTGGCGTTTGAGGTGCGTGATAATCCACTGACCGCCAAGGCATACATCATTTTACACACGTCTTTATCCAGCGAAATAAGCGTGAGTCAGGCCCACCAAGTGGGGGCAAATGAAGCGCTGACTAAGTTCGATGCCCACGAGTTGATTGATGCCATGTTGCGTGGTGCCGATTTAGCCATGAAGCAGCGCCAATAAGGCGCTTGTTAGTTTTTTGTATGCTTTTTGCGGGACAAGGGTAATTTAGTTAGCTTATTTCCCCGCAAAACTAGACAAGTCTAGTCACATCCTATAAAAACCTTATTGGCCTCATTTCCGAAGGTGCGCGTTGGGGATCTCAACCGAAATATAATAACGACAGGTTAAACCATGAAACAAGAATCATCATTATTAGCTAAGTTGGCTAATGGCAGTCTCGTATTACAAATCTTATTAGGGATTATCGCTGGTGTGGTGTTAGCGAGTTTTTCACCCGATAGCGCAAAAGATATCGCCTTCTTAGGCAGTTTATTTGTTGGAGCATTAAAAGCGATTGCTCCAATACTGGTATTTATCTTAGTAGCATCATCGATTGCCAATCAAAAGAAAAATACGCAAACCAATATGCGCCCAATTGTGATCCTGTATTTATTGGGGACCTTTGCCGCGGCGTTAACTGCTGTGATTTTAAGCTCTATTTTCCCCACGACTTTAGTTTTGGTTGCTGGTGTGGAAGGTACAAGTCCTCCACAAGGTATTGGTGAAGTGATCCATACCTTATTATTTAAACTGGTTGATAATCCAGTGAATGCGTTAATGACGGGCAACTATATTGGTATTCTTGCTTGGGGTGTGGGTTTAGGTTTAGCCTTACATCATGCTAGCGATTCTACTAAGCAAGTATTTGCCGACATGAGCCACGGCATTTCGCAAATGGTGCATTTCATTATTCGTTTAGCACCTATTGGTATTTTTGGTTTAGTTGCTGCGACGTTTGCTGAAACCGGTTTTGCCGCAATTGCGGGTTATGCGCAGTTATTGGCAGTTTTATTGGGTGCGATGGCCATTATTGCCTTAATCGTTAATCCTTTAATTGTTTACGTGAAGATTAAACGTAATCCCTATCCGTTGGTATTTCGTTGTCTGCGTGAAAGTGGCGTGACGGCATTTTTTACCCGCTCGAGTGCGGCGAATATTCCGGTGAATATGGCGCTGTGTGAAAAATTAAATCTGCATGAAGACACTTATTCAGTCTCTATTCCCTTAGGTGCCACCATCAATATGGGCGGCGCGGCGATCACTATTACGGTATTGACCTTAGCTGCGGCGCATACCTTAGGCATTCAAGTCGATTTACTCACCGCATTGTTATTGAGCGTTGTAGCCGCTATTTCGGCTTGCGGCGCCTCGGGTGTGGCGGGTGGTTCATTACTGTTGATCCCACTGGCTTGTAGCTTGTTTGGTATTTCTAATGATGTCGCCATGCAAGTAGTCGCTGTCGGCTTTATTATTGGTGTGGTTCAAGATGCTGCCGAAACCGCATTGAACAGCTCAACTGACGTTATCTTTACCGCTGCTGCTTGTGAAGCCGCTGAGAATAAAGCTAAACTGCGTTAACGAGGGCTGTTATTCGTATTGAAAAGTATTATGGAAGCAGTCACTTAGGTGGCTGCTTTTTTTATGGGAGTCGTTATGATCTTTTTTGATTTTAAAGTGCTAGATGCCGCAAAGCCTTGGTATGGAATAAATGACACTGTGATGGGCGGTTTGTCCCGCAGTAAGATGACGGTGTCACCTTTAGGCTATGGTGAGTTTAGTGGCCATGTGTCGCTGGCAAATGGCGGTGGGTTTGCTTCAGTGCGTTGTGAGTTTAACCCTATAGATGTCAGTGGGTTTACTGGGATCTATGTCGAACTCGATGGCGACCGACCTAAAGATTATAAAGTGAATTTAAAGGATGTCGACACACCCCAAAGCACGGTTTATCAAGCGCCTATGCCCGCGCCAAGCCATCAAACGTTTGGTGTGAGTGGCGCTAGAGTCATGAATTGGCAGCGGATAGAAATTCCCTTCAGTGACTTCTTGCCCCAATGTCGGGGTAAACCGATTTCCCGAGTGGCAATAGATTTAAGCCAAGTCTGTAGTCTAGGGCTAGTGATTGGTGCCCAGCAGAGTGGTGATTTTTCTTTGAAAATCAAAGAAATTGGCTACTATTAGCGTTTATAGTTGGTTTCTTATCATGAGTTTGTTGCCCCTAATTGCTTGCTATTGATAGTGCGGGCATCTCTAGGCTTCATTTAAGAAAAAGGATAAGGTCGAGGCACTTATCCTTATGGTGAACCCATCATAATGAGTTTGGCGAAAGCCGCTGCTTAAGCGCCGACAATCCCTAAGGGTTTGGCCGTTTGCCACGCGCCGCGGGTAAAATCTGGGAAGGTGACTGAATTACTGCGGTCATTGACTGAATGTTCACTTAAGATATTCACCACCGACCAAGACGCACCATCGTACACATCCTGATCTAAGGCCTCGCCATTGCGTAGGCAATAAATCATGCGCCATAACATTACAAAGTCCATGCCGCCGTGGCCGCCGTTAACTTCAGCTTCTTTGCCTATGCGTTGCCAAAGAGGGTGATCATATTTGTCATACCACTTTTGCATGTCCATATCCCACTCGTGGTAACTCTGACCAAAGCCACCATTTTCGACGGCGATACGATTCGGGAAGCCGGCAAACACGCCATTTGTCCCTTGGATCAAATTGTGGCGACTGTAAGGTCTTGGGCTCGTCGTGTCATGCTGTACCATGATGGTCCGGCCCTTAACGGTTTTAATCAGGCTGGTATTGATATCGCCATTGATGTACTTGAGCTGATTACGCTCATGATCGGCGGGGAATTCACGTTTAGCATAGAGCGCACGGCCAAGAGCGGGTGAACTCATCGAGGTTAGATAATCAAATCTATCACCGCGGTTGATGTTCATATACTGGGAAACTGGCCCTAAACCGTGGGTCGGGTACAAGTTACCGTTGCGCTTGGTATGCCAATAAGTCCGCCATGAGCCCGTCTTATGGTCTATTTCCTTCATCTGCCAACGTAGCTCGTGGATATAAGCGGCTTCACCGTGGAGCAACTCACCAAACACACCTTGGCGTACCATGTTGAGAACCATAAGTTCTTCACGGCCGTAGTTGACGTTTTCCATCATCATGCAGTTTTTCTGAGTGCGTTCGGCGGTATCTACAATTTGCCAGCATTCCTCTACTGTGAGTGCTAACGGTACTTCGACAAAGGCATGTTTACCGCTTTCCATCGTCTCTATCGCCATAGGTGCGTGCCATTCCCATGGAGTAGAAATAATCACAATATCAATATCATCGCGGCTTAAGAGATCGCGATAGCTCAGGTCATTACCAGTATAGACTGCCGGTTTTGGCCGATTCTGTTTAACGATATGATCCACGGCTCTGTCCAGCACCGCTGTGTGAGTATCACAAATGGCTTTAAGTTCAACGCCTTCTAAATGACAGAATTGCTCGACATGGCTAAAGCCACGCTCGCCAACACCGATAAAGCCAACTCGAACCACGTCCATCTTGGGTGCTATGAGTCCGATAACGGATTTACCCGTTTGTGGTTTAGGGGCGACACTACTGGCGTAGGCGTTGAGGGCAATATTGGCTGTGACGAGTCCGGCGGTAGCTGCACCCGCTGCTTTAAGAAAGTGACGACGATGAATGTTATGCATAGCGCTTCCTGCTTTATTTTTGTTTTGTAGGGATATTGAAATATCACTTGGTCTTATTTGTGCGGTAATTCACTTATGGGTTATATCAGAAACCCTATTAAAATTGGCAATAAAAGATGTAACAAGCTCCTATAAGTCCATTTGATATATGAAATGCGGACGTTATGGGGTTATGTAAAAATTTTAAAAAAACAATTTCTTGAGTTATTTTTGTTGCGAGTTCATCAATATGATCAAACCAAACTAAAAAACGAAAGTGGGCAATATATGGAGCATATTCATACCAAAGGATTGAGTTCTAGATTTGTAGAAATAACGCTACACCCCCTTGTGCTTAACTCTTCAACAAGAGTCGTAGAAACTGGAAGAGATACAATTGTATCTAAATTGCTTGTTTGTGAGTGCTTTCTGTCAATACACGTACGTGTTATTTCAAACATCTAAATCTAAAAATATTTAAAATTAAACACTTACAGGTTACCGTTTTAGGATAATTGGTCTGGAAAACGCGCATGCGTGTCTTTCTGATGGATTTTTGTATATGAAAAGCGGTAGAAAGCTGATAACTTCTAGTTAATACAGATAGTTAAGTGTGTGCGTTTTTATTTTTCTATGGACGCCAACGCTACGCTGCATTGGCGCTTTTTAGCTCAGCATTAGGGCCTTTTATGGGTGCATTTGAATATTCACAAGCCACTCTTCGGATCTTCGGGGATGATTTGATACCTGAAGACGTATCAAATTTACTTGGTGGTACAGCAACTAAAAGTAAAAAGAAAGGTGATGAAGATGTCAGCAAAACCAGTGGAAAAGTGCGGATTGCCAAAACGGGTAGCTGGCATTTTCAGGCTAAAAAGAGAGAGCCAGAAGACCTAAACGCGCAGATTGAAGCAATTTTATCCCAGCTAACAAGTGACTTAGCGATATGGGAAAAACTTTACCAAAGCTACAAAATTGACATGTTCTGCGGCTTGTTTATGGGCAACTGGAATGATGGTTTGAGCTTGTCACCTGAAATCATGCTGGCACTTGGTCAACGTAGAATTGTTTTAAGTTTAGATGTTTATAGTGGGTCGGACGATTAAGATGGTTGTCGCCCCTAAAAACAAATGTTAAAGCCAGCAAAATTGCTGGCTGCGACCTCAACCCGCAGCACGACTTTGCGTGCTAAATTTGGGCGCTAGGCACTAAAACCTTACTTGTTTTTCATTAATTAAAGGAATAATAAATGACCCACCTAATTACTAAAGTGATGTTAACTGGACTCATAGTGGCATCAACTCATCTTCACGCTGAAAACTATGACTTCAAACCGGGTTTATGGGAAACCACTTGGAAATCCGAAATAGTAGAAATAGACGCACCTCCTGAAATGGAGAAAATGATGCGGAGCATGGCCAAAAGGCCTGATTACACGGAAACTGAATGCATAAATGACATCGCCTCTGCATTTGATTTAGAGCCTGAAGAAAATGAAGGCGAAGAATGCCAAACCAACAGCAATTGGATCAGTGCTAACAAGATGGTGTTTGAAACATCATGCACTAGCCCTGATGGTGCATCTAAAACAGTGGGTGAAATGCGTTTCAATGGGAAAACGTTCACTTCTAAGCTTGAAGTGACAATCTCTGAAGAGTCAATGAAAATCAAGTCGAAACTCGTTGGCAATGGAAAATATATTGGCGCTTGTGACTAAGTGCCATACAAACTCTTCAACTTGACGCATAACGGTTAGCAAGGATGTTATGAGGGCAGTTAGTAATATAGAGGGGATTTATTGGACTTTTGCTTACATTGCCAGTTGGTCTGTTTGGCTGCCGTTCTCATTTTATCGACGTCTATACAGCGCGGTGTTTTTATTCAGCTCGCTAGATAAGTCTTTTAGCTGCCTTTACTTTAGCGATAAGTAAATAGTGATAAAGATCGCGTTTTTATTTTTAGATTGAGCTACACTGCCGATTAATTAGTCAAAGGTATTTATCTTTTATATTTTAAATATTTAGCAAATTTAAATTAACCAAAAAATTACATTTGACGGGCGATTTGAAGTAATTTGCTGCTGTGGGGAGTAAAGAGTTAAATGGGTTCTATGCTTAATGTACTACCACAACTGACATTCACTTTAGGTGATTGGGTATTGCATAAGGATATCAGGATGTCTGGGATTGAAAAACGCCGTCGCCTTCATTGGCGGGAGACAGATATGCAAAATCGTGAAATTATAGGTCGTTGGTTAGATGGGCGTCCTTTATTGGGTGACAAAATTACCCTCTATAAAGAAGACGATAAATATTTTTTAGAAACTTGGTTTAGCGATGGCTGCCATAGTTTAGATGAAGTCTATATGACGCAAACTCCTGAGGGCCATAAGCTAGAGGATGTTGGCGGCAATTTCTTTGGTGAATTTTTTATCGTTACATCGTCGCAGCAATTACAATTTTGTAATGAGCAGGGCTGTTATTTCCAAGCGGAAAAATTAGCGGCTGATGTCGATTTTGGTCAAGGTATACGCGTCGCTTAAACGACGACAGTCGAATCCGTAAATAACTAAGGTCGCACGATAGCTAAGGGCTAAGTCGCGACCTTTTGCTTTTATGGAATTGTAGCGAGTGGCTTAAGTTATTCAGTAAATGGATGTTTGCTGCTAATAAACAGCGATTTACCCGAATAGGGATGGGTCAAACTTAAGCTTTGTGCATGTAAACATAAACGCGGTTTGGCCTTGATAACCTCGGCATCACCGTAAAATTCATCGCCTAAAATTGCATGCCCTAGGGCAAGCATATGCACACGCAACTGGTGGGTGCGGCCTGTTTCTGGCGAAAGCTCGACTAAGGTGCTGTTTTCTCGGCGCTCTAATACACGGTAGTGAGTGAGGGCGCTTTTGCCGCCAGTCTCTCCCGCCTGTAGCGTTTTTTGATAGGGCGGATGTTCAGTGTCTGGCACTATCGCGAGGTCAATAATCCCCTGATCTTGCAGCACATGTCCCATCACTTCGGCAATATAGACTTTCTTACTCTGTCTATCTTGAAACTGTGTTTTTAAATGCGACTCCGCTTTTTTATTACGGGCGAACACCATAATGCCCGAGGTCGCGCAGTCGAGCCTATGCACTAAAATCGTTTCTGGATAAAGGGCTTGTAAGCGGGTTAACGCGCAATCGAAGGTGTGAGCCGCTCGACCCGGATTAGATAATAATCCCGAAGGTTTATTGATGATAATCAGATCTCTATCTTTATAGCGTATGTCTAGCCAAGGAACTGCTGGGGGCTGGTAATCAAATATCTGCATCTTGTCCTCATTTTTGCGCGGCCATACTAGCAAAATTTACGCAGGCATACAGCATAATCTCATGCTTGCTTATTCTTAGAGGGGGGAGGGCAAATATTCTGCAGGTGTCTTACGGCTCCAAATACGGGTATAAGCCATCAGCTGCGGATAAAAAGTGCGGAACGCGGTTTCGATTTCTATCTGCATTTTATTGACGACTTTATGGGCATCTTTAAACAGTGCGGCTTGCGGATGCTGTTTGGCCACCTGTGCTAAGGCTTGTTGTAATCCTTTTTCGGTGGTGTAGCTGCCTAGCCAATCGGCGCTGCGCATTGTGGGCAAGAGTGTAAATAATGCCTCTGGATGGTATGGATCAACGCCTTGCGTGGCGAAAGCATCTAACGCGTCATAGGCCTTGCTGCTGAATTCATCCAAGGGTTTGTGGTGATATTCTTCCCAATAGTAAGCTAAATAGTGATCGAAACTCACCGCCATGAGTTCTGCTGCTATGCTTCTTAAGGGCGCAGGGAAAGCTTCCATTAATTCAATCGTCAATTCATGGCTGGCGCAGAGGGTATTAATCTCTTGGTTTAGCCATAAAGCTTGGCGTAACTCCATTGGGGCTTGCGCAATTGGCGCTTGAATATAGTTACCTGCTACGTTGGCAGCAAGGTGGGTTTTACTGATGTCGGCGAGATGTAAGTGTGTAAGAAAGTTCATTATTTGTGCTTGGTTAACCACGTCGGTTCACGGTATCATGCACAAGCGCGCTTAGGAAAGCGCCGAAGCTAAAAATGCAGTATTTTTTCACTTTTTATTGATAATGACATTTAATTCGCCGTGAATAATTATGGCTGACTTAAACGTTGACATAGTAATCGATAAGGGAAAGTGAAATAAAATCAATAACCTTTTTTAGGATCATGGATGATGTGGAACTGGTTCACCAAAATGCTTGGTAAAGACGAGCAGCAGAAGCGCAAAAAAGTGCTAATAGAAATCCCCTTTGAACAACACCGTTTCAGCATGGATGACTTTAGTCGCTCGCGGCTAAAATTCGATGCCGATGACAATCTGCCCCAAGATGGCATCAATCCAGTGGAACCCGAGCAAGAAGTGGACACTGGCAATAAGTAATCTTGATCTTATTGGCCTCTAACCATAGACTAGCCGCCGTTCTAAGCTATCTAGAGGCCAATATGCGCGTTGCAGACTTTTCTTTCGATCTCCCCGATGAGCTGATCGCTCGTTATCCTATGGCGCAGCGTAATGCATCCCGTCTGTTAACCTTAGACGGCAACTCTGGTGCGTTAGGCGACAAGCAGTTTACCGATCTGCTGGGGATGATTAATCCCGGCGATTTAATGGTGTTCAACAATACCCGAGTGATCCCCGCGCGCATGTTTGGTCAAAAGGCCAGTGGCGGTAAGTTAGAAATTTTAGTCGAGCGTATGCTTGATGATAAGCGCATCCTCGCCCATGTTCGCAGCTCTAAATCCCCTAAAGTGGATTCGTTAATCCATCTCGACGGTGGCTATCAAATGAAGATGGTCGCCCGTCACGATACCTTGTTTGAACTTGAGTTGTTATCCGAGTTAACCATCTTAGAAGTGCTTGAAGCAGTAGGGCACATGCCTTTGCCTCCTTATATCGATAGACCCGATGATGATGCCGACAAAGAGCGCTATCAAACCGTGTATAACCAAAATCCTGGTGCAGTTGCAGCGCCAACGGCGGGTTTGCATTTTGACGATGCCATGCTCGATGCATTAAAAGCCAAGGGCGTGAATGTCGCGTTTGTGACCTTGCATGTGGGCGCGGGAACATTTCAGCCAGTGCGTGTCGATACCATTCTTGAACACAAGATGCATTCCGAGTGGGCGAATGTGCCGCAGGATGTGGTTGATTTAATCGCGCAAACCAAAGCTGCGGGTAAACGTGTGGTGGCCGTGGGGACGACGTCAGTGCGCTCCTTAGAAAGTGCGGCACGCGCAAGCCTTGGCGAACTCAAAGCTTTTAGCGGCGATACCGATATCTTTATTTACCCAGGTTATGAATTCCAAGTGGTCGATGCTATGGTGACAAATTTTCATCTACCTGAATCAACTTTGATCATGTTAGTGAGTGCTTTTGCCGGTTTTGATCATGTTATGGTGGCGTATCAACATGCTATCACGCAAAAATATCGCTTCTTTAGCTATGGCGATGCGATGTTTGTGACGAAAAAAGCCCACTAGACCAAGATTTTGTTTTAAAATAGCCGCCCAAAGTGAGATGGTGCGGCAATTTTTTTCGTTAAAAGATTGAACCTTTTAACACTGTCCCCATCTCTATTGTTAATCAAAATGGCATTAGCCATTAAAAATGTAGTCAGACTGTTTATCTGGCGAGGTGAATTATGAAATTTGAATTAGACACTACCGACGGGCGTGCGCGCCGTGGTCGGTTAATTTTTGATCGTGGCACAGTAGAAACCCCCGCTTTTATGCCGGTAGGAACCTACGGCACAGTGAAAGGCATGACACCGGAAGAAGTCCGTGCCACTGGCGCGGATATTTTGCTCGGTAACACTTTCCATTTATGGTTGCGCCCAGGCGAAGAAATCATGCGTAAGCACGGTGACTTGCATGACTTTATGAACTGGCAGCGTCCTATTTTAACTGACTCGGGCGGTTTCCAAGTGTTTAGTCTTGGCGATATCCGTAAGATCACCGAAGAAGGTGTGCATTTCCGTTCGCCCATTAATGGTGAAAAAATCTTCTTAGATCCTGAAAAATCAATGCAAATTCAAGATGCATTGGGCAGTGATGTGGTGATGATTTTTGACGAATGTACCCCGTATCCTGCCACTGAAGATGAAGCGCGCAAGTCAATGCAGATGTCTTTGCGTTGGGCAAGACGTTCGCGTGATGAATTTGACCGTTTAGAGAACCCTAACTCACTCTTCGGTATTATTCAGGGCGGTGTGTATGAAGATTTACGCGACGAAAGCTTAAAAGGCTTAGTCGATATTGGTTTCGACGGTTATGCCGTCGGTGGTTTGGCCGTAGGAGAGCCTAAAGCAGATATGCATCGCATTCTTGAGCATATTTGCCCGCAAATTCCTGCAGACAAACCTCGCTATCTGATGGGGGTCGGTAAACCAGAAGATTTAGTTGAAGGTGTACGTCGTGGTGTTGACATGTTTGACTGTGTGATGCCAACCCGTAATGCCCGCAACGGTCATCTGTTTACGAGTGAAGGTGTGATCAAAATACGCAATGCGCGTCATAGAGATGACACGTCACCACTTGATACTAAGTGTGATTGTTATACCTGTAAAAATTATTCACGGGCGTATCTTTACCACTTAGATCGTTGTAATGAGATTCTGGGTGCGCGTTTAAACACCATTCACAACTTGAGATACTATCAAATGTTAATGGAAGGTTTGCGCGGTGCGATTGAGACGGGTACATTAGACGCCTTTGTGGCGGACTTCTATACCAGTCAAGGTCGCGAAGTACCAGAGTTAGTCGATTGATTTTTTGCTAATAAGAAGAGAAAAACTATGTTTATTTCAAATGCATATGCAAGCGCTGCCGGCGCACCACAAGGTGGCGGCACGATGGAACTGATTTTCATGCTGGCGATTTTCGGCCTGATTTTCTATTTCATGATTTTCCGTCCGCAATCAAAACGCGTTAAAGAGCACAAAAATCTGATGTCTTCATTAGGCAAAGGCGATGAAGTGTTAACCAGTGGTGGGATTTTAGGCAAGATTGCAAAAATCAGCGACGAAAGCGATTACGTGTTACTGAGCTTGAACGACACAACACAAATCACGATCAAAAAAGACTATATTGCAGCTGTATTGCCTAAGGGCTCTATCCAGTCGTTGTAAGCCAAGAGGGCTCAGGCGTGTTAAATAAATACCCAATGTGGAAAAACATTATGGTGATGCTCGTCATCGCCATAGGTTGTTTCTATGCCGTACCTAACCTTTTTGGTGAAGATCATGCGGTGCAAGTGGTGGCGACTCGAGGTGCTGAAGTAACAGCATCTACCCAAGCCAGTGTGAACGAGCTGTTAGCCAGTAAGAGCATTGCGGTAAAGCGCTCTGAGCTTGAAAAAGGTCAGTTGTTGGTCCGTTTGCAAAATGCGGATCAACAGCTACTGGCGAAAGAACTGATTGCTGACAGCTTAGGTGACAAGTTTACTGTGGCACTTAACTTAGCGCCTGCGACGCCTAAGTGGCTCGAGTCCATGGGTGGTAGCCCAATGAAACTCGGTCTTGACCTTCGCGGTGGTGTGCATTTCCTCATGGAAGTGGACATGGGCGAAGCGATTCGTAAGATGGAAGAAGCTAAAGTCGCTGATTTCCGTTCACAATTACGTGAAGAAACCATTCGTTATGCTGGTATTCGTGTTAATGCCACTGGAATTGAAATCAAGTTCCGTGATGCTGAAAACCTAGCGACTGCCGAGCGTTTTCTTAAGACTCGCAATAAAGATATGGTGTTCACCGACGCTAGCCGTGGCGAAGATTTCGCGCTGCAAG
Source organism: Shewanella sp. SM73 (assembly GCF_025653795.1). Taxonomy (NCBI): domain Bacteria; kingdom Pseudomonadati; phylum Pseudomonadota; class Gammaproteobacteria; order Alteromonadales; family Shewanellaceae; genus Shewanella; species Shewanella sp. SM73. The sequence goes on from NZ_JAKKRY010000013.1 coordinate 19,413, forward strand.
CTGTAATGAGTGAAGCTTATCTAAAGCAGATTAAAGAAGAAGCACTGCAACAAAACATTACTACCATTCGTAACCGTGTTAACGAGTTAGGTGTGGCTGAGCCTGTGGTACAACGCCAAGGTGCTGAGCGCATTATCGTTGAGCTGCCAGGTGTGCAAGATACGGCTCGCGCTAAGGAAATCTTAGGTGCAACCGCATCAATTGAATTCCACATGGTGGATGACAAAGCCGATCCGAATGCTGCCCAATCAGGTCGTGTACCTGCAGGTTCTGAAGTGTATCAGCGCCGCGAAGGTGGCACTGTGATATTGAAGAAAGAAGTGATGTTGACGGGTGACCATATCACTGGTGCACAACCTAGCTTTGACCAGTACAGTCGTCCTCAGGTCAGTATCAACCTCGATGCTAAAGGCGGGACCATTTTCTCTGACGTGACCAAAGACAACATAGGCAAGCCTATGGCGACTTTGTTCATCGAATATAAAGACAGTGGTGATCGCAATGCCGATGGCAGCGTTAAGATGCAGAAAATCCAAGAAGTGATTTCTGTCGCGACCATTCAAGCCCGTTTAGGCCGTAACTTTGTGATCACTGGCTTAAGTCATGGTGAAGCACAAAACCTTGCGCTATTACTGCGTGCGGGTGCCTTGATTGCTCCTGTATCAATTGTTGAAGAACGTACCATTGGTCCAAGCTTAGGTGCTGAAAACATTCAAAGCGGTGTACAAGCCATGGTATGGGGTATGGCAGTTGTCTTACTCTTTATGTTGGTTTACTACCGTAGCTTTGGGCTTATTGCTAACCTGGCTTTAACCGCAAACTTAGTCATGGTTGTAGGCGTTATGTCTATGATCCCTGGCGCTGTGTTAACCCTACCCGGTATTGCCGGTATGGTGTTGACGGTCGGTATGGCGGTTGACGGCAACGTGCTGATTTATGAGCGTATTCGTGAAGAGCTTCGTGCGGGACGTAGCGTACAGCAGGCAATCCATGAAGGTTATGGTAATGCTTTCTCAACTATCGCTGATGCGAACATCACCACCTTCATCACTGCGCTCATTTTGTTTGCCGTAGGTACTGGTGCGATTAAAGGCTTCGCTGTGACCTTAATGATAGGTATTGCGACTTCTATGTTTACCGCCATCGTGGGTACTCGCTCAATCGTTAACGCGATTTGGGGTGGTAAGCGCGTGAAGACTCTGTCTATCTAAGGGGAAGTGACAATGATTGAAGTTTTATCCTTAAAACATACAGTAAACTTCCTCCGCCATGCACTGCCTATTAGCATTATGTCGGCAGTGTTAGTGCTGGGCTCGCTGATATCGCTCGCAACTAATGGCGTTAACTGGGGTCTTGATTTCACTGGCGGTACTGTTGTTGAAATGGAGTTTACTCAGCCGGTTGATTTGAATGCGCTGCGTGTGCAACTGACGACGCCAGATTCCGAAGGTGCGATCGTGCAAAACTTCGGTTCTAGCCGTGACGTACTTGTACGTTTACAGGTGAAAGAAGGCGTTAAGAGCGATGTGCAGGTTAAGTCTGTCATGGAAGCCGCACAGAAAGTTGACCCACAAGTGCAGCAGAAGCGTGTTGAGTTTGTTGGCCCACAAGTGGGCAAAGAACTGGCAGAGCAAGGTGCATTGGCGGTATTAGTTGCGCTGATTTGTATCATGATCTATGTGTCGTTTCGTTTCGAATGGCGCTTAGCGTTTGGTTCTGTAGCGGCACTGGCGCACGATGTCATCGTGACCTTAGGTGTGTTTTCGTTATTCCAATTGGAATTTGACTTGACCGTATTGGCGGGCTTGTTGACGGTGGTGGGTTACTCACTTAACGATACTATTGTGGTATTTGACCGTATCCGTGAGAACTTCCTTAAGCTGCGTAAGAGCGATCCTGAAGAAATAGTTAACATTTCAATCACTCAAACTATGAGCCGTACCATTATTACAACGGGCACGACTTTGGTGACTGTTGTGGCCTTGTTCCTTAAGGGCGGCACTATGATCCATGGCTTTGCGACTGCATTGCTGTTGGGGATTTTTGTGGGTACTTATTCCTCTATCTATGTGGCGAGCTTCTTGGCCGTTAAACTGGGTATCAATCGTGAACACATGATGCCAGTTGAGATTGAGAAAGAAGGCGCAGACCAACCTCCTATGATGCCTTAAAGGTTAATTTGGAGTTAAAAAGCCACCTATGAGGTGGCTTTTTTTTGCATCAATTTTGAGGCGTATCTGACATTCTGCTAGCAAACTCACAAAGTTATAGTCAGTTATGCTGTAAAAAGTGAATGTTAATTTATTTAACAACTGATGTAAAAATCAGCGCTCGACAGCCTCGGCTATTTAGCAGTAGGATGTCGGCAACCCATATTCTAGAGAGTTGTAGCCGTAGGATGTCGCATGGAAGAACGTAAAGTGTTAGTTGCTGGTGGTAATTTATTGCAGGCCCACACATGGAAAGGTTTATTGGAGGCCTGTGGCATTCATGTTGAACTCAGAGGTGAAGCGTTATTAGGCGGCATTGGTGAACTCCCTACTGGGATGCAAAACGTCGAGTTATGGGTAGGTGAGTCCCAATACGCGTCGGCACAAGTTCAATTGAATGCGTTGGATGTTGAAAGTCCGCAATGGCAGTGTGTGCAATGCCATGAGACTAATGAAGGCAGTTTTGAGCTTTGCTGGCAATGTAGCTCAGAGCGCAGCGAAAGCCACAACTAGCCTTTCACTGGCAACCTTCTCAGCTTTGCGGTGAGGCTGAAAGATTGCGTCTGCAGGATGAGAAGATTACACTTTGCTGATAAGCTGACATTCATTATGTCATTCAATATCTTATCTAGGAGTTAGTGATGCAGCATCCCAATGCATTTTCCGCCCTTGTTGACGCTATTCTGCCTAATATCACTGAAGTGACAATCGAAGCTTATCAGGCCGATGACCGCTGGCACCTTGTTGATGTGCGTGAGGATCGTGAGTGGCTGCAAGATCATTTACCCCAAGCGAAACATTTAAGCCGGGGTATTTTAGAGCGTGATATCGAAGCGCGTTTCCCCGATAAAAATACACCCATATTACTCTACTGCGCGGGTGGTGCGCGTTCCGCCTTGGCTGCCCATAATCTGCAACTTATGGGTTACACCCACGTTGCCTCTATGATTGGTGGCTATAAGGGCTGGGTACAGCGTCAACTGCCAGTGGTGCAGGACTAAGCGTTCAGGATCTCATCTAATGCAATATTTTCCCTTGTTTGTCGATACGGTTAATTTGAATGTTCTACTGGTGGGCGCGGGCGATGTGGCTAGCCGTAAGTTAGCACTGCTGACACGTACCGAAGCCAATATCCACGTGGTAGCGCCAGAGGTGAACCCAGAAGTGCAACGTTATGCAGATGCTGGCCGTATTTTGTTATCCCAGCGTGAAGTCGTCCATGCCGACATTCAAAATTATGATTTGGTGTATTTAGCTACGGCAAACGACAGTCTTAATGCCGAGTTAGCGACCTTAGCTACTGCGCGTGGTATCTGGGTTAATGCTGTTGATAATCCCGCCTTTTGCCGCTTTATCACTCCTTCTATTGTGGATCGAGGTCGTTTAGTGGTCGCGATCAGCACTGCGGGCGCAGCACCAGTATTTGCACGCACGATTCGCTCGCGTTTAGAATCTAGTCTACCGCAGTCACTCAAACCGTTATTCGATTTTGTCGCCGATAGACGCGTCGAAGTACAAGATAAACTCGATTCAACCTCGAAACGCCGCTTATTTTGGGAGCGTTTTTTTGATACCAATGGTGACCGTTTCGATAGTCGTACCACTGAGCATTACCATAATGCGTTTAATAACTTAGTCAGCCGCGGCGAAATCCTTTTGTTGGATGATGCAACGTCTGTGGACTTATTGCCGCTCGCCGCCATGCCGCTATTGCAGCGCCTCGATTGGATATACAGCCAAGGCGATTTGAGTGTCGAACTCGCTGAACTTGTTCGCCGCGACGCAGATCGCGGTTTTTTACCCGCTTTCAGTGAATTGAGTCAACAGTATGAGCTGGGTACGCGCATGCTACTGGTAGCGGATACGCAAAAAATCAGCTTGTTGAAAGCCCATTTTCCCATGGCTAAACATCTGCGACCCGGAGCGATTTAATTTCTTACCGATTCAGCCTTAGGTTCGATTTAACCTTCTGTTCAATTGCACTTTATGTTCGATTTCATGGGCGTATTCTATTGTTCGTTTGAGCTAATGCCGAGTCTCAGGTAGACTCGGCAGCCTTATTTTAGGATTTCGCTGTTTCAGGATTTCACTCTGCATTTAGGATGACTATGGCCCTCAAGGCGACCGTGTTTAAAGTCAATTTACAGATAGCCGATATGGATCGGAATTATTACCAAGACCATCAATTGACGCTTGCACAGCATCCTTCCGAAACCGATGGCCGCATGATGGTGCGTTTACTCGCGTTTATTGTGAATGCCAGCGAAACCTTAAGTTTTAGTAAAGGTCTGTGCGTCGATGACGAGCCAGAGCTATGGGACAAAACCCTATCCGGTGAAATTGAGTTGTGGGTTGAGTTTGGTCAGGCCGATGAAAAATGGCTGCGAAAGGCCAGCGGCCGTGCCAAAGTCGTGCAGCTCTTTACCTATGGTGGTCGCAGTGTACCGATTTGGTGGAAACAGAATCAGCAAGCGTTAGAGCGTTATCAGAATTTAAAAGTGTGGAATATTGTCGAAGAGTCCGTCACGGCGATGGAGGCCTTTGTTGGGCGTAATATGGCATTGCAAGTTTCGATTAGTGAAGGCCAAATTTGGTTATCGGATAATGAAACCAGCGTGTTGATTGAGCCTGAAATCCTCAAAGATATTGAATAACATGTTTTGTAAAAAAAGAGCCTGCAATTGCAGGCTCTTTCCGTTTATCACTTTTAAATATCAGTAAGAGTATCGATTTTGATTTATTTGAAGCTCAGTTCCCAGCTATCGATATAACCAACATCACCACGGCCACTGTCTACGGCTTTTAACTTCCATACGCCGTTCGAATTAGCACCTGTCATATCTGCGGTATAGCTCTTATTGATATTGTCTGCACCAAGACCTGTGTTGTTATGCAGGGTAACCGTTTTTCCTGAAGGGCTGATCAGCTGCACTTTTAAGTCACCAATGTAAGGGTGGACTATGTTCACGACTGCAGTCACAGTACTTGAATCACCTGTGCGAGTAACCGTGATTGGGCTAGTGATCCCCGCCGCTTTGTTATCAGGAATATTATAGTTATCAGTATTGCTATAGCTCGTTGGCGTACCGCCGCCATTAGACGCTGTGTAGTTCGCCGTTAACGACACACCAGTGAAAGCCGAATCGCCTTTCACCATGGCATAGTAAGTGCCTGATTGTACGTTGGTGATTGGACAAGACTCACTATTGCCACTTTTATACGGACGGCAATCGTAATTAGTGGTGGTTGGCGCCGCGCCATATTGCACATACAAGTCCGCATCACCTGTGCCACCGTTCATCACAAAGCCTAGGTTCGTTGCACCTGCTGGAACTTCAAATGAAAAATGTAATTCTTCACCTGTTGCGCCTGCTAAACCTGTTTTCGCCACACCGTTCACCAGAACACTATCGCCCGGTTCAGTTGGATCGACAGGACCCGTTGGACCAGTACAAGATGCGTCTAGGAAGGCTTTTGCTGCAACTGCATTAACTAAACCGTAACCATAGTAGTTGTCACGACCTGCAGTTCCGAGATCTTCGGCGGTCATTTTCAATGCGTTACGGACTTGCGCCGCACTACATTCTGGGTGGTAGCTCCACACTAAGGTCGCAACACCTGACACATGCGGTGTCGCCATAGATGTACCATTGTAGTACTCGTAATCTTTATTGCCTTGGTTGCTGACAGTGACTGTGGCGCCCAGTTGATTGCGCAGTGCTAAGCCTGTTGCACGATCAACAGATACAGAAACCATATTGATTTCGTTGTTAGCATCGACAAGGAAGGGGTTTTGTAAGCCGGGTAATGCCGCGTTACTGTAAACAATCGTCGCACTGGCACCTGCATTCTTACAGGCTTTAGCTGCGTTAATTTCAGGGTAGCTAGTGCCTTGATTACCAACACGTTCCACTAAACAAATCTTATTGGTCATGTTGCCGCAGTTGAAGCTTGTGCCGCTAACGGTACATTCTGCCAAAGTTGCAGTGCTGGTACCGTTAAATGGTGCGGGGACATAGCTGCTACCAGAAGGTATCAGGCGATTGTGCGGTACGACACCTGAGTCAAAGTAAGACTGATTGCCGATAGTGATATCGGCTAAACGGCCTTCGCCACGGGTAACAGTCGATAGAACTGCTTCACCAGGGCCAGATATTTCCACTTGGTTGGTGTATTGGGAGAATGCTGAGTGGTCTTTATGGCTATCCACAGAGGCGACAGACATGACGCCATCGTAGGATGCTGGGTAGCTGTGAGTGCTATTCCCATCGTTACCCGCAGCAGCAATCAGGAGAACACCATTATTATAGTGGGCGGCCAGAGCGTTACGCTCAGTGGTGCTAGAACCTGAACCACCTAAACTCATAGTGACAACATTGGCGCCGTTGGTGACACAAGTGTCTACGGCAGCGACTAAGGATGAAGAGTAGCCCCAGCCAGATTCATTAAACACTTTGATCACATGAATATTGGCATTTTGATTTGGCATAACGCCGATCACGCCATCATTGTTGGCAATCGCCGCAATCGTCCCCGCAACGTGGGTACCGTGGGCGTTATTATTGCCCGGCTCAAACCAGTTACCCGTGCCTGAGTTATTGGTCCCTGTGACATTGTTGCCACCTAAGTCGCTGTGACTACGGTCGTAGCCTGAGTCGATAATACAAATAGTGCGGTTGCCCGTTTGGCTGTCGCTTAGCTGGGTTGCTCCCACAAAAGTTTGGCCCCAAGGCGTACTTTCACTTAGAAAGCGGCGTGGCATATCTTCTTCGACATATTCCACATCAGCACGGGTTTTTAAGGCATTGATCCCTTTGGCATCGAGTTTCACCGAGTAACTGTTACTGCGGCCGATACGCTTCATTTCCTTCGCTTGTACTTTATTTAATGCGGTATGTTGGGCACTGATTTCAGCCATTTGTGGCTGATAATTCATTGTGGTTGGTAGCGTATCTGTTGTCGCGTCATTGAGTGACTGCAGATCACTCGTTGATTGCACACTATTGGCTGACATGATGGCCGCGGCATCAGTGTTTTTAAACTTCACAATGTAACGCTTTGGCAGTGGGGAGGTTTGTGCTTGTAATGCTGCGGCAAAACCTGGGGCTTGTGGTGCTGCTTGTACACCAGCTGAGATCGCAATAGCTAAGCTTGAAAGGCTTAACGCTATTTTAGTGGTTCTGTTGATTGTCATGTTCTTCTTCCATGGTCAATTTAGTGTTAATCATTATTATTTTATGTTTCATAAGAATAACTACGACTCAGATGCTACTCGGTTAGTGAATTTATCTGCGACCACGTCATTTGTAAATCAATTGTTAACAGTATGGCGGTTGGTAAGTGTTTAGATTTAATAGGCATTTATAGTGCATATAAATTCAAGTTGTAACGATTTGTAACCAAATTTTATTAAAATATTTGTTTTTTTATGTGATAAACGTGAATAAGTGAATACGAATTTACGACTTCATATGAGGGCTTTTGATTGATTTTACCGTTATCAATGTATTGAAATTTATATATATATTTTTTTGTAATTAAAAATAACAAAAACAAACTTTAAGTTTTCATCATAATGATAATATTTTCTCAAGTGATTGATTATGCGAAATTGTTGCAAAAGGCTGTCAATAGGGTGGCAGTTGCCAATTGATTGACGACGGCTAATATCTCGGTCAGTTTGAAATAACTGGATTGCAACGTTGTACTTTAAAGTACGTAGGTAACACGTTTAGCTATTTGGGCTTATGTACCGTGTTACCAAGTATTTTTGAATATCAATATTTTGCATAGGTAATCTTAGGTATTTTGAGATCCACAATCTTCCGTTATAGCACTGCTCCATTATCTGTTTGTCATGGCTAACAAGTTCATTTAACCGTTATAAGACTTCTGAAAGTGATAAAAAGGTGAATAAATATCGCTGCTTAGTGGCATAGCAAAAAAATTAAATTTCCAAGCTTATGATACAGATGATTCCGTAACAAATAGATTAATGTGTTGAGCACAACTTTTTGCGTATTGAGAGCCATATTTTATTTATGGATAAGGAAGGTTAAGTATTGTGTGACCACTTCAGTTTCCATCGTTTCAGGATGATACTCGTGGTGAACGTTAATAATTTTTTTGATCCAATGCAGGTAGTTTTTTCAGTTCTAATCTCTAATCCTGCATACGCATTTATTCTTGAATTAGGTGTAGAAACGGGGTTTTTATATTCATGATATCCGATTTTTATACTGTTTATTTGCACTAAATTAATGACTTTGATCAAGTTTCAAAGGAAAAAATAAAAATATTTGTGCACCTGTGCCATCCTTACATTCGATTAACATTTTTGACATGACTTATGTTTTACAGCTCGACATAATAGGTTTGGAACCCGCACATGCGCGTTTTGTCGAATGTTATATTTTAGGAAGCTGATAACTAATATGTAGTTAAAAATACGCATTTTTACTGGCCTTAAAGACTGTATAGGTCTTATGAGATAAACGCGTATGAGTACTTTACAAGATGTCTGCTTGCTATTTTACTTTTCAAACTTGAAAGGAAATCATATGCGACATAAAAATGTGTTTAGCCTGTTTTTGGTCGGAACGCTCTTGATCTGCGGTGACACTTTAGCAGCAGGTGGCGGTGGCGTGCTGGTAGACCCTGGTGCCATGGAAGGTAAGCATTTCGATCCCAAAGGTAAAATGCCGTCGACGTTTACGGTCGAACTGCAGAATGGCCTGCGCAAGAGCCTGCCTTTTGAAGATAAGCGTGATTTCGAGGAAGCCAAGAAGGGCTTCATTGTCGCGCCATCCTATAAGCAAATTATGGCCGAGGCTGGCAACGTGGCTTGGGATATGGGTAGTTACGAATACCTACTGCAGGGCAAGGATTTTGATAGCATCCACCCTTCGTTGCAACGCCAGGCCATCTTGAACATGGCTTATGGCCTTTATGAGGTGGTTCCGGGCAAGATTTATCAGGTCCGTGGTTTCGATCTTGCCAACATCAGTTTTATCAAGGGCGACACGGGTTGGATCGTGTTTGATCCGCTGACAGCGAAGGAAACTGCCGCAGCAGCGTTGAAGTTAATCAACGAAAAACTCGGTCCTCGGCCAGTAGTCGCGGTGATCTATTCGCACTCACATCTGGACCATTACGGTGGTGTACGCGGTGTAATTGACGAGGCTGATGTCAAGAGTGGCAAGGTGCAAGTCATCGCGCCGAGTGGCTTTATGGAACATGCTGTTTCCGAGAACGTTTACGCAGGCAATGCAATGATCCGCCGTTCATTCTTTCAATACGGCGTGCTACTTCCACGTAGCCCGTTTGGTCATGTTGATCAATCAATTGGGAAAAATACCGCTTCGGGTAATACAGGTCTAATTCAACCGTCAGGCTATATAGAAAAAGACTTCGAGACGCTGACCGTCGATGGGGTCATTATGGAGTTCCAAAGTACTCCTGGCACCGAAGCGCCTGCTGAAATGAATACTTGGTTCCCGCAGCTAAAAGCGTTTTGGGCTGCAGAGAACATCACCGGTACCATACACAATATTTACACCCTGCGTGGCGCATTAGTGCGTGATGCACTGGCTTGGTCCAAGCACATCAATGTGGCACTGTATCGTTACGGTATTGAGGCCGAATACATGTTCGCTGCACATAGTTGGCCACGTTGGGGTAACGGACGCATACAGGAAATAATGCGCACCCAGCGTGATGCTTATGGTCACCTTAACAACAACGTACTGCACCATGCGAACAAAGGTGTGACGATAAACGAAATCCACAACGTCTATAAACAACCTAAGAGCCTGCAAGTACAGTGGGCGGCCCATAGCTACCACGGTTCTATCGAGCATAACAGCCGTGCTGTGATGAACAGGTACCTTGGTTACTGGGATGCAAACCCCGCGACTCTGATGCCGCTTTCACCCAGAGAATCAGCACCGCTTTATGTCGAGATGATGGGTGGCGCTAAGAAGATAATGACTAAGGGTAAGCAACTGCAGGATCAGGGTAAGTATTTCGAAGCTGTTGAGATCCTCAATAAATTAGTCTACGCCGAACCTGAGAATGTTTCTGCCAAAGACTTGTTGGCAGATGTCTATGAGCAGATAGGCTATCAGAAGGAAAGCCCGAGCGTGCGTAACAGCTTCCTGGCTGCAGCCTATGAACTACGTCATGGTCAGCCAAGTGGTGTGCCACCCAAATCTAGCGGTCCGGATACCATTCGCGGTATGACCACTGAGCTTTGGTTGAATTTTATGGGTATCAGCATGGATAGCACCAAAGTGGAGGGAGTCAAGGCTGTCATTAATCTGATCACGCCTGATAATGGTGAGATGTTTATCGTTGAGCTAAGCAATTCAACACTGACGAACATCAAGGGACAGTTGGCTAAGAATCCGGATCTGACTATTAGAGTCAACCGTGTTGACCTAGAAACCGTTATGGGGGGGAAAGCAACATTTGAGCAGTTGATTAAGGAAGGTAAAGTTAAGCTTGAAGGTGACCGCAAGCCGTTTGATTTGCTGCGGAGTTCTTTGGTTAGATTTACTCCTAGTTTTGAACTTTTGCCTGGTACCAAGGCCATTAAACCTCATCAAGATCTTGCTAAAGACCCGTTTGAAGTTCAAGAGCCCGGTAATTCTTCGGGGGGCTGATGCGTCTTCTCTCTCATCCTTTTGCAAGAATGTAGAGCGTTGAGGTTCACTTCCCTGCTTACAATAGGTTGCAGCGGTGTCAATGCACCAGTGCTGCAATCTTAAGGTGATTTATTTTTGTGCAAACTGCAGGTTAACGACATCTTTTTGTGTTTTAAATCTGCCACTCATTTTTAGGATGGATTATGTGTCTCTTCAAAAATGATTGTGGGTAGGTGCTTACTTATTTACCTCTGCGTAATTTCGATATTCTATTTAGACAATAAAAAAGCGCCTTAGGGCGCTTTTAGCCGTTAAACCTTGAATGACTAGAGCGAGGTGACAGTGCTTAAGTGATTAACGCTTGCTTCCCCGCACTAGAGCCTATTCGATGGCTGTGAATTACTTAGCGGGCGTTTTTTGCGCTTCAACTAAGGTGGAGTAACCGCCACCATTATAGGTTTGAGTGTATCCAGCAGCGACTAAGTCTTCGGTTGCGATACTGCTACGTCGACCACTGCGGCAATACAAGATAACAGGGGCATCTTTGGCGATGCCGCGCTTAGCAAACTCCTCTGCCACTTGCTCAAAGGGAATATTTACCGCATTGGCTAGATGACCTTCGGCAAATTCTTCGGGCGTTCTGACATCGAGCACCATAGCACCTGCAGCAATTTTATCTAATGCGATTACAGGGTCTTGGTCGGCGGCGCTGGCTATCATGGGCATTAGCAGCAGTGGCATGAGTACTAGTGCTTGCAAGCTTAATTGGGCTAAGCGCATTAGACTTTGGCCACGGGTTTCGAGGTTGTGGGTCACTTTATCTCTCCTTGACGGCTTTTCGGCACGCTTGTATTAGCCAAGCGTGTACTTGCTCACCTAACTCTTAACTCTTATCTTAACTCTTAAGTAGTGACTGTATGTGGCTTAGCTTTGTTTAGCAATTTCAGCCTCTGATTTTACACCCAATTTGCGTAAAACCATGGCGGCAGGACAAAAACCGGTAAAAGCACTTTGGAATAGGTTAGCGCCAACAAATGCGGTTAACCACAGAAAGTTGTGGTGCACATAGGCGGTTAACACCAGTGACAGTAACACCATCAATCCAGCAAAAGCCATAATACTGCGTTCTAATGACATACCTTACTCCTTGAAGCCATCTTGGTGATGGCCTTTGTTGTGGTTAGTTTTGTGTTTGTGTTTGTATCTGAACAGTATTCATACGGTTTTTCATGGCCGTGTAGTACAGCACAGGGATGACAACTAAGGTCAGTATGGTCGAGATAAAAATACCAAAGATCAGACTGATCGCTAAGCCATTGAAAATCGGATCATCAAGAATAAACAATGCCCCTATCATGGCTGCAAATGCAGTCAGCATGATAGGTTTAGCTCGCACGGCGCCAGAGTGGATCACTGCCCGCTCAAAGGGCACACCGGATGCGGTTTCTTGATTAATAAAATCGACCAATAATATCGAGTTACGCACAATAATCCCCGCCAGCGCTATCATGCCTATCATGGACGTCGCGGTGAATTGCGCTCCGAGCAGGGCATGCCCAGGCATTACGCCAATCACAGTCAGTGGAATTGGCGCCATGATGATAAGCGGCACCAGATACGATCTAAACTGCGCGACCACCAATAAATAAATCGCAATCATACCGACTGCATAGGCGATACCCATGTCTCTAAAGGTTTCGTAGGTGATTTTCCATTCGCCATCCCAGAGCACGGCGACTGAGTCTAACCCTGTGGGTTGGTGAATATAATGCTGATCAAAACCTAAGCCATCGGCGCCATCGATTTTGCCCGCCATATCGAACATGCCGTAGAGCGGGCTGTCCAGTGGTCCCGACATATCGGCGACGACCATGATCATAGGGATCATATTCTTATGGATAATTGGTGCATCGATTTTGCCGCGTTTGATGGTCACCAGCTCAGAGACAGGCACAGATTGCCCCGTTTGGCTCAGTAACTTCATATTCAGCACTTGCTCTAAATCGACTTTCGCGCCTTCGTTTAATTGCAGGCGGATCGGTATCGGTTGTTTTTGCTGGGCTTGATGTAAATAGCTCACATCTTTGCCGCCAACTGAGGTGGCAATCAAGTCGACAATATTGCTGTAGGGCACGGCCATCAGGCTGGCTTTACTGCGGTCGATCATCACTTGCCATTTTTGCTGGGCGGCGGGCAAGAAAATATCGATATCGACCACATCTTTGGTTTCATGGAACAGCGCCTGCATCTCATATGCGGCTTGCTCGCGAATAGCGGGACTTGGGCCATACACTTCTGCAACTAGCGGCGACCACACTGGCGGCCCTGGTGGCACTTCAACCACTTTGATATTGGCTTGATATTGCTCGCCAATTTGCTGCAGTTCGTCTCGCACCGATATCGCTATGCTGTGGCTGTCGCGCTTGCGGTGTTTCTTATCCACTAGGTTCACTTGGATGTCGCCAAGCTCTTGGCTGTGACGCAGGAAATAGTGGCGCACTAAGCCGTTAAAGTTCATTGGCGCGTTAGTGCCCGCATACAATTGCAGATGCTCGACCTCAGGGACGGTTGTTAGGTAGCGACTCAAATCCTGCAATACTCTTTGTGTTTGCTCTACGGGAGTGCCTTCTGGCATATCCACCATCACTTGAAACTCGGACTTATTATCGAAGGGCAGCATTTTAAGCACCACGAGCTGACCGACAGGGAGCGCGACGGCGATGCCGATTAACACAAATACGCCGGCAGCCAGTCCCACTCTTGCCTTACGGGCATTTTTACCCAGCAGGAAAGGACCAATTAAGTGAGTAAAGAGGCGCACCATCTTAGTTTCAGCTTCATCCTCGTGCGAGGCTTGGGCAGTATCGTGTTGGTCATTATGTTTCAGCAGTTTACGACTGAGCCAAGGAGTGACCACAAATGCCACAACGAGGGAAATTAACATGCCCATACTGGCGTTGATGGGGATCGGGCTCATGTAAGGCCCCATTAAGCCCGATACAAAAGCCATCGGCAGCAAGGCTGCGATAACAGTAAATGTCGCCAGAATCGTTGGGCCACCGACTTCATCGACCGCCACAGGGATAAGCTCACTAAAAGACTTTTTGCCGAGTGCCATATGCCGGTGGATGTTTTCTACTACGACTATGGCATCGTCGACCAAGATGCCGATGGAGAAAATCAAGGCGAACAAGGACACGCGGTTTAAGGTAAATCCCCACGCCCAAGAGGCGAAAAGGGTGATCGCTAGCGTGATAATAATGGCCACGCCCACGACTAAGGATTCGCGTGCGCCCATGGTTAAAAAGACCAGCACGACTACGGCGCTGGTGGCAAAAATCAGTTTTAAAATAAGGGTATTAGATTTATCCGCCGCGGTTTCGCCATAGTTACGTGACACTGTGACTTCGACATTTGCCGGGATCAACACATTGTCGACTTTAGCAATCCGCTCAATCACACTGTCGGCGATATCGACGGCATTTTGGCCTGCTTGTTTACCAATTGCGATTGTAACGGCGGGATAAATGTCGGTTTTATCTGCGTGCCAAACGCTCTGTTTAGGGATATCACTTTTTAAGCTGATTTCGGCAATATCCGCCAAATAAATCGGAATATTCTTGCCTTGTTTATCTTGATAGACACTGACGACTAATTGCTTGAGATCGTCGATGGATTGTAAAAACTGCCCAGCCTGAACTTTAATCTCTTGATTGCCTTGCACTAAGGATGCAGGCATAGAGACCATATTATTGTCATTCAGGCTTTGTCTTAACTTATCGTAGGTCAGATTAAAGCTGTTCATCTTGGCGGGATCGATACGTATGTTGGCCACCATATCGTGCTGGCCAACGGTATCTATTTCGCGAGTGCCGGGAATACGCTTAATTTCGGTTTCTAATCCAAGGGCGACATGGGTTAGCTGCTCAGCCGACACTTGCCTGTCCTTAGACCACAAGGTCAAACTGACAATGGGCACATCATCGATGCCGCGGGGTTTAATTAGCGGATCGCCCACGCCAGCGCCCCTTGGCAATTTATCCATATTGGAATAAATCTGGTTGTATAGGCTGACGATGGCATCATTGCGCCCGACGCCGACCTTAAAGATGACGATGATCAGCGCGCCATCGGGTTGGGAGAACGAGTACAGAGTATCTATGCCTTTGATTTCGGAGATCACTTGTTCCGCTGGCAGAGTGACTAAGTTTTCAACTTCCGTGGGTGTCGCGCCGGGAAAAGGGATAAACACATCGGCAAAGGTGACATCAATTTGTGGCTCTTCTTCTTTTGGCGTGACCAAAATAGCGAATAAGCCAAGTAAGAGCCCAAGAAGTGCTAATAGTGGCGTGATGGCGCTATTTTGAAAGGCAGCGGCAATTCGTCCGGAAATCCCAAGTGTGGTTTGTGGTACTGGAGCATGTTTCATAAAACAACCTCGACAAAGCTTAAGTCGCTAGGGAATTTATTGCTTCTTGCTGAGCAACACTTGGTAGGCATCAACGGCCACCTTGTCACCTGACTTAAGGCCCGCAAGCACTTCTACCTCGCCATCTAAGGGCTCAGTGACACGGACTTGGGTCAGCACAAAGGCTTCGCCTTGTTTAAGGTAAACACTGCTCAGTTCGTTCATTGTGAGTAGTGCAGAGGCGGGCAGTTGGATTTTTTCCCGATCGCCATTTTTAAAGGAAGCTTTTGCCCAAGTACCAGGTTGAAGATTGGCTTCATTTTCTGGCAGATTAATTCGCACTTGATAACTGTGGCTGACGGGATCGGCGAAACTGAAAATCGTGAGGTCGGTTGAGGTGAACTCGCGCCCATCACTTAAACGGACGAGAAATTCGGGGGAATTTTTAAGTTGGTTAATGTAACGCTGTGGCACTTGGGTAATGGCGCGCATTTGACTCGCGGAAAACCCTGAAAGTAGTGCTTGTCCTGGGCTTACGGTTTCGCCAAGTTCGACAAAACGCTCAGTGACTATGCCACTAAAAGGCGCTGAAACGACAGTGTATTTTAAGGATTCGTTGGCTTTGATGACACGGGCTTGTGCTGCACTGACGGCTTGTTCTGTTGCTTTAGCATTGGCGGTGGCTTCATCCATCGCGCCCTTAGAAATCGCGCCTTGGGGAAATAGCTCTTTATAACGTTTGTATTGTGCCTGAGCTTCGACATTTAAAGCCTTCGCTTTGGCTAGATCAGCCTCAAAGCTTGCCAGTTCAGCGCCTTGCTCTTTACTGGTAATTTCCAGTAGGGCGGCTCCTTCGGGGACGACATCGTTAACATCGTAGTTGAGTTTGACAATTCGACCAGAGGTTTGCGCCGATACCGTCGCCGCTTTTACTGCTTCAATAGTGGCGTCTAAGGTGACCCAATTCGGATAGGGTTTATTTAAGACTTCGATGGTTTCGACTGAGGCAGCCTGAGCTTGAGTACTGGAAAGTGCCAGCAGTAAGAAAAAAGCACGAGAAATTGATGTCATAACTTATATCACCCCAGATGTAATTTATGAGAAAATTCTAATGGAGTTGTTTTCAATAGGCAATCAATATTTATTAGAAAAATTTAATGTAGTGTTTTTACCTAATTTAGGAATAAGGAATAAGGCCTATAGCGCCTTATTCCTCGTGCTTCAGAGTTTCAAATTAAACCTAAAGTTTAGTCATTTAAATAATAGGTTAGTGTGGAAACGATGCGAATTTGTTTAATGTAAGGCGTGCTGCTGTCGCGGTCTGAAATAGTGAACTGGCCTTGACTCGCACTTTTAATTTTTCCGAGGCGAGAATCCGAATCCTTAGCAAATTTTTCAGCCACTTCGCGGGCATTTTGAGTCGCTTCTTGCACCATGATAGGTTTGACTGAGTTGAGATCGGTAAACAGAAACTCAGTGCGATTATCATAATCTTGGCTGGCGATCGCTATACCTTCTTTTACTAAGTTAATCATTTGCTTACGGGTGTTCAGCATGAGATCAATTTGTGGGGTATAAACCGATAGGTTCACTTTTGCCGAGTAACGGTATCTGACGTTGGGATCGACATAACCTTGGGCTTGGCGATCTTCAATTGAAGGCAAAGAGACAGTAATTTCGCTGTCGCTAAAGCCTTGTTCCTTTAAAAACGCCACAACACGATCGGTTTTTTGCTGAACCGTCTCGTAGAGTTTAGGCAGATTGTTATCGACCTCAGTGAAATTGATTGGCCAAATTGCCACATTGGCTTTAACTTCTTTTTCCGCTAAGCCCTTTACCGTGACAGTGCGTTCCATGGCTTTCATTTGCAATAGTGCTGAGCTTGCTGTCTGGCCTACATAAACAAGTCCAGCGCAAAGGAAACCACCTAACAGTAGGGCAGGAAGGATGTTACTTTTTTCCATAAAAAGAATCTCTTGATTAGATGAACTCAGTCTACGATACCGAATAAACCTCAGTCATGCACTGGGTTTATTCGGAATAGATGCCGCTTAAGGCAGGGGGGATTATGTTGAGAGATGAGTTTTGAAATATCTGTTTAAAGCATTTATTTTTCAGGAGGAATCGCGCTTGGCTGCCATAATTCGACTTTATTGCCATCAGGGTCAATAAACCAGCCAAAGCGGCCAAATTCTGAATCTTCAATACCACCAATCGGTTGACCGCCACCTTGCTCTACTTGTACGAGGGCTTGCTCTAGATCGTCAACGACAAAGTTGAACATAAACCCTTTATCTGAGGGGGCGAAATAGTCCGTGCTATGGGCGAAAGGAGTCCAAACATGGTAGCCAAGAGTTGATTTATCTGTGTGATAAAACGCGGCGCCGCCCCAGTTTTCAATGGGGACTTGAAGATGGGTTTTGTACCAAGTTGCCAAGGCAACGGGATCGACACTTTTAAAGAAAATTCCACCGAGTCCAATGACTTTAGCCATAGCCGTAGCTGCGTTTACAGGAGTATGAATTAACTTTAGGCAATAAATGCTTAAGATACAAAAAAGCCGCAAAAAATGCGGCTTTTGGTGTTAGGAATTTATCTTAGAACTGGTAGCTGTATTGAACTGAGTAGTACATACCACTTGATTCAGTAATAGCATTAACAGGGCCTGCGATTGCGCTGTTTTCGATCAGGTGAACTTCTTCACCTTTAATATAAGCGATACCAAAGTCAACAGTGTTTTGTGGGTTGATGTGGTAGCTCATACCCGCTGTGTACCAGTTACGGTCAGAGTCTGGGAATGAAATAGAGCTGATTTCGTCCACAACGCCTTGGTCATGCATATAACCTGCACGTACAGTAAATTGCTCATTGATAGTATAAGTACCACCTAGGCTGAATAACCATGAATCTTTCCATTGGTATTCTTTCAGAGCAACGTCGCCAGCTTGCAGTTGAGTACCTGCACCCGCTTGACCTGGAATAATAGTGGCTACGCCATCTTTAGCCGTGATTTGTTCAAAGTTGCTCCACTGGGTGTACTGCGCAGTGTAGTGCACTGCAAACTTAGGTGTGAGCTGATGGAAACCAGCAACTTGGAAAATATCCGCAAGGGGTACGTCTAAGCTGTCAAAGCTTGTCGCTAGTGCTGTTTTTGGACCTAAACCAACGGCAGATAGATCTTTAGTGCTGATCGTGTTGATATCACCTTTAACATTCACTGTTGGGCTGAAGCGGTAACTGATACCGAAACGGTTATCTTTATCTAATTCAATCGTGGCACCAAGGATACCACCGAAGGCCCAGCCATCAGCGTCGACGTCAACTAAAGGCGTAGTACCCATGTTACGGGTTAAACGACCTTCACCGTAAATGGCATCAATACCAGCACCGATACTGAACATGTCATTAATACGGTATGAAAGGCTGGTGTTAAAGTTAACCGTTGTTACTTCTGTTTCGCCAAGCAGATCATAAGGTGCTGGTGAGCCTGCTGGCAAACTCTTTGAAAGTGAGCTGGCATCGGTACCGGTACCAAAGTTAGAGAAAGCGGCAAAACCTACGGCGAACTTATCGTCGATGGGGTGGATGTAGAAAATATTAGGGATAATTTTAGAGCTACCCGCGTCATCGATGCTGCCTAAGTCAACGGCACCACCGGCAAAGTTAACATCTTTAACATCAACAGTAATATCGGCATAAGTTAAGCCGAAGGAGATCGCATCTTTATCGAATAATGCCATAGCAGCAGGGTTACGTGATAACACAGAAGCGTTATCGGCAATAACCGCATCACCCGCAAATGCACGGCCCATACCAGTTGCTGATTGGCTGTTTAGTTGAAAACCTGAAGCTAAGGTTTGTGTGCTTGCTAATGCGACAGAAACGGCAATGAGTGTCTTGTTGAATGTTTTCATTATTATTCTCTCTATTTTTTATAAGTATTGGATTTTTATTCGGTCCTAGTCCGCCGAAAGTATTTAAATCCATTTATTAGTCTCCGGCATCTTATGGATTCAATGTACCCTCAACAAGTCCGACCAGAAGTGAAAAATGTTAATTTTCAGTTAATTGAAAGTCTTTAAAACAAGAGTGATACTTTAGTATGCTTGAATGGTCTGGCCAGATGCTTGATATGAAGGGCTTTGGGTGCTGCTATGGGTTTCAATTGAAGTTAACGGTTTGTAATGGTGTGTAGGGTATTTAAAAGGATACAAAATGTAAAAAGCGCACACTTGTGCGCTTTTTAACATATGGAAGCATATCTAGATTAGAGTGCAGACTTAAATTGTTCGAACTCTATTGTTACTTTTTCACTTGGAGCAGAGAATTTACTGACTAAAATACCCGCAATAGTCGCGAATATAAACCCAGGAAGGATTTCATATACTTCAAAAATGCCACCAGTGAGTTGCTTCCAAATCACCACGGTTAATGCACCGACAATAATAGTGGCGATAGCGCCATTACGGCTATATTGCTTCCAAAACAGGGATAACAAGACTACGGGACCAAAGGCCGCACCAAAGCCTGCCCAAGCATAACTCACTAGGCTAAGTACGCTACTTTCAGGATTGAGTGCTATCACACCTGCAATCACAGCGATAGCGAGCACGCCTAAACGACCTACCATCATTAGCTCGCGATCATCGGCCTTTGGGCGCAACCATTTACGGTAGAAATCTTCGGTGATGACACTTGAGCAGACTAAGAGTTGTGAGTCGATAGTACTCATGATTGCCGATAAAATAGCGGCGATTAATAGCCCACCAATCCATGGGTTAAACGCCGCTTGAGCTAAATGGATAAATACCGTTTCAGAATTGGCTAATGGCTCTTTGGCGAAATAGAGCGAGCCTGCGATACCTGTGGCTAACGCGCCAATGAGAGATAACACCATCCAGCTCATGGCTATACGGCGTGACAAGGGCAGGGCATCGGCACTGCCTATCGCCATAAAACGCGACAAAATATGTGGCTGACCAAAATAACCTAGGCCCCATGCGAGCAAAGATAACATGCCGATGGCAGTGGTTTTGTCATTGACCAATGCCAACATTGCGGGATCAATCGTTTCAATACCTGCATGGCTTTCGGGGTGAGCGAAAACGGCGAAAGGGACAATCAATAGGGCGATGAGCATTAAACTGCCTTGGAAAAAGTCAGTCCAACACACGGCAAAGAAACCGCCAATAAAGGTGTAACCGACTATGATGGCCGAGCCAATCACTAGGGCTGCGGTGTAATCAAGCCCAAAGACTTTCTCAAACAAAATCGCGCCACCGACCATGCCTGAGGAGGCATAGAAAGTAAAAAACACCAGAATAGTGATTGCGGAAACGAGCTTGAGATAGCCTTGGGTATCGTGGAAACGTTTCTCGAAAAAATCCGGTAAAGTGAGGGCGTTATCGGCGAGTTGGGTATAAATGCGCAGTCGCTTGGCAACAAATAACCAGTTTAGCCAAGCACCAATAATTAATCCTACGCCAATCCAGGCTGCACCTAAGCCGCTTAAGTAAACTGCGCCGGGTAACCCCAGTAACAGCCAACCTGACATGTCAGATGCACCCACGCTGAGTGCGGTCACTGCGGGGCCCATTTTGCGGCCACCTAAAATATAATCATCAACAGTATCGGTAGCACGGTAAGCCCAAAAACCTATGCCCATCATCAATACTAAGTAACCAACAAATGTGATTAAAATCGGGGTTTCAATCGTCATCTTGCCTTTTCCCATCTTTTTATTATTAAAAGTGGCAAGCATGCTACCAGATGTTTGAACGTGCGCCCATTAGCAGATGTAAGTGTGATTGAAATCTAACCTCCGATAACATGAAAATATCGGAGATTGATTTTTAAATGCAAATTATAACAATAGCTTAAATAAATATATTCTTGATTTCGTCTTTTATATAGCTAAGGTCAGCTTGAGCCTCACCTATGAGCAAAATAAATGCATCGGGCGTTTCAAAGCCCATCCCTTGATATTTACCGTCGGCGAAGGTTTTATCCAACACCATACGTTTCTCGAGTGGCACGATAAAGAGTGTCACCTTACTTTGTTCGCCCTGAAGTACTAAGTGCAGGCTTTTTACCCCTTGAAAATCGCAATAAGAGGTGTAATACACTTTGCCCGGTTGTTGGGTAAATTTGGCATTGCCAAAGTCTTTTATCGACGCAAGCTGGGCATTGACTTGACTAAAATTGACATTTTGATCGACATGCAAGGCAATATCTTCATGGTAGACATGGGCCAGTGCATGTTCAGCCAAATCAATAGGCCCTAAGCGTAATAGGCTGAAGCTGATCCCTACCACAAACGCAACCGAGGCTGCCATGGCCACTAAAAAAAACGTTTGCCGGCGCTGTTTATGGTGCTGTTGTAACTGCTGACGCAAAATGAGTTTGTCGGCGAGATCCTCAGCCACATCTACTTTCAATGCGTTGCTCAGTTTGGCATCAAGGTTTTTAAGCTCATTGATTAGGGCTTGGTTTTCTGGCTTGGCATTGATCTGCGCCAGAAAGTCAGCATCTTGATTATGAGGATCTTCATAAGCTTGACGTCTAAATTTAAGCTCATCCATTGGATTGACCTCTCACATCATTCTTCTCAAGTAATTCTTTCAATTGGCTCCTCGCCCGAAATAAACGCGTCATTACGGTGTTGCGATTGAGCTCCATCAGCTCGGCGATTTCATCGCCGCTAAAGCCACCAATGAGCTGGAGTAAGAGTGGTTCACGGTATTCGATATCCAGCTTGCCAATTTGTCGACGGATCAGATATTGCTCGGTCTGCTCTTCACTGCTATTGGAGATATTGTCCTCTAAGGTATCTTGCTCAACGTCGGAATAATCGAACTGTTTACGCTCGAAACGCCGCGCATTTTCACGCCTAAGAATCGTGATCAGCCAAGCTTTCGCCGCTTTATCATCCTTGAGGGAATCCAAAGAGCGCCACGCCCGCAAGAAGGTTTCTTGGGTAATGTCTTCAGCCACGTGCTTATCGCCGCATAACCAATAGGCGTAGCGGAAAATGTCTGCATGTAGCGCCTTGACTAGGCTGTTGTATCGTCGTTGTTTGCTTAGCATGTCAGAAGAGACCGCGGGCTCGACGGATTTCTTGCGCCAGTTAGCAAACATTTTTTATCTTTGGGCTTTTTGGCGGAATATTTAGCATGGTAGCACTCGCTTCTTTGTCATTAACCCCATCATTTATTTAGGATTCAGTGGGCTTAATGGCGCTGATTTTGGGTTTGAATGTTTATGCTCACAGGCCTTAACCGCGTTAAGTAAGGCGGTACATTCGGCGCTTAAGTGGCTATTTGTATTGTTAGAATTCGCACTGCTCGTATTAGCACTGTCAGTATGGTGGCTCTTATCGGCCTTCGCACTGTAGGCTTTGATTTGCAGTTGCTGTATCGCTGCTGCCAGTTGTGGTGACTGCTCAGCAATCTTATCTAATGTCATAGGCGTTTGCTGTAACTCACTGAAATATCGCTGCAATTGCAACATAATTCGGCTTACATCGCCACTGGCGCAGGCTTGCTCTAATCCTTTCAAGCCGGAGGCAGTCACTGATTGTGCTGAACTGATTGAAGAGTTTACTGCAATTGGGGCGGCCGTTTGATTTTTTAAGGCGCGGCGCCAAGCGACTAAGGTGATAATCCAAGCGACTAGAGTGACTAGCCATAGCGCAGCAAAAACCGTGGTTAGCCAAGACCAGCCCTTATCGGCCGCGGAGTTGGTTTCCCATGTTGGTTGAGCTGGCGTATCACTGACAGCACCACCTTCAACGATTATGGTACGTGCGGGCAGCGTTGCAGTTTCTTGACGTTTAAGGCGCGGATTCCACCAAGGCACTTTGATTTCGGGCAAGGTAAAGGTGCCCGCTTTGCTGGGAACGATTGCCGAAGTAATACTGTACTGCGAAACAATTTGTGCATCGCGCACAAAGGTCTGCCGCTGGGGTTTTTCTGGGTATGACTTAAGCTCATCGGGCAGAGTTTGCACTATATCAGGCAGACTATTTTCATCGGCATTGGAAGCCAACAGCGTAATAGTGCGGGTGATAGGGCTACCGACGGTAAACTTTTTAATATCCTCAGGGAAGTTTTCTTTTAGCGCTACTAAATCGGCAACCAGCCATTGGCCTTGGAAGCTTGTTGGTGCGGGATTCACTTGAACTGTCAGTGAGGGCGCGCCTGCTTGCATTGGGCGGCTTTCATTAAAGCCAAACATGCCGCCGCGGCGTTGGGATTCTACCAGCACATCGCCAGCAAAGGTTGCACCTTTGATATTCACTTGGCCGGGCAAATCGGGAATGATGCCATAGGTGCGTTCAATCACGCGGTAACGTCGGCCATCGACTATCTCTGAACCATCCCTATCTTCACCGATTTGTTTGATCTGTGCGCCTTCGATTACAGGTGCACTCAATACGCCCCTTTGTAATTCTACCGCCAGATAGAGTTTCACCTTGTAGGTAATGAGCTGCCCAACATAGGCTTCGTCGGTTGAGACTTTGGCGTCAATGAACAGATTGTTCATTTGCGCGGGCTGGCTACCGGTTTCGACCACTTTGAGAGGAATAGGCGATGAGCTGACGCCGTCAATACTAAAGGCTGGAATGGTTAACTGGCCTTGTTGTTTTGGCGCGAGCAGTACTTGCCAGCGGGTTTCTTTGACCGCATCGAAGTTCATGATTTGCGTGCTGCGGCTCACGCTAGTACGGCCGACAATAAAATCTTTCAGTAGGGCGGACGTGTCTAGCTTTCCGGTATCGACTTCGTCATCGACACTGATGTTGAGCACAAAGTATTCGCCCTCCATCACAGGGTTGCGATCGACCGAGGCCTCAATTTTGCTAAGTGCAAAGGCGGGATGAGCGACTCCGATGGCAAGGAGTAGCAGGATAAAAAATTGTCTCGTCACCACTGTTCGTTATCCTTTGATATTTGGCCATTTTGACGGCGTTTTTGATATTCCAACTGCATCTTGTTGCGCAGTAACACTTGCGGGTCTTCACTCACGCCCCTCAGTGCTCGCTGCATTTCTGCGGGCAGTGGCTCGCTATTGGTTGGCGGTGCCTCTACCGATTCACTCATAGCAGCCTCTTGTTTATCTCGCGTATTTTGCTCTGGAGCTTCTTTGGCGGCAACGCTTTGCTTTTCCTGTTCTGCTGACTTTTGCTCTTCAGCATCGGCTTTAGCCTGCGCTTGCATCTTAGCTTCATTTTCTACAGGTGAATTGTCTACCGGCTCATTTTCCTGCTGAGCTTCATTCTGCTTGTCCTGAGCATTGCCATTTTGCTTATCTTGCTCAGACTGTTGCTCATCCGTTTTTTGCTGTTCAGGGCTTTGATCCGCGTCGGCATCGTCCTGTTGATCCTGAGACTTTTGTCCCGCTTGATCTTGCTTATCTTTCTGAGCGCTATCTTGGTCAGATTGCTGTTTATCCTGCGATTTTTGGTCACCGGATTGTTGGTCGCCAGACTGTTGAACACCTGATTTGGGATCACCGGACTGCTGATCGCCTTGTTGATCTTGGTTCTTATCCTGTTGCTCGTTTTTACCTTGCTGTTGTTGCTGTTCCTGCAATAACTTTTCAGCAAGTTCAAGGTTGGCCTTCGCCGCAGGGAAATCAGCTTGTTTCTCAAGCGCGGCTTGATAGCGCTCCTTGGCCTTATCGGGTTTACCGAGTTGCATCAACGCATTGCCTTGATTGTAGAGGCCTTGGGCTGAGCTATCTTGCTCGAAGGTTTTTAGTGCTTGCGCAAAATCACCGGCTTTGTATTGGGCGCTGCCACGCCATTGGGGCGACTCAAACTGCTTAGCGGCGTTTGCGTAATCTTGGGATTGATAGGCCTGCATCGCTTGTTGATCTGTTGTTTTCCACACATTGTCCCACACACTGGCATGGGCTGGCTGAGGCACAGCCGCGAGCAGTAAGCTGCCAGCAAGAGTGACAAATCCAACACTGGCCACGATTCCTTGTCTAAAGCTGAAAAGGGCGGGTAGCAGTAATAATAAGGCGAGGTAAGGACCGAGATCCTGCCAAGTTTCACCATCAAGATCTGTGGCTTTCGCATCGCCAGCATCGCTTAACCATTGCTGTAATTGGGCGAGATCATTACCGTCGGTGCGATTCTGGATCAGAACGCCTTTGTTATTCACGGCCAGTTTTTGTAGCAGAGCGAAATCAGTGCTGGCCACAACGACTTCGTTGCTGCTGTCGCGTTGTAATTGTCCATCGGGTAGACGGATTGGCGCGCCTTGGCTGGTGCCAAAAGCGACGACAGCGAGGCGATATTGGGTGCCACTTAATGCCGAGTTAGCCTCATCAAACTGGGCAGCAGTTATGCCATCTGTCATCAGGATAATATCACCGCGAATATGCCCACCTTGAGCCAGTAGCGTTTTGGCTTGGGTCAAGCCTGCCGCTAAGTTTGAGCCACGAACGGGCATGATCTCAGGACTTAAGGTCGGCAGTAAATTGAGTAATGTGCCGGTATCACGGGTTAATGGGCTGATAGTAAAGGCATCGCCGGCAAAGGCGACTAAACCTGTTTCACCTTCTTTAAGATTACGCAGGAGATCCGTTGCCCTAAATTTGGCTTGGGTTAACCGATTCGGCGCAAGATCGGTGGCGAACATAGATACGGACATGTCCATCACCAGTACGCGGCCTTGCTCGGCGGCAAACACAGGTAAGGATTGTTTATTAACGGCAGGTCCGGCGAGTGCCAAGGTCGCAATCAACCAAGTTAAGGCTAATAAATGCAACGGACGGCGGGATTTCTTATTGCCTTGGGTGACCAATATCTTGGCTAAGTGCGGCGCAATATAACGATTCCAAGCGCTGTGGCTCTCGTGTTGCCGCCATAAACTCAACAAGGCTAAGGCTAGCGGCACTAGGGCGAGTAGCCATTCGGGACGAATAAAATGTAGGCTCATTATTTGATGTTCCCCTGTGAAGTGGTTGCGACAGAGGGTTTAACGCGGCGCGCTGCAAAGAGTGGTAATTGACCTAAGGCAATCCACAGACTCGTCAGTAATGCCAGTGCCAGCGGCCAGTAGAACAGATCTGCCTGCGGACGATAGCTTAACTGGTCGCGACTCACAGGTTCGAGTTTATCGATTTCTTGGTAAATCTGGTCTAGCTCTTGGCTGTTACGGGCGCGAAAATAACGGCCGTGGGTGACGTCGGCGATATGCTTAAGTTGGTTTTCATCCAGATCCATCGAAGGATTAACCCGCTCGCGGCCAAAGAGTGTGCGGCGCTCCATTACATCTGCGCCCACACCAACAGTATAAATAGTAACTTTACGATTAGCGGCAATTTGCGCTGCTTGTTCAGGTTCGATATTGCCAGCGTTGTTAGAGCCGTCGGTCAATAAAATCAACACTCTATTACTCTCGTCCATTTTATCGAAGCGTTTTACCGCTAGAGCGATAGCTTCACCTATGGCGGTTTGCTTACCGACTAAGCCAATTTGTGCTTCTTTTAAAAATTGCGCCACTGAACGTCTGTCTTGGGTCAGCGGCGCCTGTAAATAGGCGTGATCGGCGAAGAGAATTAAACCGATACGATCACCTTTGCGGCGCTCGATAAAGTCACTGACCACGTGTTGGATCAAGGTAAAACGGTCGACGGTTTTGCCATTCACCACCATGTCTTCAATCTGCATACTGCCGGATAAATCCACCGCCATCATCAAATCGCGGCCTTGGCTTGGCAGTTCGATAGGTTCACCAAGCCATTGAGGACGAGCAATAGCGAGCACTAACAGGCACCACATCAGCCAGTAGCGTTTGCGACTCTGGCGTGTGTTGGCCGCTAAGCTTTGTTTACCTGTTTGGCTTATTCCGGGTAATTGCAGCCGGCCACCATCCACTTGTAATGTGTGTTGGCGCCAAAAAATCAAAGGTAAAGGCAATAATATCAATAGCCAAGGCCATGCAATTGTTAACATTGTGCCTCCGCTTTTTCAGTGTCAGTTTGCTGGGTTGGCGCTTGGCTTTTAGCTTGAGCGTCGCCACTAGCTTGAATGTAGCCCTTAGCTTGAACAAGATTCGGCTCAGGCGCACTCAGTTTTACTTTCGATGCCAACCAAGCTTTTGCGAGTTCATGTAACTCATTGGCTTCAGCTAAGGTCAACGGCGTTGGCTGGTGACGTTTGGCCAACAAGTGGCCGATACGTTGGCGTTTAGGCGCGGGTAAATAGCTGTCTAACCAAGCCGCCCAAGCTTCGCCATTTAAGGAGGCTATTGCTTCTCTGCTGAGGTAACTCATGGCGGTGCGCTTTAATAGGGTGTTGACGTCAGAGGCATAGGAAGTCGCTTGTCTATCGAGCTGATTGAGTAACTGTTTAGCGGCTTTTTTCGGTGCGAAGTCACGGGCGCGTTTTCTTAGCCAGATAACTAAGAGTGTGATGAGGGCAATCACAAGTGCTAAAACCAGCCAATAACCGATTGCCCAAGGCCAAGCGCCGATCGGTTCGGGATGAATAATATCCTGCAGTTGAGCAAGTGCTGGATTTGGCGCCGTAGAAGGCATAGATACTGTTGCCTGTGGATTTGCTATTTCTGAATTCACTGTTGCTGGATCCATAGTTAACGCAATAATTCCAATTGATGGGCTAGGGGAGCACCCGCATCTATGAGCTGGGTGCGAACGCGCAGTTGCTGCATCATGGCGATAAAATCGTTTTGCTGACGCAACTGAATGTCGAGCCAAGCCTGATAACTGTGGCGGGTAAGCACTAAGTCCTCATCCCCATCCCGTACCGGCAAATTAAAGTTGTGCGGTAACGGCAGTGTGCCTTGACGCAGAGGATCGGTAATAAGATAGGCACCCACATCGCAATGACGCTTAAGCTCGGTGAGAGGCGCGATACATTGGGGACTAAAATGGCTGCCATCTGTCACTATCCAAACTAAGGAGCCGGGTTTGGCGATACGTTGTAATCGCTGACAGGCACGCAGGATATGGTCAGGATCGCGCTGGCCAGTGCCAACATGATTGAGCTGATTTTCGTGCACACGGCGCAGGCCTGAGATCAATTGCAATATGCCCTGACGACGGCTGCGGGGTTTGAGCTCTAAATGCTCAGACTCGCATGCGATCAAGGCGCCGAGCCGATCGCCATGGTTAATCGCATTCCAACCTAAGGTGGTCGCAAGGTGTCCTGCTTGCACCGATTGCAGCAATAAACTCGAACCAAAATAGAGGCTTTGGCTCAAGTCGATTAACAATAAAATAGGGCGCTCACGTTCTTCGACAAATAACTTAGTGTGAGTTGTGCCTGTACGAGCGGTAACGCGCCAATCAATGGTGCGCACATCGTCGCCCTGTTGATAGTGGCGCACCTCGGCAAACTCCATACCGCGGCCTTTGATTAAGCTGCTGCGATGGCCCGCTAAGTTAGCGCGGGCACGGCTATAACGCTCTGGCATAGCACGGGCGATATTTTGGCACGCCAGCAGCTCTTGCTCGGTTAAATGCAAGCCATCGGCAAAAAGCGGCAAGCCATCGACTGAGGCTGAGAGTCGCGCTGTGTCACTCATCTTATTTCACCTTTATCTTCACCGTTAAGGTACTGCAACTTGACTTAAGATGTGGTTGATCACGTGATCGCGGCTGACACCTTCGGCCTGTGCTTGGTAGCTGAGTAGGAGTCTATGGCGTAATACATTTGGCGCAACAGCTTGAATGTCTTCCGGTGAAACAAAGTCCCGCTCGTGCAGCCAAGCGCGGGCGCGGGCACAGCGTTCTAATGAAATAGTTGCGCGCGGGCTGACGCCGTACTCAAGCCACTTAGCTAAGTCTTCGCTGTAACGTAAAGGCTCACGGGTCGCCATCACGATTTCGACTATGTACTTTTCGAGCGGCTCGGCAAGATAGATTTCCATGGCTTCGTCACGGGCGGCAAACACATCTGCTTGTGCAATCGGCTCAGTGGTTGGCAATTCGTGGGTAAGCGCTTCTTTGCGGGATTGACGCAGAATTTCGATTTCAGTCTCGCCGCTCGGGTAATCAAGGTTTAAGTGCATCAGAAAACGGTCAAGCTGTGCTTCGGGCAGCGGATAAGTGCCTTCGTTCTCTAATGGGTTTTGGGTGGCCATTACTAAAAACAGCGGTGGAAGTTTATAGCTGTGCTTGCCAACTGTAACTTGACCTTCGGCCATGGCTTCTAATAAGGCTGACTGAACTTTGGCTGGGGCACGGTTAATTTCGTCCGCCAAGATTAAATTGTGGAAAATCGGTCCGGCTTCAAATTCGAAGGTGCCAGTTTGCGAGCGATATATATCTGTACCGGTTAAGTCGGCGGGCAGTAGATCTGGGGTAAATTGAATGCGGTGAAAATCGCCCTCAACCCCGTCACATAAGGCTTTCACTGCACGGGTCTTTGCCAGTCCCGGAGGTCCTTCAACTAATAAGTGGCCATTGGCAATTAAGGCAATGAGCAGATTTTCGGTCAATACTGGCTGCCCTAAAACAACCTTATTTAGGTAAGTGCGTAATGCGTGGAAGCGACTCAAAGGCATGATGCTACTCGTTTTATTATGTTGAAAATACGTGTGTGGGCTATAGACAACAGCTATGGTAAAGAATTCCCTTAGGGTTTGGCTAGTGTTAAAAAAACAAACAGGTGTTTAAAACTTGCTGACAAGAAGTTAGAATCAGATCACACTTTAATGGTCAGACCTGTTATTGGGCGTTTTTCGCCGTAAAACAATGGGTCAAACACGGAAATCGATAGCGCCGCCTGAAATCTCTCAGCGATTGCGCACATAAAGAGGGTGACAAATGAGTGATAGACAACAGGTTACGAACGCCAAGGGTGAACGTATCGCCATTGTAGCGGGTTTAAGAACGCCCTTTGCAAAGCAAGCCACGGCATTCCACGGCGTATCGGCGCTCGATATGGGCAAAATGGTGGTCAATGAATTATTGGCGCGCTCAGAACTCGATCCTAAGCTGATTGAGCAATTAGTCTATGGACAAGTCGTGCAAATGCCGGCTGCACCTAACATTGCCCGTGAAATCGTACTCGGTACTGGCATGAATGTGTCGACCGATGCCTATAGTGTCACTCGCGCCTGTGCAACTAGCTTTCAATCTGCCGTAAACGTGGCTGAATCTATCATGACGGGTAATATCGAAATCGGTATTGCGGGCGGCGCCGACTCTTCCTCTGTATTGCCTATCGGTGTATCGAAAAAATTAGCCCATGCGTTAGTCGATCTGAATAAAGCCCGTAGCTTTGGGCAAAAGTTACAAATTTTCCGCCGTTTAGGTTTAAAGGATTTATTACCTGTGCCGCCTGCGGTGGCAGAGTACTCAACGGGCTTGTCTATGGGACAAACCGCCGAGCAGATGGCAAAAACCTACAATATTAGCCGTGCCGATCAAGATGCCTTAGCGCACCGCTCACATACCTTAGCGAGCGAAACTTGGGCTTCGGGCCATTTGCGTGACGAAGTTATGGTCGCGCATATACCGCCGTATAAGCAGTTTATCGATCGCGATAACAATATCCGCGAAAACTCAGTATTGGAGTCATATGCTAAGTTGCGCCCTGCATTCGACAAACAACACGGTACTGTGACGGCGGCCAATAGTACACCACTGACGGACGGTGCCTCAGCGATTATCCTGATGAGTGAAGGTCGAGCCAAAGCCTTAGGTTATCAACCGATTGGTTACATTAAGAGTTACGCCTTTAGTGCCATTGATGTGTGGCAAGATATGCTGATGGGGCCATCCTACGCGACGCCACTGGCGTTAAAACGTGCTGGAATGGAATTAGAAGATCTTACCCTGATTGAAATGCACGAAGCCTTTGCTGCACAGACATTAGCGAACATGCAGATGTTTGCTTCGAAAAAATTTGCCGAAGAAAAACTCGGCCGCAACCGCGCGATTGGCGAAATCGACATGAGCAAGTTTAACGTGCTCGGTGGCTCGCTCGCTTATGGTCATCCTTTTGCGGCAACGGGAACCCGTTTAATCACCCAAGTGTGTCGTGAGCTTAAGCGCCGTGGTGGTGGAACTGGCTTAACGACGGCTTGTGCGGCCGGTGGTTTGGGTGTGGCTATGATAGTGGAAGTGGAGTAATCGGCATGGAAAAGACCTTTAATTTAACCCGCCGCGACGACGGCATTGCCATTTTGACTATGGATGTTCCTGGCGAAACCATGAACACCCTAAAAGCACAGTTTGGCCCTGAAATCAGTGAGATCCTGGCTGAGATTAAAAGCGATCCTCATATTCGTGGACTCGTGCTGATCTCTGGCAAAAAAGATTCTTTCGTTGCGGGCGCGGATATTTCCATGCTCGATGCCTGTAAAACGGCGAGCGATGCCAAAGCCTTATCCCAGCAAGGGCATGTGGTTTTTAATGAGTTAGAAGCCTTAAAAATTCCTGTAGTGGCGGCAATCCATGGCGCCTGTTTAGGTGGTGGTTTAGAGTTAGCCTTAGCCTGCCATCAAAGGGTATGTAGCGACGATGGTAAAACCATGCTCGGCGTACCGGAAGTTCAACTTGGCTTATTACCTGGAGGCGGTGGGACTCAACGTTTGCCTCGTTTAGTCGGTATTACCACCGCCTTAGACATGATGTTGACCGGTAAACAAATCCGTCCTAAACAAGCCTTGAAAATGGGCTTAGTGAATGATGTTGTACCGCAGACCATTTTGCTGCAAACCGCAGTTGAGATGGCGCTTGCAGGTAAACGTGCACCGAAACCTGTTAAAAAGTCACTCGTTAATCAAGTGCTTGAAGGCACGAGCTTTGGCCGTAACATTATTTTTGATCAAGCGACTAAACAAGTCGAAAAGAAAACCCAAGGTAATTATCCAGCACCAGCCAAGATTATTGACTGCGTGCGTCAAGGGATTGCGAAGGGGATGCAAAAAGGGCTAGAAGTCGAAGCGAGTCACTTTGCTGAATTAGTGGTATCAAAAGAATCTGAAGCGCTGCGCAGTATTTTCTTCGCCACCACTGAAATGAAGAAAGAAACCGGCGCTGAGGGTGCTACACCGCGCAAAGTGAAGAAAGCGGTGATCTTAGGTGGCGGTTTAATGGGCGGAGGCATTGCCTCTGTGACGACTACTAAGGCTAAAATCCCCGTTCGCGTCAAAGACATCAGCGAAAAAGGTTTAAGCAATGCATTAGCCTACGCTTATAAGTTGTTGGATAAAGGGGTAAAGCGCCGCCATATGACGCCTGCTGCCCGTGACAACTTAATGGCGCTGATGACCACAACCACTGAGTATAAAGGCGTTAAAGATGCCGACATCGTTGTGGAAGCGGTATTTGAAGACTTAGCGCTTAAGCATCAAATGGTGAAAGACATTGAGCGTGAGTGTGGTGAGCACACGATTTTTGCGTCAAACACCTCATCTTTGCCGATTAGCCAAATCGCCGAGGCGGCGACGCGTCCTGAAAATGTGATTGGTCTGCATTATTTCTCGCCAGTAGAGAAAATGCCGCTGGTGGAAGTGATTGCCCACGCTAAAACGTCGCCAGAAACCATTGCGACTACTGTCGCATTTGCCCGTAAGCAAGGTAAAACACCGATAGTGGTACAGGATGGCGCGGGTTTCTACGTGAACCGTATTCTTGCGCTCTACATGAACGAGGCCGCGCAATTACTACTCGAAGGCCAAAGTGTTGAGCATTTGGATAAAGCCTTAGTGAAATTTGGCTTCCCTGTGGGACCGATTACTTTACTCGACGAAGTGGGTATCGACGTGGGCGCAAAAATTTCACCGATCCTTGAGAAAGAATTGGGTGAACGTTTTAAAGCGCCAGCCGCATTCGACAAGCTTTTAGGTGACGATCGTAAAGGCCGTAAAAATGGCAAAGGTTTCTATCAATACGGCGCATCGAACAAGAAAGCTAAAGCTGTCGATGAGAGTGTTTATGGCGTGTTAGGCATTAAGCCTGGCACCAATAAAGACGCAAAAGCGGTTGCCGAGCGTTGTGTCGTACAAATGCTCAATGAAGCGGTGCGTTGTTTAGATGATGGTATTATTGCATCGCCAAGAGACGGTGATATTGGCGCCATTTTTGGTATTGGCTTCCCACCATTCCTCGGTGGCCCATTCCATTATATTGACACTTTAGGCGCCGCGAACTTAGTGAAGATTCTTGAAGGTTATCAAAGTCAATTCGGTAACAGATTCGAACCTTGTGAGCGCTTAAAAACCATGGCTCAAGAAAACGCGCACTTTTTCTAAGTTTCAGTGAATCTAAGTCATAGTTAATCTAGGTCTTAGTTAATCAAAATTGAACAAAAAAGCGGCAGTTTGTTGCCGCTTTTTTTATTGCCACAAGGCATGCTTTTGCCTAAAAAATGTTCACATTGGGGATGTGGATCTTGTATAATCCGAGCCCTTTATCGAGAGTTCGGTGTTACCTGTTCTGTACTGAGAGCGTAGCGATGAATGAGTGTTGCTCGTTTATGCATAGTGCGGAAAACTTTTTATCCTGCCGTTAAAATGACGTATTTAACATGTGCATCAATCACCAAGACTACGCGAGTAGCATTCGCATTTTGATGAGGAATTAATTTCTCTACCTTTATGATTTATTTAGTTGTTTTTAAAGAGGTGGTTTGTGGTTTTGCTGGTTATCTTTATCGCATTAATCTCGGCTTGGTACTTCGGCTTAGCTGCATTTACCGCAGGTCTTACTGTTAAGCATTGGGTGCTGCTGGGTTTTGTCCTCGGGCCTCTGGCTTATCCGCTCTTTACGACACACCGCCATTTAGCTTTGAGGAAAATCCGTTGTAGTGAGGAAGAGATATTAAATAGCTAATTTATCAATCTGTTATGTAATTTACATGGCTACATGRCTACATGRCTACATGRCTACATGRCTACATGRCTACATGRCTACATGRCTACATGRCTACATGRCTACATGRCTACATGACTACATGACACATGACTACATGACTATTAGTTAGTACTTTTATATTCACTTAAAACTAAAGGGAGTCAATGCTCCCTTTATTGTTTCTAAGCTGCGCTAACTTAATTAACTATCACTGTACATGAGTTAGACTCATGGCTACAGAACTTAAATTAGTTCCACCAACCTTTTGCTGAAATCACTTCAAGGTGATTCAAGCCTTCAGGCAACTTAACTTTTTTACGCGCTGGCTTGGATAAACCGAGTGCTTTTTTGATTGAATTTAACATAGTCACTCTCCTTAACCTGATTAATGTTATGCAACTTCAGAGTTAATAAATTTAACGTAAGGATGTCCTGCGACTTCGAGAGGTTTGAACTTCACGTAAGGATGCCCAGCGATTTCAAAAGGTTTGAACTTCACGTAAGGATGCCCAGCGATTTCAAAAGGTTTGAACTTCACGTAAGGATGCCCAGCGATTTCAAAAGGTTTGAACTTCACATAAGGATGCCCAGCGATTTCAAAAGGTTTAAACTTCACATATGGATGCCCAGTTACTTCTACTGGAGCAAGTTTAACTGCAGGTTCTTCTGAAGTAATTGACTTAGCTGCTGGTTCTAATTTAGTGCTATCTTCAAGTGCATAAGTATTTACTGCAAAACTAATTGAAGATAATAAAGTAACGGCGGCAAGGATTCCTTTCATCATTCTAATTCTCTCTCAGGGTAGTTGATATTGATTTATTATTGACACTGATAGTGCTATTGCACTTGTTGTGCCAATGTTGTAAGTCGCAATCAAGTTGAGAGTAAATTGATTATGTAATGTTGCTTTTTGTGTTTAGCTTTATCATGTCTTCTTGGAGTAGTAAGGTAAATTCGGTCTCCTTTATGGCCTTACTAAAAATATAGCCTTGAATTTCTTCACAGTTGAGTGCCCGTAAAATGTTCAATTGTGCAGCTTGTTCTACCCCTTCTCCTACAACAGAAAGCCCCATGTTATGGGCGATAGTGATAATAGAATCGACCATTTTGAGATCGCGATCAGACTTATCAATATCGTCAACAAAAGCTTTATCAATTTTTAAAGTATGAATCGGGAAACGTTTTAAGTATGAAAGGGACGAGTATCCAGTGCCGAAATCATCGAGTGCTAAACTAACGCCCATTTTAGCCAGTTGCTGCATGACAATAATAGCCGTTTCCGGCTGTTTAATGACGGTACCTTCAGTTATTTCTAATTCAAGATGACATGCAGGTAGTTTAGTGAGTCTTAATATTGACTCTATTCGCTGTTGAATATCGGGCAGTGCAAATTGACGTGACGATAAATTGACGGCGACTCTGCCGCTGAATATGCCTTGTTCACGCCATTTCTGTGCTGCGAAACAGGCTTTGCGTAAGACTATTTCACCAATTTCAACAATTAAGCCGTTTTCTTCAGCAAGCGGAATAAAATCATTTGGGGGTATCAAGCCATGTACTGGATGATTTAATCTGACTAAAGCCTCCATACCTGCAATTTTACCGCTTTTAAGATCAACCTTAGGTTGATAATAAACTTCAAATAGATCATCTTTTAAGCCTTCACGGATAAGATTTTCTACTTCTAATTGCCTAATTGCATGTTGGTTCAAGGACTCAGAATAAAACTGGTAGCAATTACCTCCCGCAGACTTAGCATGGTACATAGCAATGTCAGCCTTTCTCAGTAATGCTTGCTCGCTTTGTTCATCTTCTGGGAACAGCACTATACCAATACTTAATCCTAGGACTAGCTGTTCATTGCTAACGTCAAATGCAGGTTTTAATCCCTCAATAATACGGTTAGCAATCGCAGCGCTGGCGCTTATATCTGAACCCTTGTCTAATACAATGGCGAATTCATCTCCGCCTAGACGATAAATACTGGTATTTTTAGGAAGTAAGGACTTAATGCGGGTAGCAACGAGCTTTAATAATGCATCCCCAATTTGATGGCCTAAGGAGTCATTAATACGTTTAAAATTATCAAGATCAAGTACCATAAGCGCATGAGCTATTTCTCGATTCACTAGGTTACTTAAGGTCACTTGTAAGTTGGAGCGATTTGGCAGTCCAGTTAAGAGATCGTTATTAGTTAATTTTCTAAGCTCTTCTTCTTGCTGCTTACGTCTTGATATATCAGAAAAAACACCAACATAGTGTGATAATTCGCCTAACTCATCATAGATAGCATCGATAGTGAGCTCCATATGGAAGTGACTGTTATCTCCTCTGGCGGCTTCGACTTCATTTGCCCAGCGACCTTGCTGTTTTAACATGGTTCTGATTTGGGTGGAGAAGGTTTCTGGATATAAATCAAATGTGAGTAAGTTGCCAATAAAGTCATTTCGGTTACGTAATGAAATTTTACAGCAAGCTTCGTTGACTTCGACAAAACGGTATTCGTTGTCGAGGATAAACATACCTTCCGAAATGTTTTCAATTGCTTTTTCAAAGAGTTTTAGTTGTTCTTCCTTTTGTTTAAACTGACTAATATTTTTAATCGTTCCAGTCATTCGCAGGGCATTATCTTTGTCATCCCGCTCTACAATTTTGGCACGGTCTAAGATCCATACCCAATTGTCGTCTTTGCCTTTTACCCTATATGCGGCTTCAAAATGATCTGTTTCACCATAAAAATGCTTATTGAGTGCTTCACGAACACGTTCTTGATCCATAGGATGTATATTACTCTCTTCATCCGATTTACCTGAACGATGTCCATCACGGGGAAATTCAAGTGCTCCCCAAATATTGGAGCGAAAAATGTTGCCAGTTTCTATATCCCAGTCCCACATTTCATCACCGCTTCCCCAAAGGGAAAGTTTTAATCTTTCTTCGCTGAGTACAATCTGTCTTTGTGTTTCTCTACGACGTAGCACCGTTTTTATTACTAGATATGAGATACATAATACAATTGCAGCATAAATAGATTTTGCTTGAAATGATGACCACCAAGGAGGTGTTATAATGACAGCAAGCTCTTTTGTTGCTGCTTTTTCACCGGAAAGTGAGTTAACCGCATAAACTTGAAAGGTATAATTTCCTGGAGATAAGTTTGTATATGTTGCTGAGTTTGTTCCATTTGCAGGTATCCATATATCAGAAAGGCCAAACATCCTATAGTAGTAGTTAGTTGATGAGTCGTCTGACATGGGAGATATAAAGTTGAACGAAAATGGATAGTCAGAGTATTTCAATGATATTTTATTAGATGCTGCGATTGATTGTATTAGATAGTTACTTTCTTGATTTTGAACTATATTAAATACTAAGAAATCTGATATTTCTGTTTTATTTACCTTGCTTTTCTTTACATAGCTTACAACATCTTTAGGTGATACTAGACTAATTCCATTGATCCCCGCAAGTAGAGTGTTACCGTTTATATTAATACCATTTGGAGCATTGTACTCATATTGACTCCCATTTGATGTTTTTAAGGTATAAGATACTTTACTGTTTTTTTCAAAAATAATGACTTCACTTAGTGATGAGGCTGTTATAAAACCATCATTATCTACAATGGCGTAGATCTCTTTATTGTTAGAAAGTATTCTCGAAATTTTTTTACTGGTATCATTATAAAGCATCAGTGATGTTGATGTTCCGAAGTAAATACCATTATCACTTTTTTCGATGCTGTAAGTTATTTCATTGTTTAAGTTTTCTAATAACCCATTTTCATATTTTTTCAGTCCATCTTGTCCGGCTATATATATTAGGTTGTCAGATGTTAACTCTACGTCAAAAATTGGTTCATTCTTTTTTGTATCAATGCTGTTAGTAATTTCACCATTTTTGATGATTAAAACTTTCCCATCAGGTGTGCCAGCAGCAATTGTTAAACTATTTTCATTAATAGAGAGTGATGATATTATATTTTTGCTAATCAACCTGGATGAATCATCTTTCTGTAAAAATAACCCTGCATTAGTACCAAAATAAAGTCCATCATCACTTAGAACTGCGTATTTGTATCCTTGAGTATGAGTGCTGAAACTTTTGATTAGGTTTAAATTTTCATCAAAAAGATTTATTTTTTCAGAGTCAGATGAAACCAGAAAGCCTTTAGTGTTTTTTGTAAGATGCCATGTGCTATCGGTGGTTAAGTTGGTTTTCTGCACTAAATTATTTACTTTTTTTACAATAGTGATGCCTTGATCAATACTTCCTAGTATAAACATATCTTCGGTTGCAAAAAATGAAGATGTTTTATCTGTGCTATCTGTGGCTAGAAGTCCTACAATGCTATTTTTAGAAATATTAACTATATTTTTATTAGTGATACCATAAATAGTGTTTTTGTGTTTCGTGAGTTGAGAAAATACTCGCGGATCAATTTTTACTATTTTATTGTCCTTATACTTATATAGTCCATCACTTAATGATATGAGTAGTGTTGAGTGATCTTCTTGCTCGAAATCAATTGTTTTTTTAGCTATCTCTTTTAATTCATTCTGGGTGAGCTTAAATAACGTACCTGCATAATCTCTTATGTAATAATCGTCGCCTACTTTTATCGTTTTTTTGATTTCACTTAGGCCTTTATTTGAAAGTTCGTATGTTTTTTCTTTGCTATTTATATCTATAATTGCTTTGTTAGTTCCAACAATTAAACTCTTATCACTTGAGTTGAGGCTCCAAACTGGAGAGTTTTTTACCGACAGGCCATAATGAGAAAAGGATTCTTGAAGTTTATCATATACGACTAAGCCACTATCTGTTCCAACATATAAAATGCCTTTATCATCAATAAGTAAACTTTTAATAAAAGAGCTGGGAAGGCCTGTTCTGGTATCATTAGCATAAAAATGCTTAAAGTTTTTCCCATCAAATCGATTTAATCCATTAAATGTTCCTATCCATATATAACCATCATTGTCTTGAACGATAGACGTAACAGTGCTTTGGGAAAGTCCTTCTGGGACACCAAAAGATTGTGATTGGAGAATAATTGGAGATTTATCAGAAAAGGGAGATGCGTTTACGTCTTCGAATGCATGCAAGCTAAAAAAAGCGAGCAAGACGATTTTAAAGAGTGCTTTAGGCATAGTGTTTGTTCTTATTATCCGAGGATGCCATGAAACAATTGTGTTACATCACTTTTCCAGAAAGTGAGCGGTTTGTCAAAGTGGAGTCTGCAGAAAATCCTTTTAACAGCATGTAGATGCAGTAAAATTGTTCAGTGATGAAGTGGTAGAACATGGGCTAGCCATGTTTTACATCAGGATTACGTCCAACACTGAAAGATACGACTATAGTTGGACTGATTTGTAGCGGTTCTGTTTGTTTACCTAACTTTGCTCACAAATGTGTGAGCAAAAGTGTTTTTTGTTTAGAAATTAAACTTTTCTGCCGTTTGCTTAAAAACTTTAAGATCCGTGATCATTTTGTCTGACATCAGCGCGGCTTGGGTTCTGTGTTGTTCACCTGTGCTAAATAACACTAAGCGATCGCTGTGCTTAGTACGCATTTTACGCATCATGAATTTGAGTAAATCAGTGCGGGTGAGCTTAGTGATTTCGTCTACGACGAGTTCTCTTTGGTTAAATTTATAATCTCTATTGCCGACACTGACCCAATAACGTTGACTGCGAGTTTTGAGGTTCGCGTCGTGCTCCATGATTTGATTAATCAGACCTACCTTTGTGCTTTCCCATTCTTCGTTGGTGATTTGCATCACTGCATAATTAAAGTCGGCAATAAACTCGTCGATGGCTTCTAATAAATGCAGGGGCCCAGTTGTGGGTGACTGAATATAGAAAATAAGTCCAGGATGACGATTGAGCGGCAGGTAACCTGTGCCTACCATATAGCCCAACTGTTTTTCAGTACGCAGCTCATGGAAGAAGGTGGACGACATAGTGTGATTCAGTAAGCTAAATAGCGCCATTTTTTCGGGTGTTGCCACGGCAGATTGGTAATACACAATAATTGCGCTATCTTGATGATCTATTGCGAGTTCTCTCAGTAACGTGCCTTGGCCTGTTAAATTCACTAATTCTCTGGTGGACTCGGCGCTCGGCGTCGAAACTAAGGATAAAATGTGCTCTAAACGTTTGCCGAGAGCTTGTGCTTCAGAGACTAACCAATCCCCGTAGACTAACCCTTCAAGATAGATCTTTTCGTAGAAGGCGCGTACATGGTTATGTAAATCTTCTAGGCTAATATCTTCCAACATTTGAGCCATACGTGCTGGTTCATAACTGCTTTTTTGCAGCGTAACAGTCAGGCTAGTAAATAATTGTGAAATCGGTTTAGCCTGTGTTTGATTCTGCCAACTGCGCAGAAGCTGAGATTTTATGAGGGCAAAGCGCTCTTCGGTAAAATTGCGCTCTCTGGCTTTATGGATTAATAGCGCTAATAACGTTTCTTGATTGCCGGTAAAGCCCGATAAATGCAGTGTAATTCCGCCTTGATGCGGATAAATGTTATAGCTTAATCCAGCAACTTCGGCCTGATAGGTTGGCTCGGTGAGATAATCGAGTAGCATTTCAACATATAAGCGGGTGAGGGCGGCATGCCTTGGCGTTTTACTTGCCTGCTCTGAATCCAGCGATAAATACATGTGACCCTTTGGCACATTAAACTCATCATCTTTCTTATGCCAAATGCGGTATCCAGTTGATTCAGCAACTATCACAGGCACGTCAACATCGCTCTTATCCGGACGGGCAATCGAGTCGGCGACAATAAAAGGATTTGCAGCCGGTAGTTGTAATTCAGGGCGAATATTGTTCACTTTCCAACGAGCGAGGGACTGTGGCGCAATTGGGCGGACTTTGTACGGCGTGTGATACCAGTTTGCTTTACGATCCGTTTTAACCGACTGGGCGATAAGCTGCAGGCGCATATTCTGTGGCACCATGAGCTCAAGTAGCTCAATGGTTTCAGGGATATCCAGCCCATCCATCCGATAATCGCCAAAGACCAAGTCTTCGACTTCATAGTGATGCATATTGATACTGAGATGGCTGGCTAAATCGAGTGATTTAACTTGCTCTTGATAACGAAACGCCATTTTGAGCAGGTTTGCACGCTCCAAATAACGCCATTCATCTAAGCCTTGGGTTTTGATAAGTTCAATATACTCAAAACAGCAGCTGATAATTTCATCGAGATTGCCTAGCCCTTTATCGGTTAACTGTAAACCGATACTGTAATCCTTGAAGTTATAACCATTTACACCGCCGCCCGCAGACAAGTTGTTCACTAATCCTTGTTCTTTCAGATACGACAACAGACTGCCATGACTCTCATTGCCTAAAATATGGCTGATATAAGTCAAAGGCTTACGTTTGTAGTAGTGATCAATTCCTGGGAAATTAAAACTGATGCTTAAGCGTTTTTGCTCCTTAAGCGGTACAATATCGATTTGCCTCAACAGTTCTTTTTCTGAAAATAGTGGTACTTGAGGATAGTTTTTCACTAAGTTCAAGTTTCGGATCCCACTAAAATAGTGACAGGCTAAATCTTGTAATTCATCAAGGGAAAGCGGAGCGACTAAGCACAAGGTCATTAAGTTAGCGCTGTAATGGCTTTGATAGAAATCGAGTAATTCACTACGTACCTGTGCCTGTTCTCCGCCTAAGGTGACTAAGTTACCCACGGAAAATTTCGAAAATGGATGCCGTGGGTTGACTGTCTCTTTGAGTACTTGATAGGTTCGACGGATATCATCTTTCAGTTTTAAACTAAATTCAGATTCAATAGCTTGGCGTTCTCTATCGACTAAATCTAAATCAAATTTTGGGGCGATAAAAAATTGGCTGAATCTGTCTAAGGAGTCGGCAAATACTTCTTCATTGATGGTGAAAAAGAAGTTAGTGTGCTCTGTGCCCGTCCAAGCGTTATTGCTGCCGCCATGTTGGTTGATAAAGGCGTGATACTCGCCTGAGTCTGGGAATTTCTCAGTACCTAGAAAGAGCATATGCTCTAAAAAGTGCGCCATGCCGGGTCTATCTGCGGGATCATCAAAATGACCCACGCCAACAGCCATAGATGCGGCAGCTTGGCTAGCATCTTGATCTTCAACCAATAACACCCTGAGCGCATTATCTAATACAAGATAACGATACTGGCGGTGATCATTTGGACTTTTATATATGGACTGAGAGGCTTGCAAAGAGACACTCCGGTAACGATAGCTTGTTATATATTGATAGTCTTAATGGTTTTTAGCAAATATCTCTTGTGTTTATCGACTAAAGATTAAGTCTTGTGAGGTTTGTTGAAACGGATTTTAGGGCTACAATTGGGATAAAACAAAAACAAGTTTGAGTCGCGAGAGAAGTATGCAGCTATTTTTGATGAGACATGGTGACGCCGGATTTAATGCTCAGTCTGATAGAGACAGAACACTGACCGATGTTGGAAGGCACCATACTGTGTTGATGAGCAACTGGCTAGCTCGCAGTGTGGCTGATTTCGATCTTGTTTTAGTTAGTCCTTACTTACGAGCACAGCAAACGTGGCAGGAACTGAGTCAGCATTTTCCTGAGCCACGTAAGTGGCTAGTCGCCGATGATCTTGTGCCTTCTGGCGATCCCGCTAATGTAGCCGCCTTGGTTGTGGCTTATGCTGAGTTATACAAAGCGGATAAAGTACTCGTGATTGCTCACATGCCGTTACTGGGCTACTTAGTCAGTGAGTTAGTGGCTGGCGTTGAGCCGCCATTATTCGCGACGTCAGGCATTACGCTCATTGATAAACATGCCGAGCAAGCCTCAATCGTGTGGCAGCACGCCCCCCATAGTATTAGCTAATCTAGGTTTATATCTCTTTTACAAAACAAACGGCCCACATTAAATGGGCCGTTTGTTTTCGCTAAATAGTAAATGTTAAAGCCTAAGCCGATAGCTAGCTAACGTCTATGCGGCTGCTCGCCAATATCAATCAGCACTAATAACGCCGCATCGCCACCCCATTCTTTAGGCGCTTGATGGAAAGCTTTCACCATAGGATGCTGCACTAACCACATGGGAACTTGTTGTTTCAATATGCCACTGCCATAACCATGCATAATGCAGCAGCACAGGCTTTGCTGTTTAACGCAGGCTTGGATCAGTGCCGCTAACTCAAGTTTGGCTTCTGATTGGCGATAGCCGTGCAAATCCAGCAGTAAATCTGGCTGGTAATCGCCGCGTCTGAGGCGCTTGAGCTCTAAGCTTTCAACACCTTCTTCCAACCAACGCATCGGCCCTTGTACAGGCAGTAGTGGTTGATAAGTATCTGAGAAATAACTGTTAGCATGCAGTTGCTGCTCTTTCAGTTCTATTTCTTGTTTGGTTTTTAAGGGCATGCGAAAGTGTCGCTTATTTTGCGTGATGGGTTTAATTCCATCAATAAGCTTTGAGAACATCGCCAAGCCTTCTTTGTCGTCGTCTTTATTCATGGCGGGTATTCTATTGAATCCTATGGTTTCTGAATAGAGTTCAGTTACAATGTTTGCGAACAAACTAGCGGGAGCACGTTTTGGATAAGATCTTTGTAGATGAAGCTGTGACAGAATTACGTACTATTGGCGATATGTTACGTTGGGCCGTGAGCCGTTTTAACGATGCCAATGTGTATTATGGTCATGGTACTGATAATGCGTGGGATGAAGCCATCGCCTTAGTTTTCCATGCCTTACACTTACCCGAAGAAATCGGTCAGCAAGTGATTTTAAGTAACTTGACCAGCAGTGAAAAGCATAAAATTGTCGAGTTGATCATTCGTCGAGTGAGAGAGCGCTTACCTGTGCCTTACTTGACCAACAAGGCGCGTTTTGCTGGGCTTGAGTTTTACGTCGATGAGCGCGTGTTAGTGCCTCGTTCACCGATTGCCGAAATGATCGCTAACCGTTTTAGCCCTTGGTTATATAACAAGCCAGTCACACGTATTTTAGATTTATGTACTGGCAGCGCTTGTATCGCGATTGCCTGTGCCTATGAATTTGAAGACGCCGAAGTCGATGCGCTGGATATCAGCGAAGATGCCTTAGATGTGGCGCAAATCAATATCGAAACCTTAGGTGTGATGGACAGAGTTTTCCCGATGCAATCGGATCTGTTTTCGGCCATCCCAGAAGGGCCTCAGTATGATTTGATTGTTTCAAACCCACCTTATGTGGATGCTGAAGACATTGGCGACATGCCTGATGAATATCACCATGAGCCAGCCATTGGTTTAGCCTCAGGTCGCGACGGGTTAGATTTAACCAAGCGTATACTCGCCAATGCCGCGCAATACCTCACGCCAACGGGTTTACTCGTAGTCGAAGTCGGTAATTCTATGGTGCATTTGATTGAGCAGTTCCCAGAAGTGCCATTCACTTGGATTAACTTTGAAAATGGCGGCGATGGCGTATTTGTATTGACCCGCGATCAACTGGTCGAAAATCAGTCAGTGTTCGGCATTTATCGCGACGCACAATAGCCTAAGATAGCAAATTAGGTTGAGACTTTTCCCGCTGCCAGTTAGGCTTGCAGCGGGAAAATAAATTGTCCAGTACTCGCTGGACACGGAGCGATGAACAAATAACCTAAGGTGTACAAAGCGGATGTCTGGAAACAGTATTGGTCAAAATTTTGTAGTGACGACGTTTGGTGAGAGT
Organism: Shewanella sp. SM73; assembly: GCF_025653795.1. NCBI lineage: Bacteria > Pseudomonadati > Pseudomonadota > Gammaproteobacteria > Alteromonadales > Shewanellaceae > Shewanella > Shewanella sp. SM73. The sequence goes on from NZ_JAKKRY010000013.1 coordinate 64,218, forward strand.
CACGGTGTTGCACTGGGTTGCATTATTGATGGTTGCCCTCCTGGGCTTGAATTAACCGAAGCCGATATGCAGCACGATCTTGACCGCCGTCGTCCTGGGACATCCCGATATACCACGGCACGCCGTGAGCCCGATGAAGTGCGGATTTTATCCGGCGTCTTCGAAGGTAAAACCACGGGCACCTCGATTGGACTCTTGATTGAAAATACCGATCAACGCAGTCAAGATTACTCTAATATCAAAGATTTATTTCGCCCTGGGCACGCCGATTATACCTACCAGCAAAAGTACGGTATGCGTGACTACCGCGGTGGTGGCCGCTCTTCAGCCCGTGAAACTGCGATGCGGGTTGCGGCGGGTGCTGTGGCTAAAAAGTATTTAAAGCAAGTTCACGGTATCGAGATCTACGGCTATATGTCGCAGCTGGGTCCTATTTGTGCGCAGACCATTGATCTTGACCAAATCGAGCAAAATGCCTTTTTCTTCCCCGATGCTAGCAAGCTGGAAGCGCTCGATGAATACATGCGTGAGCTGAAAAAATCCGGTGACTCGATTGGCGCGAAAATCTCCGTTATCGCGACAGGTGTGCCAGTGGGTTTAGGTGAGCCAGTATTTGATAGACTCGATGCCGATATCGCCCACGCTCTGATGGGTATTAATGCCGTCAAAGGTGTTGAGATTGGTGATGGTTTTGGTGTCGTGACGCAAAAGGGCTCCGAAGGGCGTGACTTAATGTCGCCGCAAGGCTTTGAATCTAATCATGCGGGCGGTGTGCTCGGTGGGATTTCGTCGGGTCAGCCGATAATTGCCCATATTGCGTTAAAACCCACCTCCAGCATCAGCGTGCCAGGTCAAAGTATGACGGCACAGGGTGAAATGGCTGAAGTGGTCACTAAAGGTCGTCACGATCCTTGTGTTGGGATCCGCGCGGTACCGATTGCCGAAGCTATGCTTGCCATTGTGTTGATGGATCACTTATTAAGACACAGAGCGCAAAATCAGGATGTACGCAGTCACACGCCCGTTCTCGGAATGAGATAGGGGTATGAGATAGGCGCATGAAATAGCTGGTATGCGATAACGATACAATGAGTAGCATGAGATAAATGGAATGCGTTAATGTCAACTTCTTCTAGCACAAGCCGGCAATTGCGCTGGCTTTGTGCCTGCTATTTTTTCTTCTTTTCTATTCTCGGCACTATGGTCCCTTATCTTGGGGTCTTCTTCGAAAATCGCGGTTTTAATCCTCAAGAAATTGGCTTTTTACTCGCCATCCTGATGGCGACGCGCATCGTTGCGCCGAATGTGTGGGCTAAAGTGGCTGACCGAACGGGGATGCGCGCCGAGCTGATCAAAATGGGCGCGGGAGCCGCCGCGCTGGCGTATTTGAGTTTCTTCTACCATGGTGGTTTTGTGTATATGGCGCTGAGTTTGGCCTTATATACCTTCTTTTGGAATGCAATCCTCGCCCAGCTTGAAGTGATCACCTTAGAAACCTTAGGCGAGAATGCCAGCCGCTACGGTCAAATTCGCAGTTGGGGTAGTGTCGGTTATATTTGTCTTGTTGTCGGTGCGGGCTTTGCCATTGGTCAGTGGGGCACTGAGGTGTTGCCTTATATTGGTTTGTCATTATTTATTGGCATGTTAGCCAGTGCGTTGCCATTACCAGCAAATCGTTTAGTGCGCGACACCAGCCAAGTGCGGCCGCCATTGCAATGGAATCGGGCGATTATTTGGTTCTTAGTCTCGGCGATGTTGCTGCAAATGAGCGCGGGACCTTTCTACGGCTTCTTCGTTTTATATTTAAAGCAAGCGGGTTACTCCGAATCCTCGGCGGGCATATTTGTCGCTCTTGGCGCTATGGCCGAGATCGTGATGTTTATGTTCGCGCCGCGTTTACTCGGCCGCTATGGTGTGAATACCTTATTGATTGTCAGCATCGGCATGACTTGCTTGCGTTGGTTATTGGTTGCCTTTGGGGTAGATAGCGTGTTGTGGCTTGGTTTTAGCCAATTATTACATGCCTTTACCTTTGGTTTAACCCACGCCGCATCGATTCAATTTGTGCATAAACATTTCGATGCGAGTCACAGAAGCCAAGGTCAAGCCCTATACGCCAGTTTAAGTTTTGGGGTTGGCGGCGCGCTCGGTACTTGGATTTGTGGCTTTATTTGGGGCGATGGTAGCGGGGCGGTTTGGTCTTGGGTATTTGCCGCAGTATGCGCCTTTGCCGCTATGCTGGCGGTATTCTTTATCCCTAAGGATAAACCGAGTGTTGTAGCCCATACGGCCTAGTCATATCCATTAAGATAAAAAATATAAAAATCAAAAGATTGTGTTAAGTGAGGTAAAGGTGATTCGGTTTCGTTTAGGGTTAGTTGTCAATCCGTTGGCTGGCTTAGGTGGCAGTGTTGGTCTTAAGGGCAGCGATGGCGTTGCCGAAGAAGCGCTCGCCTTAGGCGCTGAACCCAAAGCCGCCTTGCGTATGATGCAGGCCCTCGAGGTTATCCGTGATTATAGTGATGACATTGAAGTCATTACTGCTTCAGGCATCATGGGTGAAGACGCCGCTAAAACACTCGGTTTTACCACGCGAGTGGTGTATCAAACTCCGGATAAAACTCAGGCACTGGATACGCAGGCCGTTGTGCGTGCGCTGCTGGATGAACCGCTGGATTTACTCCTTTTTGCCGGTGGCGATGGCACGGCCCGCGATGTTTACTCCGTATTTGAACAAGCCACTATCGACGACAAACTCCCTGTGCTCGGTGTGCCTGCTGGGGTGAAAATTCATTCCGGCGTTTACGGCATTACGCCCCATGCGTCTGGCATGGTGGTCAAGATGTTACTCGATGGCGAACTTGTCAGTTTGATGTCCGCCGATGTAATGGATATTGATGAAGTGGCTTTTCGCCAAGGCACAGTGCGCGCTAAACGCTTTGGTGAGCTCTTAGTGCCCGCCGAGCCGCGTTATGTGCAAGCGGTGAAGATGGGCGGTAAGGAAGTCGATGAACTCGTGCTGGCCGATATCGCCGCCGATGTGATCAATCAAATGGAAGATGAACTGTACATCATGGGCTCTGGCAGTACGGTTGCCTTTGTGATGGAAGAGTTAGGCCTCGATAATACCCTGCTCGGTGTTGATCTTATTCAAAATAAAAGTTTAGTCGGCAGTGACTTAACCGCGAACAAATTACTCGAACTGACCCAAGATAAGCCGGCTAAGTTGGTGATCACTCTGATTGGCGGTCAAGGCCATATCTTAGGGCGCGGTAATCAACAATTGTCGCCCGAGCTCATTCGGCGCATCGGAAAAGACAATATTATTATCCTTGCCACAAAAACTAAGCTAAAAGCACTTGATGGACGACCACTAATTGTGGATAGTGGCGACCCTAAATTAGATAGCGAGCTTGGCGGCTATTATAAAGTGACGACGGGCTACCATGATTACGTCATGTATCAGGTGGCCAATCCAGATTTATTGGTCGCAGCAGATGTGTCGGCCAATCCAGTATTAATGGAGAGTTAGACCCATGTTAGAGCATTACGAAGACGCATTAGAACAGTGGATCGCCAGCGTTGTTAGTCATGGTGATGACGATGCTTTGTTTGCCTGTGGCTACTTACAGGGCCATGTGGCCGTAGTGTTGTCCCAATTGGAAGCACAGGGTGAAACGGATCTTGATGCTTTAATGCTAAAAATGACCGACTGTCTAGCACTCGCGCGCCAAGAATTAAATGATGCCGATTATGCCTTGGTTGAACAGGCATGGGCACAGCTGCAGGCAAAGATTATAGGCGAATTGGATGTTGCCTAGCTCCCAGCCGATGACTGACAACGAGCACGTGACTAATACCGAAGTAACGAGTGTAGAAATGCCGAGTGCTGAATTAGCCTGTGAGCAAACGCTCAATGCTAGCGCGGTATTTATCGGTTTAGTGAATCCTAAAACACCCGTTAACGTCGGTGGCATTATGCGCGCATCGGGTTGTTATGGCGTCGATGGCGTATTTTACACTGGCAGGCGCTACGAGTTAGCCGCGCGTTCGGGTGCTGTGCAATACCATGTCGATACTAAAGATGCTGGCGAGCGCATTCCGCTCACGGGCGTCACTTCATTGTTAGCCGCGATTCCGGCGGGCACTCAGCTTATCTGTGTCGATTTGGTGGTGGGCGCAACGCCGCTGCCGGAGTTTGTCCATCCCGCAAAAGCCTTTTATGTGTTTGGTCCTGAAGATGGCACCATTGGGCAAGAGATTATCGATAAGGCTGATGCTGTAGTGTATGTGCCTACGGTCGGTTGTATGAATCTTGCGGCTTCGGTCAATGTGCTGTTATACGACAGATTGGCTAAATCCCACCGTGAGGCTGCAGATCTGACATCGAGCATAGGCGGCGATGCGCTGATCCGCCAGAGTCGTGATAACAACAATCGTACTCGGGTAAAAGTGGCGAGAGAATCGAGAAAGCCCCGACATATTGAGGCTAGCTGTGTAGAGGCTAGCTGTGTAGAGGCTAGCTGTGTAGAGCCTAGCAGTCTTGAACCTAGCAGCAGTGATAACACTATTGTTGTTACTGCCGCTTAAGTGGTTTACAGAAAATAATAAAAAAGGGATTAAAGCTAAGGCATAATCCCTTTTTTTATAGCGCTCAAAAACGTTATTTTTCTAGCGATTGATTGCCTAGAGCACTTTGCCCTTGAGCAATTTTCGCAGCCACATACGATTAGGGTTGAGTTTACACAGAGTTGCTTTATCGAGTGGTATTGGCTCGCCGCAAAGCTGCGCCGCGAGACATTCGGCGGCCAGTGGCCCAGAACTTAATCCCCGTGAGCCTAACCCGCCAAGAATATACAGCCCTTGATGCACGGGTGCTGGCATGGTTTGCCAGTAGTGGCGACTTTCTTTAGTTAGTTGATGTTGCGCATAATCTTTAATAATTTGTGGCACATCGGGCGCGCAGCCCATCATAGGGAAATGATCCCGCGTGACCATACGCACGCCAACGCGAGCATTGTTGCCACTCATGTCGATATCTTCAAGCCAAGGCTGATTGGGATAACTCTCGTGCATTTTGGCGAGATTTTCTTGCTGCTCCTGCGGGCAAAAATCTAAATGCTTAGGTTCTTTAACGTAACTCGCGCCAAGGCAGTGGAGTCCTTGGTGACTCGGGGTTAAATAACCGTTTGCGCACAGTACAGTCGCGAGCTGACTCAATTGAAATTGAGCGGGTACATGGCTGACTTGGCCGCGAAAAGGGCTAATTTGTAATTTGTTGCTGGCATCAAATTGCGTGAGCGCTGCGCCATTGGCGAGCACAAGTTGTGCAAAGGGGCCAAAGCGATGCTTAGCGGTGGTTAAATACCAACCTTCACTTTGATGCTTAATTTCAAGGATCTCAGTCTCCAAATGGAGTTTGACCTCAGTAAGCTGCTGCGCTTTTTGTAGTGCGGCTTCGGCATATTCGTAGGGACAAACCCAGCCAGCCAGCGGATAGAAAAAGCCTGATTTGTCGATATTAATGTTCGCAAGAGAATTGGCCTGCTGCGCATCGACTCGATAGGCAATTTCACTTGGCCAGTTCTGGCTTTGAATAATTTTATCGAGTCGTAATTGGCTGCGTTCATCGTGGGCCGTTTGCAATACCCCGCAAAAATCATGGGAAATCGGCGCTTGATTTGGGGCGGGGACAGATGTCAGCGCCTGTACTCTACGTCGACTAAATAAAAATGCTTGCTGGAAGAAGCGGCTTAATTCATCATTTTCCGGTGTCAGCAGCGGATAAATCGCCCCTTGGCGGTTGCCCGAGGCGCCTTGGCCAAGCTTGGCATCTTTACAAAAGAGCTGCGTACTTTGGCCTCGTTCCGCCAAAGACAGCGCCAAATGCGCCGAGGCTAACCCGCCGCCTATGATGGCAATCGAGCTGGGCGCGTCCGAGGGTAAGATTGCAGCCATAGGATTAAAGGCATAGGCTTTAGCATCTTGCTGGCGTAAGACGTGGCGCTCGTGTAACAAAATGGCATCAGGCTGATGGTTTGTCTGTATTGCAGCGCAGGTAAAATCCCTCTCCTCAAAGCCGCAGGCTTGGAAACGGCTCACAGGAGTTTCGCTTAATCCGCTTGATTCGTTTAATCCAATAGTTGCCACAGTGGCGCCATCGTCACTGAGTTTTGCCATCTGCCAATGGATCTGCTGATTTAACCCATTTTGTAGATGGGGCAATACCAGCCAGTGCTGAACGGGGTGAAGCGGAGAATGGATGAGTGAACAGAGCTGGGATTGAATATCACCAAAGTGCAGGTCGATTGTGGTACGACCGTCATCAAAAATTAATCTCTGACAACCTATAATAGCCGTCGGCTCTGTATGAAGTAAGCGTTGGGCAAGTGGCTCAAGTTCAGGCACTTTGGTTAAACTGGCGGATTGATCCCAAAGTAATTTAAGTTCGTACGCATTAATCGGATTGGGTTCGAATACGTTAAGGAGTAATCGTTGGTTAGGATTCGTCTGAGTGCGCCACCAAGATAAGAGTTCAAGCCCGTTGCCTAAACCAATTTGCCCTAATACTAAGAGTTTTTGCTGTGAATGAGCCTCAAATACCCGCTGCTGATAAATGCTCAACTTGCTGAGATAGTGTGCATCAGTGTGAGCTGTTGCGGGATAAAGGTTGATTAATTGCGGGTAATCGCGCTTAATTTGGCAAGGTTTATTGGGCTCTGCAGTCAAAGAAATTTACTCTCGGTCTCATAATTGGCATTATTTTACTCGCCTTTATGGAAAGCTGACCACTTAATTGAGTCAAAACAGATACTATTGGCTCAGCGAAAAGTAGGTACTGACATGTACACAATGGATAGCAATAAAATGAAAAGAGTCGTGATCACCGGAATGGGTGTTGTTTCAAGTATCGGTAATAACAAGCAAGAAGTGACCGAGTCACTGAAAGCGGGCCGCAGTGGTATTACGCATTCAGCTCAGTTTGAAGAGATGCAATTACGTAGCCATGTATGGGGTGACATCAAGTTAAACCCTGCTGAGCATATCGATCGTAAGGCATTGCGTTTTATGGGTGATGCGGCAGCTTATGCCTACATTGCTATGCAAGAAGCGGTTGCCGATGCCAATTTAACTGAAGAACAGTATTCAGATCCACGCGTAGGTTTGATTGTGGGTACAGGCGGCGCATCATCGTCCAACCAAGTACAATCTGCCGATACATTGCGTGAAAAAGGCGTTAAACGCGTAGGTCCGTATATTGTGCCTCGCATCATGTCGAGCACGGCCAGCGCTTGTTTAGCCACGCCATTTAAAATTAAAGGCATGAATTATTCTATCAGTTCAGCCTGTGCAACTAGCGCCCACTGTATTGGTCACGCCGTTGAACTTATCCAAATGGGTAAGCAAGACATGGTGTTTGCCGGTGGTGCTGAAGAAGTGGATTGGACACTGACCATGGGCTTCGACGCTATGGGCGCACTGTCAACCAAGTACAATGCCACACCCGAAAAAGCCTCTCGTACCTATGATGCAGACCGTGATGGTTTTGTGATTTCTGGCGGCGGCGGTATTTTAGTGGTTGAAGAGTTAGAGCATGCTCTGGCTCGCGGCGCAAAAATTTACGCTGAAGTGATTGGTTATGGCGCGTCTTCAGACGGTTATGACATGGTGGCGCCATCGGGTGAAGGCGCTGTGCGTTGTATGCAAATGGCGATGATGGATGTCGATACCCCAATCGATTACATCAATACTCACGGCACTTCAACGCCAGTGGGCGACGTGCGTGAATTAGAAGCGCTACGTGAAGTTTTCAAAGACAAGTGCCCACCGATTGCATCGACTAAGTCTATGACAGGTCATGCATTAGGCGCCGCAGGCGTACATGAAGCGATTTACAGCTTAATCATGATGGAAAACAGCTTTATTGCTCCAAGCATCAATATCGAAAATCTGGACGAAGCGGCGAAAGATATGCCTATCGTGCGTGAATATCGCGATGCTGAGCTGAATACAGTCATGAGTAACAGCTTTGGTTTTGGCGGTACAAACGCCACGCTAGTGATGCGTAAATTCAAATAAGTTTGTTTATCAAACGCGATAGAAGGGAAGCTTAGGCTTCCCTTTTTTATGGGCGTTTTTTGTAAACCTGTTGCATCGACAAGGATTTATCCCATTAGTCTTGTTAGAATACCGAGCATCTTGATGCCTTCCATTCCCACTTTTTTTAGATCAGGTGCCCATGAAGATTTTAGTCGATGAAAATATGCCCTATGTTGAACCGCTATTTGGCGATCTCGGGGAAATTATTCCTGTTAATGGCCGCACGTTAACCGCAGTGCAAGTGCGCGATGCCGATGTGTTATTAGTGCGCTCAGTCACCAAAGTGAATGCCGAGTTGCTCTCGGACAATCATCAACTGAAGTTTGTCGGCAGTGCCACTATAGGCACAGATCATGTGGATTTAGCCTACCTTGCCGAGCGTAATATCCCCTTCTCTAATGCGCCAGGTTGCAATGCGACTGCGGTTGGGGAATTTGCTTTTATCGCTATGCTGGAGCTAGCACAGCGGTTTGATTCGCCGCTTAAGGGCAAGGTCGTCGGCATAGTGGGCGCGGGTAACACTGGCACTGCAACGGCAAAATGTTTGCAAGCCTATGGTATTAAAGTACTGCTTAACGATCCCATTAAAGCTGCAGAGGGCGATCCGCGTAGTTTTGTGAGTTTAGAGACCATCATGGCGCAGGCCGATATCATCAGTTTACATGTGCCCATCACGCGAACGGGCGAGCATAAAACCAAACATTTGTTCGATGAGGCGCGCTTAAAGGCGCTCAAACCCAATACATGGTTAGTGAATTGCTGCCGCGGTGATGTGATAGATAACAAAGCACTTGTCAGAGCTAAACGCCAGCGTGATGATCTCAAACTTGTACTCGATGTGTGGGAAGGTGAGCCAACACCGATGCCTGAACTCGTACCACTGGCTGAATTTGCCACGCCGCATATTGCAGGTTACAGCTTAGAAGGTAAGGCGCGCGGCACTTTTATGCTCTATCAAAAGCTGTGTCAGTTACTTAATATTGCTGCCGATAAAAGTCTGCTGGATCTCTTGCCAAGCTTTAACATTAAGGCGGTCGAACTTGCGACCGCGCCGAATGAAAAAGCGTTATTACAGCTCGCGCGTTTTGTCTATGATTTGCGCGATGATGACAAGATGTTCAGAAATACATTCTTAAATGAGAATGGCTTCGACACTATGAGAAAAAATCACCAACATAGACGCGAATTTAGTGCATTGGCGCTGGCTTATGACGGTCAATCTGAGGTAGATTGGTTGTCTAATTTAGGTTTTTCAGGAGTCGGTCAGTAGCTATGTCACAGGAATTTAATGTTGTCGTTTTAGGTGCATCGGGCGCAGTGGGTCAAACTATGATAGAGATCCTCGAAGAGCGTAATTTCCCGGTTGCCAATTTGTACCCTTTAGCCAGTAGCCGCAGCGCCGGTGAAACGGTCAGCTTTCATGGCAAACAAATTACCATTCTCGACGTAGAAACCTTCGATTGGACCCAAGCTCAAATTGGTTTCTTCTCTGCAGGTGGTGATGTTTCCGCCAAATGGGCACCGATTGCTGCTGAAGCAGGCTGTGTTGTGATTGATAACACCTCTCACTTTAGATACGACATCGATATTCCTTTGGTTGTACCTGAAGTGAATCCGCATGCTATCGCTGATTTCCGCAATCGCAATATCATTGCTAACCCAAATTGCTCAACCATTCAAATGCTGGTGGCACTTAAGCCAATTTATGATGCCTATGGTATCAGCCGCATTAATGTGGCAACGTACCAGTCAGTATCGGGCACAGGTAAAAAAGCCATTGAAGAATTAGCGCATCAGTGCACTAAATTACTGCAAGGTTTACCTGCCGACGCTGAAGTCTATCCAAAACAAATTGCTTTTAACGTATTGCCACAAATCGATAAATTTATGGATAACGGCTATACCAAAGAAGAAATGAAAATGGTCTGGGAAACCCAGAAGATTTTCGGTGACGATGAGATTTTAGTGAATGCGACTGCCGTACGTGTGCCTGTGTTTTATGGTCACTCTGAAGCCATTAATATCGAAACTCGTCAGCCTGTTGATGCCGAAGACGTTAAAGCTTTACTGCGTAATGCCGAAGGAGTGGTATTGTTTGAATCCGATGATGATTATCCAACAGCAGTGACAGATGCCGCAGGAACCGATCCGGTTTATGTGGGTCGCATTCGTAAGGATATTTCTCATTCTCACGGGATTAACTTGTGGGTTGTGTCAGACAATATTCGTAAAGGCGCAGCCTTGAACAGTGTGCAAATTGCCGAGATCTTAGTGAGAGATTATTACTAAGCATTAGATTGCATTTGATGCCCATTGAAAAGCCTGCTGTCAGCAGGCTTTTTTTGTTTTACAATTGTGAACAGTAGCAGGGCGGGGATTTCTGGTTTATAGTAATCTCAATAAATACAATTGCCTAAAGCCTGTTATCAGTGAGATAACTTTATAGCGCTTCAAAGGGAAGGATTGATGAAATTTCGCACTTCGTATCTTGTGGGTCTAATGGCCACTGTTTTAGCTGTTTCTTCTACCGCTTATTTTATTGATCCCGCCGTTGCTGCAGATACACCAAGATTAAAACCCTTAAAAATCATGGGGCCAGACGGACAGATCCGTCAAGTTAACCATCAATATGGTCCAACGACATCGAAAGACACTTTTTGGAGCATAGCGCAAAAAGTCCGTCCTGATGCCAGTGTTAGCGTCTATCAGGTGATGGCCGCCTTATACGATGCTAACCCTCATGCGTTTAACTCTGCCAGTTATAACAGTTTAGAACGCGGTATGATCCTGCTCATTCCGTCTAAAGAAGTCATGCTGTCGATCCCCAATCGTATGGCGATAGCCAGAGCAGAGCAAAGTGATAGACAATCTCGGGCTCCGGCGAAAGCAGCGTCTAAACCGCCAGCTAAGGTGACGACAGCAAAAGCGCCAGTCACGGCTCCTGCGGTGATTGTTGAAACGAAAGTGACACCACCTAAAGCGGTTGTTGAAACACCTGTTCCAGAAAAGCCCAAGATGCTGAGTTCAGATGTGACGGCGCGGTTAGAAGCGGCAGAAAGCAAAAATCTGTCATTAACCGATGAATTAGCCCGCACGCAAGATCAACTCTCAGTGCGCACTTCAGATGTTGAAGCGCTAAAAGTTAAAGTTGAAGAATTAAATCAACGGATTGCTGTGCTGGAAGAAACACTTCAAGCCAGCAAACTACAAAACCAAGCCTTGAAAGCCGAAGTTGAAGCTGCGCAAGTGCCAGAGACGATAGCTGTTGAAGCTGAAGTAGAGGCAGAGGCACCGATTGAGCCCGATGACTTGTGGCGCAATATCCTTAACAGTCCTGCGTTATTGATTGCCGCGGCTGTGATCCCTGCCTTGTTCTTACTGCTTGCTGTGTTCTGGTTCCTGCGCCGTAAACGCAATAAAGAACGTCGTGAAATGCAGACACAAGAAGCGGTTATGGCCGCCGGTGCCGCTGGGATTGCAGGTACCGCCATCATGGATATGGATGATGACGATTTAGACGATATGGCGGTACATTTAGATTCTGACCATGCGGACTCCATCGATAGTCTTCTTGATATGGGCAGTGTCGATTTACAACCTGAGCAAGATTTGACTGACTCCCACGATCAGATGGATATGGCTTCTGAAATGTTTGTCGATCCGGGGATCTCTGCCGAACCTGAGGTTGAAGACGAAGGGCAATCTCTTGATGATCTGTGGGCCGAAGCCATGGGCGATCAGGAAGAGGATATTGTTGAGGAGAAACCTAAATCTGGCAATATTCTTGAGGAAGCCGATCTTGATGCACTATTAGCGGGCCTAGGTTCTGACGACAGCACTTCTGAAGACAGCACCGAAGCCGAAGAGGATTTAAGTGAATTAGAGCGTAACTTTGCGAGCGATTTAGCTCAAGAAGATGACAGTAATGATGTTACTTCTAAGTTGAATGATGTTGAAGTCGCAGACACTAAACCTGCCGATGAAGCCATCGCGGATGACGATGATCTTGATGCATTACTTGCCGAGTTTAGTGTTCCTGCAAAAGATACTGAGACTGCACAAGCGCCTGCCCCAGACGTTGTTGCATCTGATGATGAAGATCTCAGTGCTGCCATCGCGGCAGAACTCGGTGATGAGCTAGATGATGAACTTAGCGGAGAAGACGTTGATGATATCGATGCCTTATTGGCTGATTTCGATAAACCAACGCCAGCCGCTGAACCTGAAGTCGAGCCTGATCTTGGCGCTGAAATTGCTGCTGAACTAGATGCGGAGCTTAATGAACTGGGCGTAGAAGACACCGATGACATCGATGCCCTGTTAGCCGATTTCGATAAACCTGCAGAACCTGAAGTTGAACCTGATCTCGGTGCTGAAATTGCCGCAGAGCTAGACACTGAGCTTAATGAACTGGGCGTAGAAGATACCGACGACATTGACGCCCTGTTAGCCGATTTCGATAAACCTGCAGAACCTGAAGTTGAACCCGACCTCGGCGCTGAAATTGCCGCCGAGCTAGACGCTGAGCTTGATGAGCTGGGTGTGGAAGATACCGACGATATTGATGCTCTGTTAGCGGATTTTGATAAACCGACGCCAGCGGTTGAACCTGAAGTCGAGCCCGATATTCGTGCTGAAATTGCCGCTGAGTTAGACGATGAGCTTAATGAATTAGGCGTAGAAGAATCCGATGATATTGATTCACTACTGGCGAGTTTTGATGCTGAGCCTGAACTCAAAGTCGATGCAGAAGATGATGATATCAGTGCAGAAATCGCCGCAGAATTAGAAGCTTCGTTACCGGAAGACATAAAAGGTGAAGCGTCAGGTGATGATGATTTAGATGCACTCTTAGCTGAGTTTGATGTGCCGGAGCAATTGGATGCCGATGAAGATGAATTCGACTTTGATATGGAAACGGCGCAACTCGATTCAGACGACAATTCAGTTGACGAAGATAATTTACTTAAAGGCATAGGTGCGGCTCACTCTATCGACGGCACCGATGATACTTTTACATTAGTCGAGGAACTGAGTGACGATAACGACGCTGATGTATTAGCGACGGCCGCAGTCACTTTGGCCGCTGCTGCAGCCGCGGCCAGTGTTAAAGAAAAAGAATCTTCTTTCTTTAATGATTTAAAAGCCAATAAGAGCAAAGATCCCCATGTGCTCGATTGGGACTCAGAGCTAGATTTTGCACCTAAGGCTAAGCCTGCTGCAACGCAAGCAGATGTAACGGCTAATGATGTTGAGCCTAATAAAGATGCCACTGCGCTCGATTATGCTTCTCAAGAGAAGCCCATTAATGCTACGCGTAACGATATTGATTATAGTGAAGATTTTAAACTTGATATCAAAGAAGACGCGGATGATTTGGACCTTGAGCAAGGGCTAGACTTAAGTGACGATAACGTGCTCGCCGCTTTTACAGCCAATACAGATTATGACGATGAAGATGTGTTGACGTCGGAAGACAGTTTCTCTCTGGTCGATGATCATAATCTTACCGTCGATGAAGCCTTGGCTGCACTCGATGCCCAGGAGTCGCGAAAAGCGCAGAAAAAGTTTGTTCCTGACCATGATTTAACCAGTTTTCAAAATGAAAACGGTTTTATCGACATCGACAAGTTGCTGAATGATGCCGATGAAGAGGGCGCAGATACCGATTTGTATTCGGAAGTTGACGTTGAGATGAGTGATGTCGGTGCCTTAATCGGTGATGCCGCGATGATCGATGTTGATGATGAAGAAAACTCAGTCAACGCTAAGCTGGATTTAGCGCGTGCTTATATCGAAATTGACGACAGCGACAGTGCGAAAGCCCTGCTCAAAGAAGTGCAAATTGACGGTAACGAGCGCCAGCAGGATGAAGCAGGACGTTTGCTCAAAGAGATTAGTTAATCCCGGTTGAGAGTGTTTCAATCTAACGGCGCCTTCAGCGCCGTTTTTTTTATGGGCTGCTGTGATAAAATGCGCCGCTAAATCAATTGTGAGGATAAGTGATGCGGATTGCATTAGGTATTGAATATGACGGTAATGGTTATTTTGGCTGGCAACGTCAGGCCGAAGTCGATTCAGTACAAGGGCAATTAGAACGGGCGTTATCGATAGTGGCCAATGAGCCTATCGGCGTCTTCTGCGCTGGCCGTACCGATGCGGGCGTGCATGCCACAGGCCAAGTGGTCCATTTTGAAACCAATGCTATTCGTAATGAAGGCGCATGGACCTTAGGGGTGAATGCTAATTTGCCCGACAATATTGCCGTTCGTTGGGTCAAAGAAGTCGACGACAGTTTCCATGCGCGCTTTTCGGCCACCGCCAGACGCTACCGCTATGTGATTTATAATCACACTTTTCGGCCTGGGATTTTACGCCATGGTGTAAGCCATTATCACGGCAATATCGATGCTGACAAAATGCACCAAGCGGCACAGGCACTCTTGGGTGAGCAGGATTTTACTAGCTTTCGCGCTGTTCAGTGTCAGTCGAAAACACCGTTTCGTAATGTGCATTGCGTTAATGTAACGCGCCAAGGTATGTATGTGATTGTTGATATCGCCGCGAATGCTTTCTTGCATCACATGGTGCGCAATATTGTCGGTTCATTGTTAGAAATCGGTCTAGGTAATCAGCCACTGACTTGGATGGGCGATTTGCTCGCGTTAAAAGACAGAAACCAAGCCGCAGCAACGGCTAAACCCCATGGACTCTATTTAGTTGATGTGACTTATCCAGAACAATATCAATTACCTAAGCTCGCTCTTGGGCCATTATTCATATTGGATTGAAAAGATCTTATTTGAGAGATAATCGAATACGAGGATATACGGACATGCTTACAGTACCAGCGTCAAATGCAGCATTGGAACAGTGGTTGGATTATTTGCTATCTATACATCCAACCGAAATCGATATGGGGTTAACCCGTGTCTCTAAGGTCGCGCAAACCCTGGGTCTTTTGGATTTAGGTACAACCAAGATAGTGACAGTGGCGGGGACGAATGGCAAAGGCACCACCTGCGCCATGCTCGAAAATATTCTGCGCCTATCGGGTTTGACTGTGGGCGTATACAGTTCGCCACACATGCTGAAGTACAACGAGCGAGTGCGTATCAATGGTAGCGATGTCAGTGATAGTGGTTTTGTTACGGCATTTGAGCAAATTGAAGCCGCGCGCGGCGATATTTCTCTGACCTTTTTTGAGTACGCTACGCTCGCAGGCTTGATACTCTTTAAAACCGCTAAGCTTGATGTGGTTATCTTAGAAGTCGGTTTAGGTGGACGGTTAGATGCTACCAATATTATCGATGCCGACATTAGCGTACTGACGTCGGTCGATTTAGACCATGAAAGTTATCTCGGTAATACCCGTGAGCTTGTGGGCCGTGAAAAGGCGGGCATTTTCCGCCGTGGTAAACCTGCCATTGTGGGTGAACCCAACTTGCCACACACTGTCAATGATGTCGCCAATGAGGTTGGCGCCATCTTGTATCGTGTCGGTAATGAATTCAGTTATCAAGCCCATGGCAATCTGTGGGATTTTCAAGGTCAAGTGCTCAAACTGCACGATTTAGCGTTACCAACTTTGCCATTACCTAATGCGGCGACTGTATTGGCAGTGATTGAACAGGGCTGGCCGGATATCACGCCTTCAATTATTGCTGAGGGTATTAGCACGGCTCGGTTAACGGGTCGATTAGAGCGGGTGAGTGAGCAACCGTTAGTGTTACTCGATGTTGCCCATAATCCCCATGCTGCGCGGTTTTTGGTACAACAGTTAGCGCCAATCGTTGTGGGTAAGCGCGTGTTCGCCCTTTGCGGCATGTTGAAGGATAAAGATATCGCAGGTGTGTTGCCTGTGATCAACCCTCTGATCGACACTTGGTATTTGGTCAGTCTGCACGGAGAGCGTGGCGCGAGTTCGGCCATGTTACGCAAAACATTAGCCACTGAGGCTGCTGCATTTGAGTTTGAGGACATATCTGAGGCTTGGTCTGCATTAAAAGCGCAAATTAACCCAGATGATGTGGTAATTGTGTTTGGCTCCTTTTACACTGTGGCAGGTTTTAAGTCTCAATTTATGCAGGAAGTCAGTTTTGTCTAGCCAGTTTCATAATCGTTTAGTCGGCACTGTAGTGCTGGTTGCGCTTGGGGTAATTTTTTTGCCGGATATTTTGGATGGCAAAAAAGATCGCCAAGAAGAGCAGTTTTCCGAAATTCCTTTGCGCCCGACCGTGATTGAGCAGCAAAAAGCCGACGATGATATGTTTGAAGTCTTGTCGGCCGAGGATGCTGCTGCGCTGAATGGGACTGAGGTCGCCTTAGCCGAAATGCCAGTTAATGCTGACAATGAAAAGTCTGCCGTTGCGCCAGTAATCGAAGTCGCAAAGCAAGATGTTAAGAAAGACGTTAAGCCTGATGTTAAAAAAGCAGAGCCTAAGCCTGAAACAAAACCTGAAGCTAAAAAAGAGCCGCCTAAAGCCACTGTAAAAACTGAGCCGGCTAAAAAAGCGGACGCTAAAGCGACCACTGTGGCTAAGGCTGAAAAGCCGAAAGCAGAAACGCCCAAAGCCAGTGCTGCCAAAGAGGATGCCGTTAAAGTGGTCAGCCGTGACAGCTTGAAAAGTGGCTTTACCTTGCAGCTTGGCAGTTTTAACAACGCAACGAATGTTAAAGCTTTGGTTGCACAGCTGCGTAAGAGTGGTTTTAAAGCGTACACTATTCCTGAAAACCCTAAAGATGGCGTATTAACTAAAGTGTTTGTCGGACCTGATGTGTCTGAGGCAAAGCTGAAGAAAGTACAAGTTGAGGTGGAAAACCTCACGCGTCTCAAGGGATGGATTGTTCCTTTTAATCCCTTAGAATCTTAATGGTGATACAACACACGAGACTGAAAATGATTTATTTACCTCACTAGGGGTGAGAATCGTTTCAGTCTCTGGTAGAATCGCGCCGTCTTAAAGCCCATGTCGGAAAGCCATCTCAATGGTTTGGATTGATTACGCTATCATATTCGTCATCGGATTATCGACTCTCATCAGTCTGATCCGTGGATTTGCCAAAGAAGCCATGTCCTTAGTGGTATGGTTTGCGGCTTTCTTTGTTGCCAGCCAATTTTACCAAGATCTTGCCGTTCACTTAACACAAATGAACGATGAGATGCTGCGTAATGGCGTTTCTATTGCCATCCTCTTTATTACCACTTTGGTACTCGGTGCCTTAGTTAACTATATTCTCGGACAACTTGTTGTCAAAACCGGATTATCTGGCACTGACAGGCTTTTGGGCTTGTGCTTCGGTGCTATTCGAGGCGCGCTTATTGTGAGCGCCTTGTTGTTTTTCATGGATGCTTTTACAGGCTCTCCCAATTCCCAATGGTGGAAAGATTCTGTGCTAGTGCCCGAATTTGGCGTTGTTATTCAATGGTTTTTTGACTATTTGGAAAATACCTCCAGCTTTGTACCCAAACTATAAGAAAGAAAATAAAATAATCCTAAGTGATAGAACATCTTACAATGAGGAAGCTTACCCATGTGTGGTATCGTCGGAATAGTTGGCCAATCATCGGTTAATCAGACCATTTATGATGCACTGACAGTGTTGCAGCACAGA
Organism: Shewanella sp. SM73; assembly: GCF_025653795.1. NCBI lineage: Bacteria > Pseudomonadati > Pseudomonadota > Gammaproteobacteria > Alteromonadales > Shewanellaceae > Shewanella > Shewanella sp. SM73. The sequence goes on from NZ_JAKKRY010000013.1 coordinate 81,933, forward strand.
GGTCAGGATGCGGCAGGTATTGTGACCATTGATCGTGGTGCTTTCAGACTACGTAAAGCCAATGGTTTGGTTAAAGACGTTTTTGAAGTCAAACATATGCAACGCCTACAAGGTAATGCTGGTATTGGCCATGTGCGTTATCCAACTGCGGGCAGTTCAAGCGCATCTGAAGCGCAGCCTTTCTATGTTAACTCACCATTTGGGATCTCATTAGCCCATAACGGTAACTTAACTAACACAGTCGAATTAGCCGAAGGGCTGATCAAAAAACGTCGCCACGTGAACACCACTTCGGATTCTGAAGTCTTGTTAAACCTGCTCGCCGACGAACTGCAAAAAACCACGAGTTTGACCCTGACGTCGGAAGAAGTGTTCGATGCGGTCGCTAACGTACACCAACAAGCTCGTGGCGCCTACGCAGTTGTTGCCATGATTATTGGTCAAGGCTTAGTCGCGTTCCGTGACCCATTTGGTATTCGTCCTTTGGTATTAGGTAAGCACGAAACTGCCACTGGCACTGAATACATGGTGGCTTCTGAAAGTGTGGCACTCGATGCAGTTGGCTTTGAAGTGATGCGTGATGTTGCACCGGGTGAAGCGATTTATGTTTCAATTGACGGCCAGCTGTATACCCGTCAATGTGCCGCCGAGCCTAGCTATGCACCTTGTATCTTCGAATTCGTCTATTTTGCCCGTCCAGATTCGACGATCGACAAAGTGTCTGTATATGCAAGTCGCGTCAACATGGGCGCTAAGCTTGGCGAGAAGATTAAGAAGGAATGGTACGATCACGATATCGACGTGGTTATTCCTATTCCTGAAACCTCTTGCGATATCGCGCTGGAAATTGCCCGTTGCATGGATTTACCGTACCGGCAAGGTTTTGTGAAAAACCGTTATATTGGCCGTACCTTCATCATGCCTGGTCAACAGGAGCGTAAGAAGTCAGTGCGTCGTAAGTTGAATGCCATTAACACTGAGTTCAAAGGCAAAAATGTCCTGTTGGTGGACGACTCTATCGTTCGCGGTACGACCTCTGAGCAAATCATCGAAATGGCCCGTGAAGCAGGTGCTAAGAAAGTGTACTTTGCCTCTGCCGCACCGGAAATTCGTTTCCCGAACGTGTACGGTATTGACATGCCAACGTCGAATGAGCTTATTGCCCACGGTCGTGATGCCGATGAAATCGCCAAGTTAATTGGTGCTGATGGCATTATTTTCCAAGACTTACCCGATTTAATTGAAGCGGTAAGAATGGAAAATCCTGCGATTAAACGTTTCGAAACGTCTGTATTTGATGGTCACTACATCACGAACGACGTTGACCAAGCGTATTTAGATCACTTGACGCAACTGCGTAATGACGATGCCAAAGCCGATCGAAATAAAGATATCGGCACTAACTTAGAGCTGCATAACGTCTGTCACCCATAAGGATTGTGGGTCATTCAGTATCGTAAAGTTTGTGTCCTTTTTGTTCTAAACGATACAAAAAAGCCAGTGAGAAATCACTGGCTTTTTAATGGCTTATATTTGCTTAACGGAGCATAGTGGTAACGTCTACGTATTTATACGTTGCGCTGTTTCAGTCATTACATTTTCTTCAGCGTGTTTGCGTTCAACCCAGTAATCCGCATTTTTAATCCCCAGTTTTACCGGGTCAAAAAGTGGCTCTATGCCGAGTGCTTGTTGTGATTCATAATCTTTAAGGCAAGTGAATGCGGTTTTCCTTAATAGAATAATGGCAATAATATTGAGCCATGCCATAAGTCCGACACCAATGTCACCCATTCCCCAAGCCATATCAGCCGTTTTAACTGTGCCGTATACGGTTGAGCCAATGATCACGACTTTGAGAACGACCATGAACCAAGGATGATTTACTTTACGGTTAATATAGGCAATGTTGGTCTCAGCAATGTAGTAATAAGCCACTATGGTAGTAAAGGCGAAGAAGAACAGTGCGATAGCCACAAAGATATTGCCAAATCCTGGCATCATACTTTCCATTGCCGTTTGTACATAGCCTGGTCCTGCAGCGACTCCGGCAATGCCTGTATAGAGCGCCGCACCGTCTGGGCCCTGAACATTATACAGTCCTGTAATGAGCAGCATGAAACCTGTTGCAGAGCAAACGAATAAGGTGTCGATATACACAGAAAAAGCTTGAACTAACCCTTGTTTGGCTGGATGGCTTACCGCCGCTGCAGATGAGGCATGTGGCGCTGTACCTTGACCCGCTTCGTTGGAGTAAATACCCCGCTTTACCCCCCACATGATGGCTAAGCCTAAAATGGCACCAAAACCCGCATCAAAGCCAAAGGCACTTTTGATAATTAACCATAAAATACCCGGTAGCTGGCCAATATTTAGCGCTATGATGACACAAGCCACTATGATGTAACCCAGTGCCATAAAGGGGACGACGGCACTGGCAAAGTGAGCGATACGTTTTACACCGCCAAAAATGATAAAACCAAGAAGCATCGCTAGTATGGCTGCCGTCACATTAGGATCTATGTTGAAAGCGGTTTTTAAACTTGAACCAATCGAGTTAGCTTGTACGCCCGGCAGCAGGATCCCGCAGGCAAATATGGTCGCTATTGCAAATACCCATGCATACCATTTCATGCCTAAGCCTTTTTCAATATAAAAAGCAGGCCCACCACGATACTCGCCATTGATTTTTTCTTTATAGACTTGACCTAAGGTCGATTCAACGAAGGCGGAGCTGGCACCGAGAAAGGCAACCATCCACATCCAAAATAAAGCGCCAGGACCACCAAAGGTGATTGCTGTGGCAACCCCTGCAATGTTACCTGTACCGACTCGACCCGCTAATGTCATCGCGAGTGCTTGAAAAGACGACACTCCCGCATCAGTACTCTTACCATCAAACATCAGGCGGATCATTTCTGGCAGATGGCGCAGCTGTAAAAATCGAGTGCGAAGGGAGAAATAGAGCCCGACACCTAGGCAAAGAAAAATAAGTGCAGGGCTCCAAATTACACTATTGATCGCGTTGACAATCTCATTCATAGACTCCGATTCCTTTATTGTGTTGTTTTAGCAGAGTTTTTAGTTTTACGGTTATTCAACAGATGTTGAGTTAGGACATTCACTTTTGATTAAGACATTTTTTGTAAATATCCAAGATACTCAACATAACTATTTTTTAGGGAGCTTCATAGTTAAAGTGTTAAATATTTGAAACCAATGTGTTTTGAAATTGAGTTTTAGCATGGGTAAATAGAGCGGAGGGGCGAGTTAACTCGAAATACGGTAGTGATTTATTATGAATGTCAGTTATCCCATTACCCAAAGTAGCATCCACACGCCGAATAAACTGCTTAAGCTATGGCGCGTGATTTGATGGCTGAGTAATAGAGATAAACTCACAGCAATAGGAATGACGAGAATGAATCCCCATGCTAACGGCATATCGATGATTTTCATTTGTCCCAGCCAGGTACTGGTGAGCATGCTTATTGCGAGTAACATTAAGCTATGGAATATCAATAACTGATTGAATCTTAATATTAATGCTGGAGTTATTGCCATAGCCTGTCGCGCATTTATTGCAAACTGTCTCATAGTCACTCCTTAGTTATTTAGTGTATCTTATGTATTATTGAGAATCATTCGCAATTGAATTTACACTTAAGCTTTTACATTTAAGCTCGGTTTACTACAGAAATTTGCACTCAACTGGCGTTTGGGCTAAATTATACTGTAATTATATCCAGTGCTTGGTGTTTGTATGATTCTCTATATCGCAGAAAAACCTAGCCTAGGGCGGGCCATTGCCGATGTATTGCCTAAACCCCATAAAAAATGCGATGGATTTATCGAAGCCGCCAATGGCGATTGTGTGTCTTGGTGTGTCGGTCACTTGCTCGAGCAAGCAGAACCTGATGCCTATAATCCTGAATTTAAGTCTTGGAAATTCGAGCATTTGCCAATAGTGCCAGACAAGTGGCAACTAAAACCTAAGGCTGCGACCCGCAGCCAACTCACAGTGCTAAAACGATTAGTCAAACAAGCCAACACCTTGGTTAATGCGGGCGATCCCGACCGTGAAGGGCAGTTACTCGTGGATGAAGTGATTGCCTATCTTGGCGTGACGGGGGACAAGCTACATCAAACTCAGCGTTTACTGATCAGTGACTTAAACCCACAAGCTGTAAAACGAGCTCTAACGCAGCTACGCAGTAATCGCGAGTTTATTCCTTTATCCACATCAGCCTTAGCCCGCAGTCGTGCCGATTGGCTCTATGGCATGAATATGACGCGTGCGTACACCATCCAAGGTAAAAAGGTCGGTTATCAAGGCGTGTTATCCGTCGGCCGAGTACAAACGCCATTGCTTGGGCTAGTGGTGCGCCGTGATGAAGAGATTGCCCACTTTCAATCTAAGCCTTTTTATGAAGTACTAGCGCATTTGGCGACCGAGAAGCAAGAAACTTTCAGCGCCAAGTGGCAACCTAGCGAAGCTTGTCAGCCTTATATGGATGAAGAAGGACGAGTGTTAGTGAGAGGGTTAGCGCAAAATGTGGTGAGTCGCATCAGTGATAAACCCGCCTTAGTCACTCAATTAGTGGCTAAGGACAAGAAACAGAATCCACCATTGCCCTACAGCTTATCCGCGTTACAGATTGATGCGGCTAAACGGTTTGGTATGAGTGCTAAGGATGTGCTCGATACCTGCCAAAGTTTGTATGAACGCCATAAACTCATTACTTACCCACGCTCCGACAGTCGTTATTTACCCGTTGAGCAACATAACCTTGCGCCTTCGGTTCTTAAGGCGATAAGTGACGGCGCTGCTGAGTTATTGCAAGGTGCTGATGCACCCGATCCCCGTCTTAAATCTAAAGCATGGGATGATAAAAAAGTGGACGCCCATCACGCAATCGTCCCCACAGCGAAGACGGCTAACTTATCTAGCTTGAGTCAGCGTGAGAGGCAGTTATATCTTCATGTTGCTCGCCAGTACTTAGCCCAGTTTTATCCGGCTTATTGTTACAGTGAAACCACAGTGCAAGTGACAATCGAGGGGGGCTTATTTAATACCAAGGCGCGTCAGGATAAATCCCTCGGCTGGAAGCAACTCTTTGCCCGCCAAGAGCCTAATGGCAGTAAGGCGAGTGGCAACAAGTCGACGGAAGAAAGCGCAGGTAAGGACGATGAGGAGAATGACGAGTTTATCGGCCAATTACCGCCTTTGAAATTGGGACAGGCTTTGCATTGTACTCGAGGCGAATTGTTGGAGAAAAATACTCAACCACCAAAGGCCTTTACCGATGCCACTTTACTCGGTGCTATGACGGGTATTAGCCGTTATGTGACCGATCCTGAGATCCGTAAAATTCTTAAAGAAACCGATGGATTAGGTACAGAGGCTACCCGTGCAGGTATTATCGAATTGCTGTTCAAACGCGGTTTTTTACAACGCCTAGGTAAATCTATTGTCTCGACAGACGTGGGGAAAGGATTGATTAACAGCTTGCCCGCGAGTGCGACTACGCCGGATATGACAGCGCTTTGGGAAGCGAGCCTGAACGGCATTTGCCATAAAGAAACCTCTTATCAAGCCTTTATGCAGCCACTGCTCGGCACCTTATCCACGCTTATCCAGAATGCAGGCGCACAACTGCCAACCGCGCTTAATGGTTTACAAGGCCAAGGTTATCGTAAAACGGCAAGTAATAAATCTGGTTATCGTAAGTCGTACTCTAAAAAATCAAGTTCAGCGAAAGGTATAGGTACAACAAAAAACGATGGTTCCAACAAATATGCTTCCCAAAAGACCAGTTCCAAAAGTTCGGTAACTCGATCAACCAGTCGTTCAGCTTCTAATAGCCGTAAATCTACAACAGCAGTGTAATGACACACTTGTTGCATATATGTCGTTATTGTCTCTTGATGTAATAACGACATTTAATTTATCTAACGGTATTTAACAACCGATAATCACGATATTTCGAGATTGCCTGATCCGTATCTAAAAAACACCTTGATTTTCAGCTTTTCCTCCCGGTGGCATATAACCTGCTTAGTATTGTTTGGGGAAAATAATATATTAAATAAATCATGTAATTATATGTGGTTTCGCTGAATTTAAAGGTAGATTAAATGAAAAAGACATTGCTCGCTTTGATGATCCCAAGCTTATTGTTAATGGGAACTGCTCAAGCCGTTGAGTTGTATAATGACCAAACTAACAGCGTTAACATGATAGGTTGGTTAGGTTTTGCCGCGTTAAATGATGGTCATGAAACTTCCGTTATAGATAATTTTTCTCGTGTTGGTTTTCGTTTCGACCGTCAAGAGAAAAATGGCTGGAGCTCCTTTGCCCATACGGAATGGGGTATCAATATGGTGACCAGTGATGACGGCCTTATATACACGCAAGGCCAAGGTGGCGGTCAGTTATCTGCATCTAAAAATTCAGATTTTTTATTCAATCGATTGGGTTATGTAGGGATGTCCCATGAGAAATGGGGAAAGATCAGTTTTGGTAAGCAATGGGGGGCTTACTATGATGTTGCTTACACAACCGATGTGCTCAATGCTTTTACGGGGTGGTCAGTGGGGGCCTATACCTTCGGTGACGGTGGTTTAACAGGGGCAGGACGTGCCGATGCTGCGCTGCAATATCGTAATACTTTTGGTAATCTACATGTCGCAGTGCAGTATGCCTCTAAACAAAATAGCGATGTTGCCTTGTATGATGGCAGTGGTGCTCCCTTGAATGATGGTTCCGAATTGAGTTTCGAACCTAGCTACGGTGCAAGTGTAACTTACAACTTTACTGATAAATTTAAAGTGCTAGCGGGATTTAATCGTGGTGATTTTACCGGAAATCTTGCAGGCCAAGAGGTTGATAACACTAACCAAATTATTGGGATTGGCGCCCAATACGGTAGTTTCTATCAATATGCTCCAGGTCGTGATGCTGACGGTTTATACGTAGGTTTTAACGCCCATAAGAGTGAGCAAAACGAATTAGTGGGGGGAGATTTATATGATTCAACTGGAGCAGAGTTTATTGTTGCTTATCAGTATGATAATGGTTTCGTTCCAACAGTATTACTGACATATCAAGATCTTGATACCGATGTAGATACTGCGATCCAAGGAAAATGGACACGCCAATTTGCAGTGTTAGGTCTGCATTATCGCTATAGCCGCGACACAATTATGTACGTTGAGGCCAAAATAGATTTCAGCAGTATGGATGATAAAGCCTATGAAGATCTACAAGATAACAACTATGCGGTGGGAATCCGTTATTTCTTCTAGATCCTATGGTTATCATTAATTTTTCAAAGGTCACTTATGTGACCTTTGTTATTTATGCACTTTGTTAACCGATGCTTTCTATTTTTGTTATAGAGCACTCGTTAGCCTTGAAAGATTATACAATCCCCAGTTTCTTCATTTTGCTGCGCAGGGTATTGGCATTGATGTCCAATAACTCAGCCGCACCTCCTGGACCATAGAGTTTTCCACCTGTAATCCTCAGTGCATGACTAATATATTTTCTGGTCATAACATCAAGGGGCACAAGTTTATCGCTCGCATAGTTTGGATCTATGATAACGGTTTGATTTGCTTGGTTCGTAATTTCCTCACCCTGATGTGGAGCAAGGAAGCCAAAATCTAACGGTCCTGAAGGTTGTTGTATTATCGCCCGTTCGAGCACGTTAATGAGTTCTCGGACATTTCCTGGCCAAGCGTATTGATTCAGAATATTCAATTGTTCCGGTGTAACTCTTGGTAATTGAGGCAGGTTGAACTTTGAACTCAGTTGCTCGATAAAATGCTGTACGAGTAAAGGAATGTCTGTACGTCTTTGTCTTAATGAAGGGATTTCAATAGGGAAAATAGCTAAGCGATACCAAAGATCTTCCCGAAACATTTCTCTGTGTACCATAGCTTGTAAATTTCTATGGGTGGCAGCCACTATACGAATATCCAGCTGTACAGCATCATGCCCACCCACACGGGTAATACTGCTATTTTGAAGCACACGGAGTAATCGAACCTGTGCGGATAGTGGTAGCTCACCAATTTCATCGAGGAAGATAGTGCCGCCATTGGCTTGTTCGAAGTAGCCAATTTTACGGGACTCAGCCCCAGTAAATGCCCCTTTTTCATAACCAAAGAGTTCGGAGTCAATCAAAGTATCTGGAATGGCGCCGCAGTTGACCTTGATAAAGGGCTTATCCGAACGTTCAGAAAGTTCGTGAATAGCATTAGCTATCACTTCTTTTCCACACCCCGTTTCACCCAGCATTAGGACGGTCGTATTAATCTTGGCAATAGATTGCACTTGCTGCATGACGTGTTTCAAGCCTGAATTGGCTCCCACTACGCCATTCTGGACATCCAGTGTTCTGCGAAGACTCACATTCTGCTTTGAGAGTGCTTCATTTTCTTTAAGTAAATTACGTCCGCGTAGATTTAGTGCAGTGATTAAGGCTAATGCATGCATATGCGGAGCAATTAAATCAGCATGACGAGGGCGAAAAACGCCTGTCGTTTTGGCATAAAATCCGACTATCCCAAGGTGGGTATTTTCGATAGACATTCTCAAAATGATCAGCGAACGAATACCACTGATCACCTTAGGCGCAACTAAAGCTGTGATTGGGTCGTGCTCAATATCATTAACAATTCTCACGCGTGGGCGTTGAGGATCATCTAAGCACTTAGCCAGTTCTTCAGGGATAGATATTTGCCTATCTAAGGTACATGATTGGTTAGCATTGACATGAGCAATAAATTGTATGTCATTAAATTGTTTGCGAAAAATATTAATAAATAGCCCATCAATAGGCAGTTCATCCCGAATAAACTCGAAGTAACTTTGCAGGGACTTTTCGAGTTGTAGGCTACTGCATAATCTCAGTGTCGATTCGTGATAAAAGTGTTTTTCCATTGATATTTCATGTTAATCATTAAGTATCGTGATTGTAGATCTTTATATTTCGTGATTCCGTGCCTCTAATCAAAGTTCCCCACTTAATTACCTCTTTTTAGGTGCTTGGCACAGCGCATGCACTTCCATGCTGACAAGTTCCAGCCATTATTGAAGGAAGTAAGCATGAGTAAAACTCAAGATATTGATACGGGCCGTCGGCAGTTGCTAAAAGGTGGGGCTGTGATGGCTGCGGGCTTTGGGGCTGCAATAGCCTTACCTGCAACAGCAAGTTGCGATGCTGTTCCTGAAGCATTCGACGAGATTGTAGATGTGCTGGTCGTCGGCAGCGGCTTTGCTGGTATGTCTGCAGCATTACAAGCAAGGGAAGTCGGTGTCAGTGTGATGGTTGTGGACAAGATGCCTGTCTTTGGCGGTAACTCAACAATCAATGGCGGTGCCATGGCTGTGGCGGGCTCTGAGTTGCAAAAACAGGCCGGAATTAATGATTCTGTCGATGAAATGGTCGCCGATATGATGCGAGCAGGTCGGGGCATGAACGATGTTGAGATGTTAAAACTGGTGTGTAATGGCACGGCTGAATCCTGTCAGTGGTTGATTGAACATGGGGTTAAGTGGAAACCTTTTGTGCAGCATTTTGGTGGACACTCAATACAACGAGTCTTGCAAACCGTTGAAAGTTCAGGGGCAGGTATTATCAGACCGCTGATTAACGCCGCGAGAGATAAAGGCGTGGTGATGAGAAATCAGACCAAGCTCGAAAGCTTTGTGAAAGATCTCGATGGTCGCGTGATTGGGGTCGAAGTTCGTGAAGGTTTTTATTTCCCTAATGAGCGAACCGGTAAAATACGTCGCATAGGCGCGCGCCGTGGTGTTGTCATGGCAACGGGGGGCTTTGGTCGCGATATTGAATATCGCATGATGCAACTACCTGAGTTAAATAACGACTTAGATTCCACCAATCATGCTGGTGCAACTTCAGAAGCCCTAAAGCAAATGATGCTCTTAGGTGCTAACCCTATTCATTTAGACCAAATTCAACTCGGCCCATGGGCATCTCCCGATGAAAAAGGCTTTGGTACTGCATCCCAGTTCAACACGATTGCGACCTATCCCCACGGTATTGTGGTGGATGTGCGCACTGGTGAACGTTTTTTCAATGAACTTGCAGATCGTAAAGCGAGAGCTGACGCTATCATGACTCGCCGTGATGAACATGGTCAGCCTGTTTATCCTATTGGTTTCACTAATGCAGAAGGGGCTAGTAAGGCGCAAACCTTAGATTGGGGACTGAAATATAAGGTGATTAGTAAAGCAGAAACCTTAGACGAACTTGCTGCTATTTATGGTATGCCAGCCAAAGCACTAAAAGCTCAAGTCGCCCGTTGGAACGAAGCGGTAAAAAATGGTGTTGATAAAGAATTCGCACGTCCTCTGCAAGAAGCCATTGTGCTAGATAAAGGGCCTTGGTATGCCGTTCGTATGTGGCCAAAAGTTCACTATTGCATGGGCGGCGTTAAAGTGAATACCCGATCAGAAGTACTGCATTTAGTCACCAACCAAGCCATTCCAGGGCTGTATGCCGCAGGTGAAGCAACCGGAGGAATTCACGGTGCTAGCCGTTTAGGCGCTTGTGCTGTCGCAGAGGGCGTTGTTACTGGTCGCAACGCGGGCCGAAATTGTGCCGCGGCAAAGGCGGCGGTGCTTAAGCAAGCATAATTAGATTTTTATTAAAAATTACAATGTATTGGAGAATGGTAATGAATAAATCAGTGTTGATGGCATCGCTTACTTTAAGCCTACTCTCTGGGAGTGCTTTAGCGATGGAGCACGTTGTCCTCGATGGTAAACATTTAACGCAAGAACAAGCATGGGCAATCGCCGATGGCGCTAAAGTCAAGATTGCATCTCAAGCGAAAACCCAACTCGTTAAAGCTAATAGTTTGTTGATGGAAGCTGCTCGTTTAGGTAAGCCTGTTTATGGTCTTACTGTGGGCGTTGGTTTGAACAAAGATCACAAGTTATTTGATGCCAATGGCAAGTTAAGTGATGAAGTGCTTGAGGCATCACGTAACTTTAACTACAGCACTTTTCGAGCTCATAGTGCAGGAGTCGGTGACGCTGCACCGATTCGGTTAACTCGATTAGCCTTGGCGGTACGCTTAAATACTATGCTCGCGGGACAAACAGGGGTGCAACCTGTTGTGGCTGAACTCTATGAGGCATACCTTAACAAAGGGTTAACGCCAGTCATCCCCGCCCACGGTACTGTAGGTGAAGCGGATATTTTGCTCTCATCCCATGTCGGGTTAGCTATGGTGGGTGAGTGGGAAGTATTCTACAAAGGACAACGTGTTAGCAGTAAAGATGCTATGGCGGATGCCGGAATTACACCACTTGTGCCTATGGGTAAAGATGCGCTATCAATTCTGTCTAACAATTCGTTTTCAGTTGCTTATGCGATGCAAGGTTACCGTGAGGCCAAGCAATTACTCTCTATCTCGCCAACGCTATTTGGTTTAAGCCTTGAGGGATTAAATGGTAACGTGGCGCCATTTTTACCACAAACCAATGATATTCGTCCTTTCCCTTATATTAAAGCCAGCACAAGTGACATTCTAAAACAGTTAGATGGCAGTTATTTATGGCAGCTTAATGATGAACGTCCTTTGCAGGACCCTCTCAGTTACCGAACGACAGCATACACGTTAGCCAGTGCTGAACAAGCGTTAGCAGAATTGAATTATGTGGTAAATATTCAAATAAATCATTCGGATGATAACCCTGCAGTTATTGTTGGCGCATCGAATGAGTATGCGAAGTTTCCACAGGTTGCTAAGTATATTGTCGAAGGGCAAGGTGGTGTGTTCCCAACCACGAACTTTGAACCTTTGCCTGTTGCACTGGCAGTGCAAAACTTGAGCGTGGCGTTGACGCATGTATCCCATAACAGTGTCATGCGCACTATCCATTTATCCGATGATCACTTTACTAAACTGCCACGCTTTTTAAGTGCTCCAGGTAATAATGGCCATGCTTTTGGCGCGATTCAAAAAGCTTTTGTAGATATGCATGTTCGTAATAAACAGTTGGCGACCCCAGTGTCATTTGATGGGATTTCAATTGCGGGGGGAATTGAAGATACTTTCACTAACCTGAAGCTTGCTGCGGACAATTTGATCCAGATTGTCGACAACACACGTGTGATCTACGGTTTAGAGTTGTTGCATTCAAGTCAAGCGATTGATTTACGTAAGTTGGCCACTCCAGATCTTCATTTAGGTAAAGCGACCGAAGCTATGTACAAGGCCTACCGAGAAAAAGTGTCATTTGTTGCTCAAGATCGCCCATTCACGCCTGATATCCAAACTTCAACTGAATTTATCGCAAATTATTAATATGTTATGCGGGGCAGTATGCCCCGCTATAGGAAGAGTCTGATGTTAAAACCCTTATATACACTTTTACTTGGTTGCATGTTCATGCTGCCAATAACAACAAATGCGATGAATATTAAGGATTATCATAAGGATGTGATGACAAGTGAGAATGGTCAGGTCGACTGTACTGCCTGTCATGGTGATGTAAAGCGTAAGACCATACCTGATGCCGCAGTGTGCGCTAACTGCCATGGTTCTCCTCAGGATGTGGCTAAACTGACTAAGCGACCTGAAGACGCGGGGCATTCGGTTGAGCCCAATCCCCATGACAGTTTACATTACGGTTCTGATTTACCATGTACCTACTGTCATCAAGAACATAAAGAAAGCAAAGTTTATTGTAATCAATGTCATGAATTTACTTATCCTAAAATGAAGCGATAGTTTTAAGATTTTGTCACTTTGCTTTGTCGTCTATTTTATTGGGCAATGCACTCGCCGAAGGTGAGTGCATTTTTTGCAAAAAAAAGAGTAAACCAAAACGGTTTACTCATACGGAAATGGGTCGTTAAAGCTTGCCAAAATCACTCAACTGATGAGGAGCAGGCATATAATCTCAGCATTAACTTAATTAGCCCTTAAAGCTCATATTTATCTTAGGGTGTCGCCTCGGTTTAAGCTGATGAGCTTATCCAGTATGCGTTCTCCATCCATGCGGATGCCGTTGTGCTCATATTCTGATGTTAACCAATACTTTAGCCTGCCAACTTGTTTTGTGGTTTCTAAACTGTATTGCATCTCCACAAACATATCTTCACTGTAAATGGCCGCTGCAACAGGGACTCGGTTTTGTGCCAGTTGCTCTAGATTGTAAAGTGTTGGCCAATCTGATTTATGGGCAAGGATTTCTGCCGCGGCTTTAAGCGGCACTAAGTGACTAAATTGGTCAAACATCCATGGGTATATCATCTCACCTGTGAATAAAAACGGTTTACCTTGTTGATAGTTAAAGGCGGGGAATTGCTGTCTAACCCTGTGTGCCGACCATTGTGAAGCCGAGTGTTGACAGTAGATGGCTTCATGCAACAGGGCAAAAATCGGGTTAGTGTTGTAATCGAGCATTTGACCGAAATGATTTAAAAATAACGGGTTAACGACTGCCCCTGAAGCCGTGTTGATCAAGGCTTGTTCAAGCAAATAATAAACCGATTCAGGCCCTTGCTCCATTCCAATATTAATACCCAGCAGTTGCAACATTTCAACCGTGAGGCGTTCACCCGTTGCCAAATACACTTCATTTTCAAGCAAATGTTTTGCTAAGCGAGTGACGAGATGTTGAGCATCGTGGAAGCGTTGGAAAAATTGTTTATTCTTCGCCAGTACGCGTTGATAAGTCGCAAGATAGACGTCGTCGCTGCTACGGGTTAATGACGGTATGCCACCTGTAATATAGGCTTCGCTGACACCTTGAGGGGCGGCGCTTAAATAATGTAATACGCAAAATCCCCCGAAACTTTGGCCAAGAATCGCCCATTTATCGGCGGGGCAAAGTTGGGCACGAATCGTTTCGGCATCACGAATGATATTGTCAGCCCTGAAATGGCTTAGGTAATCCGCTTGAGCTGCGGGATCTAAGTGTTGCAGGCTTTGGTAATTAATCGGTGTTGATAAGCCTGTGCCACGTTGATCGAGTAATAACACCCGATATTCTTTTAATGCGCGGCGGATCCAGCCGCTGTTGCTGGCGGGACGCATGGCCGCAAATCCAGGGCCGCCTTGAAAAAATACGATATAAGGTAGTTTTTTATCTTTGTTTTCTGGGCTACAGAGTTCTCTGGCAAACACTTGGATTTGCTCTGCAATTGGATTTTGATAGTTGAGGGGCAAGGTAAAAGTGTGTTTCTTCGCCAGCACTCCGGCGAGAATAATATCGGGTTTCATCAAACAACCTTAATGGCAGAGGATCATGTTATTGTGATTGGCAGATTGTATACCCAAATAAGCTGAAGATGCAGTAACCTAGGCTACCTGAAACGCGTATCTTCAGCTAACTTGGGTATAGACAAAATAGTTTATGTCGTAAGCTAGGATTATTTGATTAGCTTTTGGTGAAGATCAATTTTTTGGATACAAATTTGAGCCATGATGAGTTTCTTAGCGTAATCTATCGCTTATGGATAACACGAGATTGAAGCTATGAAGTATCAGATTATTCCAGTGACACCTTTTCAGCAAAATTGCAGCTTGATCTGGTGTGAAAAAACCAAGCGTGCTGCGGTTGTGGATCCCGGCGGGAATATTGACAGGATCCAAAACGAAGTGGCGAAACTTGGACTCGTTCTAGAAAAAATCCTCCTTACCCATGGGCATATCGATCATGTCGGTGGTGCAAAAGCCCTAGCGAAAGCCGCTAATGTGCCGATTATTGGCCCGCATATTGCCGATAAATTCTGGATTGATAACTTACCTAAGCAAAGCCAAAATTTTGGTTTTCCCCATTGCGATGCCTTTGAGCCGGATCAATATCTACAGGATGGCGATATTGTTAAAGTGGGCGAGCAAAGTTTATCTGTGCTGCATTGCCCTGGGCATACGCCGGGACACATTGCACTTTTCTCTGCCCAATCTAAGTTGGCGTGGGTGGGGGATATTTTGTTTCGAAGTTCTATCGGTCGCACCGATTTCCCCCAATCAAATCATCAGGATTTAATTCACTCGATCACCGAAAAACTGTGGCCCTTAGGTGCCGAGGTTGAATTCATTCCTGGGCATGGTCCTATGTCGACCTTTGGCGAAGAGCGCGAGCATAACCCCTTTGTCGCGGACCAACTTTTACTGTAATTGAGACGCCATTCAGCATTGCTTGATTTGTGAGCGATAATCACTCGCAAATCAAATGATTATTTCAGCTAATAAACCAACCTTTTTTATGTTTTCTGTTTTTCCTTCTAGACTTAAAGCAGTTCTTCCGTCTACTGGGGTAAGTATGAAAACAAAAACAATGATGAGCGTGGTCTTTTCGACCATAGTCGCGAGTGCCGTGATTTCTGCGGTATTGAGCTTCAATGTTAAGTCTAAAATCGATCTCTTTAATGATGCGGCTAGCGTCCGATATCAGTCCTATCAAGTCGCCGATGAGTTAAGACAAAGTTCTGATGACCTAACGCGTCTCGCTCGAACTTACGCTGTTACGGGTGATGAAAAATACGAAAAAATGTATATGGATATTTTGGCTATCCGTAATGGTGAGAAGTCTAGACCTGAAAAATATCACCAGATTTACTGGGATTTGGTGCTGAGCTATGGCGATAAGCCAAAACCCGACGGTGCTAGCATTGCGATAAACACGCAAATGAAGTCCCTCGGTTTTTCTGATGAAGAATTCCGTTACCTTGAACAAGCCCAGCAAAACTCAGATGCGTTAGTCGCCCTCGAAGTGAAAGCCATGAATGCCGTCAAAGGTATTTTTATGGACCCCAACACCCAAACTTACACGATCAAAGGTGAGCCTAACTTAACCATGGCGAGGGAGTTATTACATAGCGACCAATACCACAGAGAAAAAGCTAAGATCATGCAGCCGATTGATGAGTTTTTTACAGCATTGGATAAACGTACCGATGGTGATGTGAATAACCGACTCGATTCCCTGCATGCAGCATTAAACTGGTCCCAACTGGTGTTATTTATCGTGATTTTAGCCGCCGTTGGCGGATTTATTATCGTTAAGAGCAGGATTGTGACTCCCTTAGTGCAGACCTGTGTTGAATTGCTCGATATTCAGCGCTCTAAAAATCTTGCGCGGCGGATCTCTGTTACGACTAAGGGGGAAATTGGTGAAATCGTTAATCAAATCAACTTGTTTATCTCTTCCCTTGCCAGTTCATTATCGACAACGGATGGTATTGCAAAAGAGGTGGCTGATTTAGCGAAGCAAACTAAAGCATCAATTCAAATTTCGCGTGAAAGCTCAAATCGAGTGGCGAGAGAACTGGACGCCAGCGCCAGTGCGATGGAAGAAATGACCACGACCTTAGTGCATGTAAGTGAGAGCACCTCGAACGCTGAAAGCCGCGCCGCCGAAAATGAAACGCATGTCACTGTAGGTAAACAGACAGTATCGGAAGCGTTGAAAGCTATGTCGGTATTAGAAACTGAGTTTAGGAATACTCAAGACTCTATGTCACATCTAGTGAACGAAAGTACCCAAGTCAGCAATGTGTTGAGTGTGATTAAGGCAATTGCTGAGCAAACGAATTTGCTGGCACTGAATGCCGCGATTGAAGCCGCACGGGCCGGTGAGCAAGGACGAGGCTTCGCTGTGGTAGCTGATGAGGTTCGCTCATTAGCCCAGCGCACTCAAGATTCCACCAAGGAAATCGATGATATTGTCGCAAGTCTTCAAAGCCGTACGAATCAAGTGGGTACATCTGTGACTCAAGCGGCGACGCTAATGCAAAAGGCGGGGGTAGAACTGCAACGTATCGTGGCAGTATTTGAGGATATTCGCCATAGTACGGAAGCGATTCATGGGATCAATACTCAGGTTGCCGCTTCAACCGAAGAACAATCCTTGGTTTCTAAAGAAATCGCTTCGAGCATGATGGTGATCCGCGATAATTCCCGTGAAGTATCACAGATTATCGAACAGATTGAATCGACATCCATTAGTCTAGACAACCAATCCCAGATACTGCGCACTAAGGCGGGGGAATACCAGTTTTAGATAAATGTGATTGATTTGTGAACAAACGCCACTCAGACATGGACGTCAATTCTTCCTCTTTAGCTTCCCCTGAACATATTTTATGCTTCAACACTTTTTGAAATCTATTACTACTTTCAATACGCACACGCCTTTGCTAACTTGGTTGTCCATATGTTTAATGCGAGCGTTTGACGAAGCGGTTTTATTTGCTGATAAAACTTGAGTCAAGCTTTGATGACAAATAGACGTCGATAGCTGCGTTATTAACTGTGATAGTTTCCATAGCGATAAGCGCATTAAATTTTTTAAATCTCCCTAACCCAACGGAGTCCTTGCGGATGGATCACCAAATCGAAGATTTACTAGAGCATTGGCTACCACTAGCGGATGACGCTTGGGTGCTTGCGGTGATCACCCAAATTCAAGGTTCGGCCTATCGTAAACCCGGTGCCATGATGTTGTTCCATGAGTTTGGTCAAGGCGTGGGTATGTTAAGTGGCGGCTGTTTAGAAGCCGATTTACGCCGTCATGCTCAAAATGCCATGCAGACTAAGCAAGTCATGTGCGTCACCTACGATGCAAGCGATGAGTCCGATGCCAGCTATCGACTCGGTTGTGGTGGCATAGTAGATATCATGTTGATCCCTCTGCTAAAAGAGAATCATGATCTTGGCTTAGTTGAGCTAGTGCAGGCATTTCGCCACGGTCGGTCGGGTTTTTACCAATTGCCTTTAGTCAAAGCGGGGACGGATGCGCGCCAGTATCACGCTGCGTTTTATTCTGAGGAATTGACGCCATTCCCCGCCAGCGATTTTGTACGCACGGGCGTTTTCACCCAAGACGCGGGAGAATCACTGATTATTCCCTTGAGACCAAGATTCCATCTTGGGATCTTTGGCGGTGGTATCGATGCTAAGCCCGTTGCCGCCATGGCCCACACTTTAGGTTGGCAAGTGACTGTTTTCGATGGTCGTACCGCCTATGCCAGAGCGGCGGATTTCCCCCATGCCCATATAGTGAAACTGACCGCGGGGGAATTAACCGCGAATCATATCACTCAATTGGATTGCGCCGTGGTGATGAACCATAACTTGGGCTTAGATGCTGCGGCATTAAAGGTCATTCAAGCGCATCCGCTAGCCTATATCGCCTTGCTTGGTCCTGCCCATCGACGGGATAAAGTGCTTGGAATGGCAGGGCTCAGTACTGAATCTTTTACTGGGGTATTTTCTGCTCCCGCAGGGCTTGCCCTTGGCGGCGAGTTACCGAGTGCCGTGGCGTTAAGTATTTTGGCCCAGTGTCACGGCGTGCTCCATGGCGCAACCTTAAAACATCTCGATGAGATAATGCGTTAATGACATTGCCGCCAGTACAAAAGTCTTCTGTACTAATGTCTACAGCGCCAAAGTCGGCAGCGCTAACGTTGACAGAGCAAACGCCACTTTCATCCAAGCGGCTGCTGATTGTGGTACTTGCGGCCGGCGAGAGTAAGCGCTTTGACGGGGTAAAGTTAGCGCAACTTCTACCATCACATAGCGCTACGAAAATTCGCGAACAAACCATCATTAACACTCATGTTGAGCGTTTACAGCAGCTTAGTTGCCAAGATTTAGGTTTGGATCGCAAAGACGCTCATTCGCTCCAGCATACGCCTTTGTTAATCATACTCGGTGCTCATCAGCACATATTGCAGCCATTATTAGTCGAGCTTCATTCCCGCCAACCCTTTGATATTTTAGTTAATCCACAGTGGCAAACGGGTTTGGCATCCTCAGTGAGTTTGGCGGCAAGTTATGCCAAGGAACAGGGCTTTGATGCCATGTTGTTGACATTGGCAGACCAAGTGGCCTTGAGTGCAGACGATTATCGACAACTGATTTTGACATGGCATGAAACCGGTAAAGACGTTGCCGCCCATTATTTGGATGATTTAGGCGTACCTGCTATTTTTAATGCCTCTACATTACCGCAGTTCACTCACTTGAGTGGTGATCGCGGGGCGAAATCGATTCTAAAACAACAAGCACAGCAGGGAGCGTTAGTCGCTATAACACTACCCCGCGCCGCAATTGATATTGATACCCAAGCCGATCTTGCGTCGTGGTTGGCACTTAAGGAGTGAGTTATGGCAGAAGTATTATCAACCACTGCAGTTATCAAGGAAGTCAGTACCGCCGCTTCCACCCAAACACTTTTCATCAACGGTAAATCATTTACCTTAGATGCCGATCCTAAGATGCCAATCCTGTGGGCGTTACGGGATATTTTAGGGCTCACGGGCACTAAATATGGTTGTGGTGCAGGGTTATGCGGTGCTTGCACTGTGCATTTAGACGGCCAACCTGTGCGCGCCTGTTTAACCAGTTTGGGGCAGGCACAGGGAAAACGTCTGACAACAATTGAAGGGCTAGATAATCAAAAGCTTAAAAATGCTTGGGCCGAACATAACGTACCCCAGTGCGGCTATTGTCAGGCGGGCCAATTGATGTCGGCTGCGGCGTTAGTGGCGCAGCATCCGAAACCTTCTGAAGCACAAATCAACTCTGCCATGTCGGGGAATATCTGCCGCTGCGGCACCTATCCTAGGATCAAAGCCGCACTGCAAAACTATGCCAAACAGGAGGGCTAATATGAGTACTTTTACTGCCGTAGAAAATATCAGCCGCCGCGACGTGCTAAAACTGTTTGGCGCAGTAGGGGGCGGATTAGCATTAGGGGCGAGCGGACTAACATGGAGCCCCATGGCGCTGGCGCAGGATAAAGAAGCGCGGTTGAATCTGTTTATTGCCATTGGTGAAGACGACAAAGTGTACCTCACTTGCCATCGCTCCGAGATGGGACAGGGGATCAGAACCGGCATTCTGCAAGTCTTAGCCGAAGAGTTAGAAGCGGATTGGGATAAAATTGTCCCTATTCAAGGCTTAGCTGATAAACGTTATGCCAGCCAAAACACCGACGGTAGCCGCAGTATTCGCGAAAATTACGACCGCATGCGCCAGATGGGGGCGATGGCAAGAACCATGCTTGAGCAAGCCGCCGCTGCGCGCTGGAAAGTCCCCGTGAGCGAGGTGCATACCGCCGACCATAAAGTGTTGCATGCAAAATCGGGCCGCTCGGCCAGGTTCGGCGAGTTAGCGTTAGCCGCATCTGAGCAACCCGTACCCGCCGTTGAGTCGTTAACCTTTAAAGAGGTTAAAGATTTCAAGCAGATTGGCGCATCACGCCAAATCGTTGATATGGATGCCATGTTAAGCGGCAGCGCGATTTATGGTTACGATATCAAACTCGAGGGCATGCTCTACGCCAGCATAATACGCCCGCCGGTGCTCGGGAGCGATGTGGTAAGCTTGGATTATACCGCAGCGCGCAAAGTGGCCGGTGTCGTGGATGTGTATCGTTTGCCCGCCGCTAAGGGCGCACCCGCGTTTCAGGCTTTGGGCGGCGTTGCTGTCATCGCCACAAACACGTGGAGTGCCCTTGAAGGGCGCAAAGCTTTAAAAGTCACTTGGACTCAGGCCGACAATAGTCAGCATGATTCAAGCCTTTATTTGAAAGAGTTGGTCGAGCGGGTACAGCAAAGCGGTAATGTCGTGCGCCAAGTTGGTGATGAGATCAAAAACTGGCCCGAGGCGAATACGTTAAAGGCGGTTTATACCGTGCCTTATTTAATTCATTCTTCTATCGAGCCGCCCGTTGCTACTGCCCATGTGACTGAAAAGGGCTGTGAAATCTGGGCATCGACCCAAACGCCGCAAAGTACCCAGCAAAATGTGGCCGCAGCGCTGGGTATGGATGAAGATGCGATTAAAGTGAATGTCACCCTATTGGGTGGTGGTTTTGGGCGTAAATCCAAACCTGATTTTAGCGTTGAAGCCGCGCTGTTATCGAAGCAATTCAAGCGTCCAATTAAGGTGAGTTGGAGCCGCGAGGATGAAATTCAAAACGGTTACTACCATGCTATCAGCGCCCAGTCCTATCAGGCACTGTTTGATGCCAGCGACAAACCGACCGCGCTTTTAGCCCGTACGGGATTCCCATCCATTAGCTCGACCTTTGCTGAAGGTGTGGAATATCCCTCTGGCGGTGAGTTGGATTTAGGCTTTGTGGATGTACCCTTTGCTTTGCCGAATTTAAGATACGAAGCGGTAAAAGCGCAGGCGCACAGCCGTATTGGTTGGATGCGCTCTGTGTGTAATATTCAGCACGGTTTTAGTGTCGGCAGTTTTGTCGATGAAATGGCCCATCGTTCTCAGGTTTCTTGCCCTGCAATGTGGCGTAGCCTGTTAGGTGAAGCAAGGCGTGAGACCTTTACCGACCAGCAGTTTAAATATGGCAACTATGGCGAAGATCTTGATCGTCATCCCGTGGACGTCAGTCGCTATTTTGGGGTAATCGACGCGGTCGAAAAAGCCCAAACTAAGGCGCCCAAGGCGGGCAAAAATCAGGGCTGGGGTTTTGCTGTACACCGCAGTTTTGTCAGTTATGTCGCCGTGGCCATGCTGGTGGAAGTGAGTGAGGATAAACAGCTTAAAGTGCTTAATGCCATCGCAGCCATAGATGCGGGCACGATAGTTAACCCTGATAGGGTAAAAGCCCAGACAGAAGGTGCGATTATATTTGGTCTGAGCTTAGCCTTGATGGGGGAAATCACTTACAAAGAGGGCAAAGTGCAGCAATCGAATTTCCACGATTATCCTTTGCTGCGACTTCCCCAAACTCCCGATATGGAGATCATCATTATTGCATCCGATGCGCCGCCCGCAGGCGTGGGTGAGCCGGGTGTGCCGCCCGTTGCCCCGAGTTTAACCAATGCGATTTTTGCGGCGACGGGGCAGAGGATCCGCGATCTTCCCGTGAATAAACTATTGCGAGTGTAAGTGTCGACAAGAGGGTTAACTGAAAGCCGTTTGAACAAAAAAGCGCCTAATAAGCGCTTTTTTCGTTTTTTTACCACAAAAAATTTGCTTGTTAGCGATTTTACGGGCATTAATGCCGAAAATTAGCAATAGATCAGGTTTTTGTTACCAAAATAGAGGTAATTTAACCAATATGTTTACCCAAGCTACCTCAAAATACACATTTTAGAGCGCCCAAGGGTATTAAACTTCCGTGAATAGAATTACTAAAGGGGTCATCCATGGAAAATCGTTGGCAAGTCGCTATTTCTGCCGGCCTATTGGCGGCTATTTGGTGTGGCGTCGCAGATGCTTTTCATCTGGTCACTTGGATCGGCTTTTTAGGTTGTAGCACTTTTTTTGCTCAACCTAAGGCTGGCTTTCAGGGCGTGATGATGGCGTGGTGCACAAACCTGTCCGGTGTATTTTGGGCTTGGCTCATTATCTCGGGTAGCAGCTTTTTTATTTCGCCCGTATTTGGGTATATTTTTACCGGCATAGCCACTTCGGCCATGTGTTTACAGGCAAGTTATCAAAAGCTTAGCTTTATTCCCGGCGCATTTATTGGCTGTTGCACTACCTTTGCTATGGCGGGTGATGTGGCCAATGTCGTGCCGTCGTTGATCATTGGTGGCTTATTAGGTTTTAGCATGAGCCTGTTAACGGGGCAGTTGGTTACTCTGACACAAAAGTGGTCTGCCGCCACACGTAACCAAGTTGCTAGCGCGGATTAGCATAATACCTGCTCAGATCTTATGACTGACATAGTTGTCGTGGCAATCTGAGCTATACTGCTGATTTAGTGCCAAATAGCATTTTGTTCTTAGGAATTATCAAGATGAAACAAATCCAGTTTCGTACCATTGATGCCATATTGATCAAGTTCAGTCTCAACGGAAAGTTTTGGGTAGTGTGTTCTATGGTGGCGCTGATCACGGCCGCCGTGGCACTTGTCAACTATCAACATGCGCACCGTAACCTTGAGCAGGCCTCTATCGCTCGGGTTCAAGCTAGCGTCGATACCTTAGCGCAAGTTGCAACGGCGCAAAAGCTACAAGCTGACGCCTTATCTCAATTTGCCAGTCAATACGGGTTAACTGTAACTTCAAGGCAAAGTGACGCGCAGCGTCAAGGGGATAAAGTGACGGTCAGCGCCAGTGTGTCAGGTCAAGCCTTACAACTGACGCAGAATGTCCATGAGTGGGAAGCCGATGCGCGTAGCGATGCTAACTTTATGTTCTGGTTAGCGTTAGTGGGCTTGTTGCCTTTATTCCAACTGAGTTACTGGATTTCAACTTCACTCGGTGGTGGATTATGGGACATGTACTTAGCCATCAAACGCTTAGCCGATGGTGATTTGAGCTTTAGATTAAACTTCTTTGGTACTGACGATTTCAGTTTGATTGCCCGCGAAATCGATCGCTGCGCCGACAATATGAGTGAAATGGTGTCAGCCATTGGCAAAAATGCACAGACCTTATCATTGGCATCCGATGAATTTAATCAACAGGCGGCCACCAGTGATAAACTGATTGGGTTCCAACATCAATTCCTCGATTCCGTTGCCGTGGCGATGGCACAAATGACCTCAGCGATTGAAGAAGTCTCTGTTAATGCGAGTAATACTTCGTTGCAAACCAAGGAAAATTCAAGCCAAATGTTGGCCAGTCGTGGGCGTATTAGCCATACAGTGGAAAGCATTGGTTTACTCTCAACTAAGATTGGTGCGGCGTTTTCATCGGTGGAACAATTGTCTAAGGATGCGGCGAGTATCGATGCTGTAGTCACAACCATTAACAGTATTTCCCAGCAAACCAATTTGTTAGCCTTAAATGCGGCCATTGAAGCGGCCCGTGCCGGTGAGCAAGGTCGTGGCTTTGCTGTGGTAGCCGATGAAGTGCGTACCTTAGCGGGTCGAACTCAACAGGCCACGGTAGAAATTCAGGCCATGATTGAAGGCTTACAATCTGGCACGACTCGTTTATCTAGCATTACCATGGAGATAGTCGATCAGGCCGATGAAGGTCGCAGTGCGATTATCGCCGTCGGTGATGATGTTCAAGGTATGGCGCAATCGGTCAATGCGGTATTTGATATGAGCAGCCAAATTGCCGCCTCGGCGGAAGAGCAGAGTGTCGCCGCGCGGGATATTGCCGGACAATTGAATGAAATCCGCCATCAGTCGGAAACTATCAAACAAACAGCCCAGCGCAGTGTGACCTTAGCGAATGATCTGCACCATGCCTCGGTCGAGTTAGATGGCATTTTAAAGCAGTACCGCACGAGCTAATGTTCACCTTCAAGGTGGATAGTTCGCATTGGTCACAGAGGCATAAAGTCCGATACTGAGTCTCACATTGAGTATTAGCCTATCATCTGAAAATGGCGGAAATCTTAGATTTCCGCCATTTTAATTTGGAAGTACCCAAAGAACTATTTAGTTATATTGCCCCATTCCGTTCTATCAGCGTGACATTATCTAAATTGACGGTAATAGATTTCAGGGGAGAAAGTTATGTCTGAAAATGTCCTTTTTGCGGAGGGTATTTCACTGTGGTTGAAATGGTTGGCGGTGGAAATCTGTGTTTTGCAAAAATAGAATTTTAGGAAATTAATTGTTTCTATGTGAATGATTATGTTAACCTTTATTGGCAATATCTAAGAGGGATATCAAGCAATTTTAAATTGTTCGTTGATGATAAACGCTCACCAGAGTATCACTTGTTCGCCTCGGTCAATTAAAATTGGCTTGGGACGCCGCTTAACGTTAGGCAACAATAATTATGAATAACGATCCATTTCGAAACCCGACAGATACCGAAATAACCAGCGCTGAAAGCAAACTGGGCATCAGTTTTCATGACGACTACCGATCATTTTTGAAGTCTGGCAGCGATGTTGCAAACGCTACCTTTGAGCCTGCGGTAATTTTACCTGGCTCTGGTCATCTTGATATCTTTGACATTGCTGAAACAGCCTGGAATGTCATTGGTCTTCCAAGAGACCTTTTGCCATTCATCGAGGATAATGGCGACTATTTCTGCATAGCAAAGACGGGTGAGATAATTTATTGGTCTCACAACGGCAGCACTAAGGAAGAATGGCCGAATCTTTCTGCATGGCACAAGCAGGTTTGTGTAGACCTTGAGTAACTGTGATAGCCTAAATAGTGGTTCAAATCGTTCGCTCCGCTCTCAGTGATGGGTTAAAGCCTTCCCCTTAGCCAAACGTTAACCCATACAAGCATTTAAAGCGGGACTGCTAACAGTTTGCTCGGCTTCGCTTCGCTACACTACACAATTTTAGCAAACGATTATCAGCCCCTTAAATGGGCGTTAAGCATTATGAGCAAATATCGAGATAAATTCGAATATCCGGAAAATCCAGCAAGTGCTGAAGAAATTCAGGCTCTTGAGAAATGGTTAGGAACAGATCTTCCGAGTGAGTATAAGAAGTTCTTGCTTGAAACTAATGGGGCAGAAACTCCGATTGGCGTGCAAGAACCAGATGACTCAGTTGTGCTCTGGAGCGCTAAAGAGATATCCGAATTAACAGAAGCCTATTGCTACGAGCAATACTTGCCTGGGTTGGTTGCTATTGGTTCAGATGGTGGGGGAGAGTCAATTGTCTTCGATACCACACATAATATAAGTTCAGAAGACTGGCCAGTTTATAGGGTACCTTTCGGCGATTTAACGAAAGAGTCTATGGTATTGTTGGCGGAAAATTTCAATGAGTGGGTTTCCAGTGGTTATTCGCTCAAGTTCTAAAATGTTTAACAAGGCCAGTCAATCTGACCTCCGTAAACTGTCTTCTTTTTTGCAAAAAGACGTAAAAAAGCTTCCAACTCACTCCGGCAGTTGCTGGCGGCGTTATGTTTAAAGCGGTAGAAATTAGAAAGAGGGCATCGATATGTCAGGAGAGCGAATATCGGGTGATGGAGAACGAGAACGATGTCCTGTACATGGGCATACGAGAAGGCTATCTAGCAAAGAAATTAATGAGATTAAGCACGCTGTAGAAGTTGCTAACTCACAAGCTAAACGTAAGGGAGTTACACCTAAAGATCCTCAAATTGGTCTTTTCAGTTGTAAATGTAATTGCTTCTATGTGAAAGTTGAATAATGGTCCATCAATATGTTGATAGTATTATCAGAATGCGAACATAACAAATTGCTGTATCTGAAATTTTTCCGTTCCTTCTTTTTGTTTGATAACACAAAAGCTTCTACTCCAAAAATGCAGCTGAGCAAGGCGTTACACCATAGAAATTTCTGTGCGAAATTCACTTGTTATAGCTGATGACCTAATACGCTTTTGTCCCAAAGCATGCTACCTATTTCTCTAAAAACAAACAGGTTTTGCCAATGCTAAATAGGTGAGCCTTGGTGATTTGCGAGACGACCGTCCGGCCCATGGCCGCTCTTTGGCGTCCATGCCATCGCGGCATTTGTGAATCCTTTCACATCAGATGGGGCGGTCGAGCATTCACGGATGGACTGGCTGCGAGTCGACGAGCAAATACCATGGCAAGCATGTGTGAGTGGATATCAGCAAACGCTAAACTCCTCACAACTAAAATTATTGGTCCCAAAACACTCGTCTTCAAGACATATCTGTCCAAAAGTGAATTACGTTCAGTATCACACTTGACTCATTTACCATTCATCGAACGACAAAGATAAAATATGTTTCGCCCATAAAAAAACATCGGCCTAAGCCGATGTTTTATATCTACTAAGATGGTCGAACGTTAGCGGATTAAGCCTCTTTGAACGTGCTCCAAATGGGCGCGTGATCTGAAGGTTTATCTATGCCGCGCAGATCGTAATCGACATCGGATTCGACTAAACGTGCTGCCAGTGAAGGCGTTGCTAAAATCACATCAATTCGCAGGCCGCGGTTGTCATCAAACCCTTTGCTGCGGTAATCGAACCAAGAATAACGTTCGATGCGCTCTGGATGTAATTGACGGAAAGTGTCGATTAAGCCCCAGTCTTGTAAGGTTTTTAACCACTCACGCTCTTCCGGTTGGAAGCTACATTTGCCGGTTTTTAGCCAACGCTTACGATTGACTTCACCTATGCCTATGTCTAAATCGGTCGGCGAAATATTGATGTCACCTATGATGGCGATATCTTCATCGTTGCTGTGATTTGTCTGCAAGTAGTGCATTAAATCCTGATAAAACTTACGTTTAGCAGGATATTTTGTTGGGTGGTCTATGCTTTCGCCCTGGGGGAAATAGCCGTTGAACACAGTCAATGGACGACCATTCGCTTGGGTAAATGTGCCGATAATCATGCGGCGCTGGGCATCTTCATCATCGCTAGGAAAACCCTTTTGCAGTTTTTCTGGTGCGATTTTAGACAGCATGGCAACACCATAGTGAGCTTTACCGCCGTGGTAATGCACTTGATATCCCATGGCTTCGACTTCGGCTAATGGAAACGCCTCATCGTGCACTTTGGTTTCTTGCAGGCCGATGATGTCGGGCTGGTGGCTATCGATTAAGGCTTGCAATTGATGCAAGCGCGCCCGCAGACCATTGATGTTAAAGGACACTATTTTCATTAAGGCAGAACTCGTTTAAAGGGTTTAACCACAACACTTTGGTAAACGCCCGCTTCGATATAGGGATCGGCATCGGCCCAGTGTTTTGCTGCCACTAAGGATTCAAAATCTGCGACAACCAGTGAACCACTAAAGCCTGCATCACCTGGGTTTTCGCTGTCGATGGCTGGGTGTGGGCCAGCGATCAGTAAACGACCTTCATCGGCGAGGGCTTGCAGGCGAGCTAAATGGGCTGGGCGTGCGGCTAAACGTTTTTCTAAACTATTCTCAAAATCTTGAGCTGAAATCATATACCACATTATTTGAGTTCCTTGCGTTGATCTTCGGGAAGGTGTTTATAAAGATAAAATACGGTCAGGACAGTATTAATTAAGGTTAAAGCGGTTAAACCAAACACTTTAAAATTGACCCAAGTTTCTAATGGCAAACTAAAGGCGACATAAATATTGACTAGGCCACAAGCGGCGAAAAAGATCACCCAATACCAAGTTACACGAGCCCAAATTTTGTCGTCTACTTGCATTTCTTTGCCTAACATCGACTTTAATATCGATTTATTGAGCAATTGACTGACACCTAAGGCGATGGCAAATAAACTATAGATGATGGTCACTTTCCACTTGATAAAAGAATCATCGTGAAACACTAAAGTGAGTGTGCCAAACACTGTCACCATCGCAAAGGTGATTAAGTGCATCTTTTCAAGTTTCTTATATAGCGCATAGGTCACGATCAATTGAAGCGCGGTGGCTGCGATCAATGCGCCGCTGGCGATATAAATATCGAAAAATTTATAGACGGCAAAAAAGATGACGAGGGGCAGGAAATCAAGCAGTTGTTTCATAAATAATCATGTTAAAGAGACATGGGCTTGAGTGTAGCATGTGCAACATAAGGGCAAAAGCACCATGGGCCTAGGATTGCGATCTTGCCCATTAAATGGGTTTAATGGGCAAGTTAGACTTGTGCTTGTTTGGCGGCGTTTGTCTTAGCGTTAGGGCGACTTAGTAGTGGGCAATCGTGGCATTGGCCGGTGTTGGCGAGTTGATACCTTAGGCAGCAAGTACGGCGAATGCATTGGATGTTCGTACTGCCTTCTTTGGGTTCAACAATCAAATTGATGCTGTTATACAGTGGATTTTGGGTGCCATCAAAAAAGGTCGTTCTGCGAAATAGAGCTTGCTTAAGTTGCTGACTTTGTTGCTGAGATAATCCCAACTCTCCTAGATACCAGTGGATCAGATAGCCTAAGTGACTCTAATATAATTTAGCGGGCACGGGGCTCAAAGTGAGTAGGCGCTCAACACTCGGTTGTAGTAAGTTTAAGATAAGGCCTTGTAGGGCGAGTTCTTTATCAACTGGCGGCTTATATGGGGTTAATGGCGAGTGTACCTTAGTGTCTGTCTTGAAACTTGGCTTAGTGTTTATTTGGGAAAGTGGCTCGATGTCGTGGTGTTTTTTAAAGGCCAAAGCGGTATTTGGCTGGGGTTTTGCGATGTTAAATTCAAATTTTGCCACTCGGCCACTGGCGTGTACCTGCATAAAAACGGACTGTGGCTGCCAGTGAATAGGCTCGAAATCGGCTTTTTTTGCGTTAAAAATCCACTCCATCACAGGCGGAACTAAAAGGCCAAAATACCATTGACCCCAAAGTGAATGCAGCGCTTTGCGAGTGTCTTTTCTACTGGCCACAGCACTTTTACTGACCAAAGCGCTTTTAATGGCGAAAGCGGGCGCTCGGCTGGTTGCAGCTGTTTTAGTAGCCTCGGTTTTATCTTTAGTTACAGCCTCAGTTTCACTCTGAGTTTCTGCGCTAGGATGTGCGATGGCAAAACGTGCAATGAGTTTTTGATAAGTATCGGCGCAGCTCCATTCATTAAAACTGAGCCCTGAAGGGGACTGCGTTGCGCTAAGATGCTCGCCATAGAAGGGCGCCCGCTTATGTAACAGCTGATTGAGTGACAAAATAGTTTGATTCAACGCGTTGTGGCTTGGCGCTGTATCGCACAATGTTTGCAGTCTGGTGTCTCTCCGTTGGCTTGCCATAGTGACTCCTTAATGGCTGTGATTGATTGCCGCGGTTATCGATAAGTCCATGTAAATGATTACCTTGTGAGCCCAAGATTTGGGCTCACAAGGTTTTTCGAACGATCTCAATATAAATCTGACTTAGAAGCGATAGTCCAAGGTTAAGCTAGCACTTCGCGGCGTACCGTATTGGAATTGACTATATTGACCGACTTGGCTGTAGTAGCTTTTATCTAAGGCGTTGTGCAGGTTGGCGCTGAGCTTAAGCTGCTCGGTGAAGGCGTAACTCGCCATTAGACTCGCTAGCGCGTAAGAGCCTTGCTCTACTTCGATTTTGCCAAGTGGCGAATTAACTGTTTGGTAGACTCGGCTCTGCCAGTTAACCCCCGCACCTATTTGCAATTTATGCCAATCACCGCCAAAGGTATAAGTGGTGAAGAGTTTTAATTGCTGGCGTGGTGAAGTGGTACTGATACGTTTGCCTTCAGGATCTTCGCTAGTGAACTGGGTGTAACCTAAGTAAAGATTCCAGTCATCAGTGATTTTACCCGTCGATTCAAATTCGAATCCCTGTGTTTTTGTACCGTTTACGCCTTCATACACTTGCGTTGTTGTTCCTGGGATCACATCGCCAGTGCTGACTCCGACATTGTCTTGTCTGATCTCAAACACCGACAGCGACATATCTAAAGCCTCATCGAACAGGCTCGCCTTAATCCCGCCTTCGTAGTTTTTCCCTTTGACTGGATCTAGGTAGCTTTTATCGATTCTTTGCTTAGTTTGCGGTGCAAAAATGTCCGTATAACTGGCGTAGAGCGAATATTGCTCGGTCAGGGCGTAGGTGAGGCCGAAGTAAGTCGTGAGTTCGTTGCTGATGCTGAAATCGTAGCGGCTGCCAAAATTATCTTGGTCGGTTTCCCACTCATTGAGGCGTAATCCGACGAGGACAGCTAACGCGTCGCTGAGATTAAGCTGAGTCGCTACATAGGCTGCACTCTGTTTGGTTTCGCCAAATGAACCCGTGGTATAAGTTTCCTTCCATTGAGGTTTTGGATATTGGAAGTTCGGATCGCGAAAATCCCCCAAAGGCGGTACTGCCGCAGTGGGATAATAGTAGGGATTGGCGAACTCTTGGCGTTGGCCATTCCAGCCAAACATCAATTGATGTTCCTGACCAAAGAGTTGGTATTGTCCTTCGGCGCGCAAATCCACATTGTGTTGGGTGCGACTGCCGTCGACATAGGCGATAGAGCCTGCAGTGGCGCCGATATTGGTTACAGGATCAGGATAGCCCGTGGCCCATAGTACATCGAACTCCAATGAGTTATCGCCGTAGGTGTAAGTCCCTTTTAGGTTCCAACCGTTATCTAATCTGTGTTCGAGACTCGCAAAGGTGTTGAGGCCTTGGGTATGCGCCGAGCCCCAATCGGGCGCCGTTGAAGTGGCACGATCATAATTAGTGCGACTGCCATCGCTGTAAAATAGCGGTAAACCACCCGACATAGTGCCGCTCGGTGTAGCATCTTGGTAATCGACACCAAGGGTGAATAAGGTGCTATCGCCAATATCGGTTTCGACTATGCCGTATAGCGTTGTGCGCTGCTGCTCATACCTGTCTTGGAATGAATCCTTATCTTGATAGGCGGCGACCACGCGACCGCGCACAGAACCCGAGTCATTTAAGCCGCTGGAAACATCGACCATACCGCGCACATTATTCCAGGAGCCCACACTTAGGGATGTGTTGCCCATAAACTCTTGAGTCGGGCGTTTACGGATAAGGTTAATGGCCGCCGAGGGATTACCGGCTCCCGTCATGAGGCCAGTCGCGCCGCGTACCACTTCTACTCGCTCGTAGATGGCGGTGTCGATCAGATTATCGCCATAGTTGAAGCGGGTATCGTAGGTAGTTGGCACACCATCGTACAAAATGCTGGTCACGGCAATGCCGCGGGCACTAATACTGTATCTGTCGTTATCCATTGGGCGGGCATTGATCCCCGCAACGCTGGTCATGGCATCAATGACACTATTAAGCTGTTGATCGTTCATCATTTGGCGGGTGATAGACGTGACCGATTGCGGCGTTTCTAGATAGGATAAATCGAGCCCAGTTGCCGTGTTCATCGCTTGGGTTTTATAACGGTTGTCGTGTAAGTCCTTAGCGCCAATGACATTGATGACTTCAATTTCTTTCTGGTGCTTTTTAGTCTTACTATCCGCATCGACAGTGTCAGCTGTGGCATGGGGAACCGTAGCTAACATGGCTGAGCACAGCAATAGCTTCGGGTTAACGAGGGCTTGCCGACAGACGAGTGCGATGCTGGAGAGAGGAAAAGTCTTCATAATGTTGATCTTTAATTCCGTTTAGGTTGGGGGTTAAACAAGCTGGGCCAACATTGGCCCATGCTAAAGTTTCGGGGTTATCCACTTTGTGGTGTGTTAACGTTTCCTTTGCTCAGCGCTGCTAAGCATAGGGCGCTTAAAGGCATGGCTTTGTCTAAAGGCCGCCAAGGGATTGTCGATGCCGCCGGCGAAACGCAGGTTTTTCTCCCTGTCGGCGAGGTCTATCATTTGCTGGTTATTATTCAATTGGATACGATTGAGGCACGTGCGTACAAAGCTGTCCTTAAACAGATCGTATTGGGCAAACTTGTCGGCCAAATGTGGATGCTGGGCTTGGTAATCACGTACATTGTCCGCCACTAACTCCCAGAATTGGCTTTCACTGACACTGGTTTGCTCATCGAGCAGCGGTGCTAAATAGCGGAAAATACAGTCAAAAATATCCAGTAAGATGTAGTTAAGTTTCATCTCTTCTTCAAGGCTCACCGCAAGGCGTTTTACATCATCAGGTAGCGGCTTCGCGCCATTGAGTACCGCGACTTCTTCGCCTATGTCTTTCATCAAAATCTTGACTGGCACATATTCATCGAGCACTAAGATCAGGTTTTCACCGTGCGGCATAAAGACCAGATCGTAGGCGAAAAAGGCATGTAACAGCGGCGATAAATACAGGTTTAAGTAGCGACTGACCCAATCCTTTGCTGGTAAGCCTGAGGCGGCTATCAAGGCTGCAATAAGGGCCTTGTCTTCATGATCCGTATGCAGTAGCGCAGCCATGGTCATCAGATTTTGCTTAGGTTCAATGTGTGGCAGTGGGCTTTCGCGCCACAGGGCAGAAAGCATTTTTTTGTAGGCGCTATCTTGGGTGAGAGCCTGCTCGTAATAATGGTGGTGGTAACCTATGGCGGCAATTTCCTTCAGGATCACAAAGCCTTGTTGGGCAAAGTAAGGATCGTTTTCAACCAAGTTTGCAACCCACGCATTGATCTGCGGTGTGCAGCTCATGTAAAGGGGCGATAGACCACGCATAAAGCCCATATTAAGGATAGAAAGCGCGGTTTTGACATAGCACTTTTGCGGTGATGCAAGATTGAAGAAAGTGCGTATCGATTGCTGCACTTGATATTGCTCATTGCCTTCGCCAAGATAAACCAGATCGCCACGGGCTATGTCGCCGGCAAAGACGCGGGCGATTTTTTCACGCCACTGCCAAGGGTGCACAGGCATAAAGTAGAAGTCCTGTGGATCATGCTGCTGGGTTTTAAGACGTTGTTGGAAGTCAGTGAACTGCTGGCCAAGCTCTTCCTTTAGTAACGCGTCGTGACTCAAGTTTTCGAGGGCGGCAAACGTGGTTTTGTTTTTGCGGACTCCAAGCCAGACTAACTGCATCGGCATCGCGCTTTCAGGGGCAAATTGACGGTAATCCTGCATATCAAAACCAATCCGGCCATTATTGGCAATAAACACCGGATGACCTTCTGTCATACCCGCTTCTATGCTTTGATAATCGGCTCGCGCTAGCGTGGCTGCGGGGATCGCCTGATGCGCTAACTTGTATGCCTTACTGTAAAGGGTGCTGGTGATTTCCTCTAAATACGTGGGCAGTAAGGTTTCACTGATCCCTAAGTCATTTTTAAGGGAAATGATCAGCGACATCGCATCGAGGATTTGCTCTTGTCCTGCAAGTGAAACGCGGATGGTATCGGCATCAATCGCGAGATGATCTAGCTGATAATGTCGTGCACTAAAATAATAAGTGCTGTCTTTGAGCCTGAGTTCATAGTGGTTGAGCCCCGTTTTTTGCCCGTATAGGGTCGGCGTAATGAGCTTCTCGTGGGTGAATTCGCAGAGGATTTTCTTCACTAAATGACGATTAGCCGCTTGCCAATAGACGGGAGTCAAATGCTCCGGCATAGAAGTTGATGTTGTCGATAGCGCCGGGCTTTGTTGAGCATGTACTGCTTGAACATGATGATCTTTCGTTGGCAATGGTTTCATTAATAAGGCTTTTGTGGGTACGTTCATCTAATTCACCTGAAGAGTCGATAATGTCATGGGAGAGATTGCAGATGCCGCGTGCGAGCTTGGCTTTGCTAGGGTTGGGCTTGCTAAGTATTGTTCTGCTAAGTATTGTTCTGCTAAGTATTGTTCTGCTAAGTTTGGCAGAGCAGGCGTTG
This sequence comes from Shewanella sp. SM73, assembly GCF_025653795.1. NCBI lineage: Bacteria > Pseudomonadati > Pseudomonadota > Gammaproteobacteria > Alteromonadales > Shewanellaceae > Shewanella > Shewanella sp. SM73. The sequence continues at coordinate 115,988 of NZ_JAKKRY010000013.1, forward strand.
ACTGAGCTGAGCTTGGCAGGGCTAAGGTTGTTTGGGCTAGGCTCGTCAAAGAGGGCGTGCTCGATGGTTGAAGGCGCTGGACCGCAGTGCAAAATCCGAGGAAAGCAGCTTTAGTGTTTAACTGAATCGCTTTTTCATAGCGAATGCCTATCAGGCTATTTAAGCGATGAATTTTGCTATTGAGTTGATCGGGTTCAACCACGAGGCGATTAAAGGCTAGTTTTTCAAGCACGAGCTGCGCTATCGCATCCATCACTTTCAAGGATAAGCCGCTGACGGGTTTGCCATCTGGCGGCGCGATAATCAGATGCATACCACAATCACCCGGCGCAACACGATAGTGCTGACCAACCTCATCGTGGACGGGATCGTAGAGCTCCACCATAAATAGTGCTTTGGCCTGCCATTCACCTATCAAGGCAAACTTGTGTTCTGTTGTTGCTAACAGATTTTTTATGGCATCAAGGTTCAAGCCCTGCATACCCCAAAACTTGGCGTAATCTTGGTTAAACCAAGACTGTAGTGTTGGAATGTCTTGTGTAAGGTCTAACGCTCTGAACTGGAAACCATTAATGCTCGAAATAGCGGATAGTTGCGTTAAACAATGGTTGCTAAATTGGCTTGCCATTATTATGCCTCCTGGTTCGGCGCCATTAAGACCGGCATATTGGTTCCCGCGCCTGAACTTGCGCCAGAACTTGGAATCTTGGTTGGAGGGATAGTTTGTGGCGCATCAACTTGAGTTTTTCTGTGTGGCGCCTTAGGAAAATGTCTTGGATTAAGATCCAACGTGTTAATTGCATTGGCGCCGCAGGGCTGATGACTGGCAAGTTTGGCCGGATCGAAGGTTTGAAACGCGATATGTTCCTCAATGTGGTAGGGCGCATAACCGAGCACAGCTTTTAAGATGGTGCCGTTGCGATAACAGCCCATACCCAGATCTGGAGAGCTTATCCCATGGGTATGCAAACCGACATTCTGGACAAAAATATCCCCTCGAATATCTATGCTGTAATCACGCTGCACGCTAAGTTGTCCGGCGTCATCGAATTCGACTTGTTGCTTAATACCACTGATAAACTCGGGTAAACGATAGTGGTAACCTGTGCCTAAAATAACGGCGCCCGTTTCTTGCTCAAAGGTGTGATTTTTTTCATTGTGGTGGAAATGCAACTTGAGCATATTGGCTTGTGGCTCGATATGAGTCAGCGCCGCATTCGTCATCAGTCGGCATTGAAAATCGGCCAATAGGCGTTTTTGATATAACAAATCGTAAATGTCGTTTATCAGCTCAGAATTTATCCCTTTGTAGAGCTGTTTCTGGCTGGCGATCAGTGAGCATCTTTGATTAGGGGTCAACTCGTGGAAGTAATCGACATAATCTGGCGAGGTCATCTCTAAAGTAAGCTTGGTATATTCCAAGGGATAAAAACGCGCTGATCGTGTCATCCAATTGAGTTGATAACCATAGGTATCAATATCTTGCAGTAGATCGTAAAACACTTCCGCCGCACTCTGGCCACTACCAATTACTGTGATGGCACTCTGACTCTGCAGGTAGGTTTTTTGCTGCATATAACTGGCGGTATGCATGACCCGTGCATCTTGGATTGGGCAATCCTTTGGTAGATAAGGTTCAGTGCCAGTGCCTAGCACTAGCTTTCGGCATTGATAGGAATGGGTTTTACCACTGCGCCTATCAAAACCTGTAACTCGATAAATACTTTCACCTGCGTTGTAATCCACTTGAGTGACCTTAAAACCAAATTTAAGGTTGTTGAGTTGTTGGCTCACCCATTGGCAATACAAGTTGTATTCGTGGCGGGGTAAAAAGAAATTCTCACGAATATAAAAGGGATAAAGTCTGCCCGTTTGCTTGGCAAAATTAAGGTAGCTGTAGCGGCTGGTGGGATCGGCCATAGTCACCAGATCCGACATAAAGGGTGTTTGCAATCTTGAGGATTTGAGTAGCATGCCTGGATGCCAGTCAAAACTGGTTTTAGCATCTAAAAATAAGCAGTTAAAGCCGTCAATAGGTTCTGATAAGGCGGCGAGGCCAAGATTGAATGGGCCAATGCCTATGCCAAGTAGATCAAAGATTTCGCGATCCATTTCCCTTTGCTGTGTACTCACTTACGCCTCCTTGGCAACATGCTGCTGCGCGTTGCCGATCCAGTAATCAGTTACCTAAGGACGCAAACCAAAGTGAATGCGGTTATCAAAATAGACTGTTTGGCTATTTATCTTGCGTTGTTCAACTCGCTATTTTTAGCTCAGTCCTTAGGCCATTTCCTGCTGTCTCTGTCCCGACAACGGTAGGTAAATTAGCATGTGAAAATATTCAAATGCAAAACATTCTCATTTGGGTGGGGCTGTAGGTTAATACTTTTAACCGATAAATAAGGGGGGCGGATACGGTTAATAGTACAAATAAGTAAGTGATAAAGGGGTGATAATTAGGCAGCGTTTTGGGGATATATCATTTAGGATTTTACGATCTCTATTTTTATAAAAGATATAAATACAGTGGTTTACATTAATGCTTGAGTTGGTTCGAGAACAGAGAAAAATTGATTTAGGTGGGAGTCATGTCATCCTTATACAATAAACATAGGTGCCGCTAAACGGTCAGTGTAAATCCATTGTAAAGCGTGGACAGGAGGCTCAATGAGCGCTTTGATTTAATACGATTGGTATGGTGTAGGTCGTACTGTTTTAGTTTAAGTGAATATGGGCAGGGTAACAGATCGAGCAATTATCGATGTAATTTTTAGTCGCTGTACGCATAAGAGAAGGAGTTCAAGATAAAGCCGTCCTAAAACGGCTTTGAAATAAAATAGTTAAATCGGAAGATTAAGTCGTAAAACTAGCGTAAATCGACAAAATGAGCTGTGATTTTACGCACCAAAGGCAACACCATCAGCAGTGTAGGAAAGGCGACAACCCATGAGATCAGCCAAGCGCCGAGCCAGAGTTCGAGAAATTGCGGTGAAGCGCCAACGCCATTGAAAGTGCTGATCCCAGAAACGATACAACTCATGAGAATAGAGAGAAAAAATGGCATCACCACAGTGGCATACTTTGCCGGTAATTTGGGTGTCCCCAAAAAAGTACGAGGTTTGTCATCGGGTAAAGATTTAGAAATGGTCATCGGATCCTCTAATGGATATGTATCAGGCGAATGATTTGTTACAGGCTAGCACTATACCTTTTTTTATCGACTCAATTCATCCAATTTGTTACCCAAAGCTCGCCTGTTACATTGACCCAATGGCCTAGCGAGATAGGGGATTTCCCAAGTTCATTATCAAAGGGGAGCGGTAGGTTTGATTGCAACAGGTAAATTGTATCTTCGGGTGTTTGGCTGATGTCGATGATTTGTCCTGAAGCTTCAAAGTGACAGTTATGCAGCGGAAACTTCAGATGCTGGTGTGGCGTTTGTTTAATCATATCAGCTTGAAGACTTGCACTTGCTAATCGGCCAAGCAATTCAACTGTGACCCATTGGTTAACCGGAAAGCGAATTTCGGCCTGCTGATCGCTACCTTGGTAGTAAAACCAAATTGGCGCACCATTATCGCATTTACCTGCAACTTCACCTTCAAAACCACAGCCCCAAGGCGTTAATTCGAGAATATAGATCCGATACTGCATAAAAAGTCCGTTTTTCTTCGATAGGGCATTCTATCGAGGAACTGTGACTAAATAAATACGCTGTCAGTGTAGTACTGCGTGAGTGTCAGTATTGCCTTGATAGATAGTGTTTGAGGGAGATAAAGGCTGAGTAAACATAGAGCTTGGTAAATATAAACAAAATAAGCGAGGCGACGAGTCTACCTCACTTATTTTATTTGTAATTGAATTCTTGATTTATATTGGATTATTTAAATCAAGACTCGCTTAGGTTGCAGCCTTCATGGCGCGAGTAAATTCCCCAAGCGTTGCAAGTAGCTTAACTTCATCGTGCTGGTGGGTTTCGATGATTTTTACTACGGCAGAGCCAGAAATCGCCCCCGCAGCGCCCGCTTTGATGGCGGCGCTTACCTGTGAAGGCTCGGCAATACCAAAACCGAGGAGCGGTGGCGGGGCGTTAAAGGCTTTTAATTTAGATAAAATTTCCTCTACCGGCACGCCAGCTTTCGTGTCTGTGCCTGTGACTCCCGCGCGGGATAAGAGATAGGTGTAACCTTCACCACTTTTACTCACTTGCTCCAGGGTTTCACTGTCAGCATTGGGCGGCGCGATAAAAATCGGCGCAATACCATGTGCTTTAGCGGCTTCGCTAAAGGGCGCTGATTCTTCCACTGGCACATCGGCGATAAGTACTGAATCCACACCCGCTTGCTGCGCTTTGGCGTAAAACGCATCTATGCCGTTAGCAAACACCAAGTTCGCATACAGCAGCAAACCGATTGGAAGTTCAGGATATTTAGCACGCACTTGCGCCAGTAATTCAAAACACGCCGTTGGAGTCGTGCCAGCGGCTAAAGAACGCAGGTTAGCCCCTTGGATCACAGGGCCATCGGCCAAGGGATCGGAAAACGGAAAGCCCAGTTCTAAGGCATCGGCGCCGTTTTGCACTAAGGTATCGATAATTTTTAGCGATAACTCAGGGCTAGGATCACCAAGGGTGACGAAGGGGACAAAAGCGCCACGGCCTTCGGCGTTGAGTCTGGCAAAGGTGGCTTGGTAACGGCCAGTGTTGGTAGACGTGTCACTCATGTTTATTATTCCTCTTTACCATTCAAAATGTCAGAAACGGTGAAAATATCTTTGTCGCCACGACCGGAAAGATTGACCACTAAAATGGTTTCTTTGGTGCACTCGCGCGCCATTTTGACGGCATAGGCGATAGCATGCGCCGATTCCAATGCGGGAATAATACCTTCACAGCGCGCCAGTTGTTGGAAGGCTTCTAAGGCTTCATCGTCGGTAGCCGATTCATAACGGGCGCGGCCTGTGGCATTAAGATGCGCGTGCTGCGGGCCAACGGAGGGGAAGTCCAATCCGGCTGAAATCGAGTAAGATTCTTCGATTTGCCCTTCGCAGTCTTGCATCAAAGGCGCTTTCATGCCGAAGAAAATACCAGTCTTACCGTGTTTAAGCGGCGCGCCGTGCATTGGCGTGTCTATGCCTTTACCCGCAGGTTCGACGCCAATCAATTCGACACTTGGTTCGTCGATAAAGTCAGCAAACATGCCGATAGCGTTGGAACCGCCGCCAACACAAGCGATAACGGCATCGGGCAGGCGACCTTCACGTTCCAGCATTTGCTTCTTGGTTTCTTCGCCAATAATACGTTGGAATTCACGCACTATGGTTGGGAACGGATGTGGCCCCGCAGCGGTGCCCAGAAGATAGTGGGCTTTTTCGTAGCTGCCAGACCAGTCGCGCATCGCCTCGTTACAGGCATCTTTTAGGGTGGCAGAACCTGAGGTGACAGGGATCACTTCCGCGCCCATCAAACGCATTCTAAATACGTTAGGTGATTGGCGCGCAACGTCTTTGGCACCCATATAGACTTTACATTTTAAGCCTAACAGCGCGCAGGCAAGGGCGGTGGCAACGCCGTGTTGTCCTGCGCCGGTTTCAGCAATAATTTCTTTTTTCCCCATGCGTTTAGCAAGCAGGGCTTGGCCTAACACTTGGTTGGTTTTATGGGCGCCGCCGTGGAGTAAATCTTCCCGTTTAAGGTAGATTTTCACCATAGGATTTGGGCTTAAATTGCGGGTTAAGGTGAGTGCTGTTGGGCGACCCGCGTAGTTTTTCAGTAAATCGGTAAATTCGGCTTTAAAGTCGTCATCTTCCTGCGCTTCCACAAAGGCAGTTTCTAATTGCTTAAGGGCTGGCACTAAAATCTGTGGCACATACATGCCGCCGTATTCGCCGAAATAAGGGTTAAGCTTTAACTTTGACATACCTTTTTCCTTATCTTATCAATCAGTTTGTCAGTGGCTTGATGGTGCTAATAGCGTCTTGGGGTTAACCGCATAATAGTGTTAACTGAGTTGTTATCTATTTGGCCACTGGCATTAATAGGTTCATATTGTTTGTTGAGCATCACGCTTGTCCTGCACCAACAGCATCTAGGGCTTCTTGCTTAGCGCGATAGGCTAGAGACGTAAATGGGCAAAAGCCGTTTGGATCAGTTGCGCCGATTTAATTCCTGCGGCGGTTTCTAGGCCAGAATTAAAATCTAAACCGTAAAATCCTTGGGCATTGGCACTGGCCGCATTCTCGGCGTTGAGTCCACCCGCCAACATGGCATGGGCCTTTTGCTGGCCTAAGGACTTCACATCAATATTTTGCCAATTAAAGGCTTGGCCCGAGCCGCCAAATTGGTTTGCCGTTTTACTATCAAACAGATATCGCGATGCTCCCTGAGGTAAGTTACCAAGCTCACCCGTTTGCGCATCGACGCTGACGGCTTTCCAAATTTGAGTGGTGAGTCCCGCTTGCTCAAGTCGCTTAGTGAGCTCTGCGATTTCAAGTTCAGTTTCCGTGCCATGCAGCTGCACGGCAGATAACTGCAAACTGGCTGCGGTATCCGTAATGGTGCTTGGCGCTGCGTTAACAAACACACCGACGAATTCAATGGCGGGAGCCGCGGATGCGCGATATTCCCTGAGCAATTGTTCAGCGGCGTTAAGGGTTAACGCGCGCGGGGATTTTTCAGCAAAAATCAGCCCGGCATAGACGGCGCCTGACGTTGCCGCGGCGCGAATATCTTCCATGCGGGTGAGGCCGCAGACTTTATTGTGACCGAAGATCAATTTACGGCAGGCTAAGTCGATATCAGCCTCGGCCATTATCGAACTACCGACGAGGAAACCATCGACCAGTGGACTCAGGCGGCGTACTTGCTCATTGTTGTAGATGCCAGATTCGCTGACAACCACGCGGTCGCTGCTAATGTGTGGCGCTAAGGCTTCTGTGGTGGCGAGATCGGTACTCAAATCCCTTAAGTTACGGTTATTAATGCCAATGATCGGCGCATCTAATGCGATGGCGCGTTTAAGCTCTTCTTCGTTACTGACTTCGGTCAGCACATCGAGTTGATACTGAGCGGCTTCTTTCGCTAGGCGGTGATATTGCGCATCATCGAGTACGGATAGCATCAACAGAATGGCATCGGCGCCTTGGTGGGCGGCGAGTTTAATTTGGTATTCATCGACAAAAAAATCTTTGCACAGAATAGGTTGGTTCACCCGAGCGCGTACCTTAGGGATATAGTCCATATCCCCTTGGAAAAACTGCTCGTCGGTTAATACCGAAATGCCCGCCGCATATTTTCCGTAAATATCGGCAATGGCTTCTACATCAAACACATCGCGGATAAGCCCTTTGGACGGGCTGGCTTTTTTACATTCTAAAATGTAACCTGCTTTGGGCGCCTTGAGTGCGGCAAATAAACTGCGGTCAGAGATTTTTGGCGACAAGCTTGCCTCGGGGAAACGCAGCTTCAGGGCGGCAATATGGGCCGCTTTGGTATCGACTATACGGGTTAACACATTACTTTTTGGCATAGGGTTTGTTTCTGCCTGTGGCTGAGTTCTCATATCTTGGCTATTTGTTATCAGTTCTTGAGTCATTGCCACTTATTCCTTTGTTTCACTGCTGACTTTAGCTAATTGGCTTAACAATTCAAAGGCTTTACCGCTTTGTATGGTACTGAGCGCAAGTAAGGTTCCCGTTTTCACTGAATCAGCAATTCCACACACATATAAAGCACAACCGGCATTGATGGCGACCGCATTGGCATGCGCATCTGTGCCGTAACCTTTTAAAATTGCCTCGGTGATCAAGGCATTCTGCGCGGGTTCGCCGCCTTCTAAGTCACTGATTTGTGCTAAAGGCACACCTAAATCGGCGGGCGTGAGTTGATACTCTATGATGTCGCCGTCTTTTAATTCGGCCACTTGGGTGTTGCCGTGCAGCGCGACTTCATCTAAACCACTGCCGTGCACTACCATAGCGCGTTTTGTGCCAAGCGCCTTTAATACTTTCGCTATCGGTAAGACTAACTCAGGGCTATACACGCCAAGTAACATAAATTCGGGGCGGGCAGGATTGATAAGTGGCCCTAACACATTGAATAAAGTGCGCGTTTTCAGTGCTTGCCTGACCGGCCCCGCATGCTTTACTCCGCCGTGGTAGTGGGGCGCAAATAAAAAGCACAGGTTCAATGCGTCGAGGCAACGACTGGCGGTGTCTGGTGACATCGTTAAGTCGATACCAAACTGCGCCAAAAGATCCGATGAACCCGATTTACTCGACACGCTACGATTGCCGTGTTTGGCGACCTTGGCGCCCGCCGCCGCGGCAACAAAGGCCGCAGTGGTGGAAATATTAATGGTATTAAAGCCATCGCCACCGGTGCCAACTATGTCAACGATGCCATTGCTAAGGTTATCGCCATTCGAGTAGGGAAACGTCTTGGCGGCGGCGCGCATCGCATCGGCGGCGCCGCTGATTTCATCAATGGTTTCGCCGCGCATCTTGAGCGCGACTAACATGCCTGCCATAGTGGCTTCACTCATTTCACCGCGAATTAACGCGCTAAAAATCTCAAAGGTTTGCTCGCGACTTAAACTCTTACCTTGGTATAAAACGTCGAGTAAAAGCTGAATATTTTTTGTACTCATGCATTTACTCCTGCTGTCATGTCTTGGGTCAGAAATGCCAAGGTTTGAATGAGCAGTGTGCTGCCCAACGTCGTCAGAATCGATTCTGGGTGGAACTGAAACCCAACGGCTCTATGCTGCGGGTGCAAAATTGCCATCGGCATAGCGTCTGTGGTTGCAATCACTTGCAAGCAATCCGGTACTTGAGTGGCAACGAGACTGTGATAGCGGGCAACGGGCAGGGGAGAGGGCAAACCGGCAAATACGCCAGTACCGTCATGGAAAGTGGGGCTTGCCTTGCCGTGTACCACAAAAGGCGCGCGCGCCACTGTGCCGCCGTAATATTCCACCATGGCTTGATGCCCAAGGCAGATCCCCAGCATTGGCACCTTACCCGCAACTTTGGCGATAAGTGCCATCATAGAACCTGCCTCATGGGGGGCACCAGGACCAGGTGATAACACGAGGGCTGCAGGCTCTTGTTCGTTAAGCAGTTTTTCAGCGATATAATCGGCGGTAACATCGTTGCGGTAAATCACCACTTCACAGCCAAGGCTGCGAAATTGATCCACTAGGTTATAGGTAAAGGAGTCAAAATTATCGAGTAGATAGAGTTTCATGTTTGGCTCCTATTTATATTGCACTGAAGAGAATTGTGCTGAAGTGGATTGAGTTGACGATTCATTCACTGGTGATTCAGTTACTAGCAGTCCAGCGCCCATTTTGATGGCCGAAATCACGGCTTGGGCTTTTTGACGGGTTTCATCTGCCTCGCTTTGTGGATCAGAATCAAATACCACGCCAGCGCCCGCTTGAATAAAGGCGGTACCATTTTTAACAAAGGCGGAGCGGATCACGATGCAAGTGTCCATGTCTCCAAGGGCATTGAGGTAACCCACAGCGCCGCCATAGCTGCCGCGACGGGCTTTTTCTGCTTGGCGTACCAGTTGTGATGCACGTACTTTTGGTGCGCCCACTAATGTGCCCATATTCATACAGGCCTGATAAGCATGCAGTGCATCTAAATCTTGGCGCAGTTGACCCGTTACGCGGCTGACGAGGTGCATCACGTGGGAATAACGGTCAACTTTTAATAATTCGGCGACTTTGCGGCTGCCGCTTTGGCTGATGCGTGCGATATCGTTGCGCGCTAAATCGACCAGCATTAAGTGTTCCGACAGTTCTTTTTTATCTAAGCGCAGTTCAAGTTCAATACGGCTGTCTAAGTCAAAATCAATCTCGCCCGTGGCGGTTTTACCGCGTTTGCGGGTGCCTGCAATCGGGTAGACTTCCACCTGATTACTGCTGGCATCAAATTTGAGCGCACTTTCTGGTGAGGCACCAAAAAGCGTGAAATCTTGGCTTCTGAAATAAAACATGTAAGGGCTTGGGTTAGTCAGACGCAGGGCACGATAAGCCCCTAAAGTATTCGGGCAAGGCAAACTAAAGCTACGGGATGGCACCACTTGGAAAATATCGCCCGCAATAATGTGTTCTTTCAAATCGATAATGGTTTGTTTAAACACCTCATCGGAAATATTGACTTGCTCAGTTGCGTCGATGGCGACCAGTGTCGGTATATCGGCAGGTGAATTACCCAGAGTTTTACATTGTGTGCTTAACTGCTGAACTCGCTCGCTTAGCGCTGCGGTAATGGCGGCATACTGGTCGGAATCGCCACTAAAATTATGGGTAATGATGTCAGCTTGTTTCAGTTTATGGTCAATAAGGATTAAGGTTTCAGCGAGGTAAAATAAGTAATCAGGGCAATCGTTATCGCGGTTCGGTACGGCTGGCAGCGGTTCGACGGTATCAATCAAGTCGTATGCCAGCACGCCACCTAAAAACAGATCCTCAAAGGCGGGTTTAGTCTGGCTGTCAGTATGGGCGCCACAATCAATCTGCTGGATAAACATCCGCAGACCATCGAGTGGCGAGGTCGATTTTAAGCGCGCATCTTCATCCTGCAGCTGAGTGTCTTTTTGCAGCGTCACCACTAAGGTCAAGTTATCTCCGGCCACATTGACAGCAGTACTGAAAAAGAGCGCGATGGGAGCAAGTAAGCTCGCGCCATTGTCGGTCAGTGCGGTGAAGGTCAGCTGATAACCGTCACAGCGGATCATCATGGCGGCATGGGTCATTACCATGCTTTTTAAGTGATCTTTACTGTCGATTTCGGCCGATTCGAGCAACATAGTATGGGGCGCATCTTGGGTGATGTGCTGATATAAGCGTAGTGGATCGCTGTGGTAGGTTAATGCCGCCTTGAGTGTGCTTGAGCGTGCGAATGTCTGTTTGGGCATGTTCATATTCCAGCTACCTTATAAAATGTCTTTAACATCATGAGTTATCTCGCTTTCTTAATTTTTTTACCCGAGTCTGCCGACATTTTTCGCACCTAACAAAAAAGCCCGCATTTCTGCGGGCTTCTTGTTGATTCTGGTCACTTTCAAATGAGCACAGAGCTTCACACCACCCGCTACGTTGGGAAGTGCCACCACCAAATGATGTTTAATGAAGCGTTAATGTGTGTCATTCAAAAGGGTCTCGCTAATTCAGTAATTGGTGTATAGAAAACCTTAGCTGGAGCTGAATGTCAATTGAATATTTTTCACTTCCTGCGATTTATTCGCTGCAATGATGCATAAAATTGATGTTACTCAGCCACAAAATACGAGATAGCAGCGCATTTGTTAACAAGTTCGCGTACAATAGCGCCATGAATACTCAAAGCATATTGGCTGATCTACATAGCCACACGACCGCGTCCGATGGTCAGTTAACGCCGTCTGAATTGGTGGCAAGAGCCCTTGAAAAGGGGGTGCAGTTATTTGCCATTACCGATCACGACACAGTGGCTGGTTTACCTGAAGCCCGTGCCTTTAATCAGGCACAAGCTACTCCATTGAAATTGATTTCTGGCGTGGAAATCTCTACTCGCTGGAACAGTTACGATATCCACATAGTGGCGCTTAACTTCGATGCTGATAATCCAGCGTTATTAGCATTTTTAGAAAACCAGCGTGAATTACGTGAATTACGTGCTCAAGAAATTGGTCATAGATTAGCTAAAGCTGGCATTGAAGGTGCCTACGAAGGTGCTAAGGCGTTGGCGGGTGATGCGGCATTGAGCCGTGGACATTACGCTCGCTGGATGGCTGAAAATGGTCATGCTGTGGATATGCCCAGCGTCTTTAAACGCTACCTTGCCCGCGGTAAAACCGGTTATGTGCCTAATAATTGGGGTGATATGGCCAGTGCCATTGATATCATCCATAACGCAGGTGGATTAGCCGTGTTGGCGCATCCCAGTGGTTATAAGTTATCGGCTAAGTGGCTTAAGCGCTTAGTGCGTGAATTTAAAGAAGCGGGTGGAGATGCCATGGAAGTGGTGCTTGGCCAGCAAACATTAGACGACAGGGCCAATCTTGTGGCGCTGAGTGTCCAAAACCAGTTGCTTGCATCGATAGGGAGTGATTTTCACTTTCCGAGCAATTGGATAGAATTAGGTAAAAATCTGTATCAGCCCCAAGGTATTGATTGGGTCTGGCAATCGGAATCTTGGATGGAACGACCATGAGTCAGTTTTTTTATGTACATGAAGTAAATCCGCAAACGCGGCTTATAAGTCAGGCGGTTGCCGTATTGAAAAGCGGCGGTGTAATTGTTTATCCCACCGATTCGGGCTATGCCTTAGGCTGCCTGATTGGTGAGAAAGACGCGATGACGCGGATGGCGAGAATTCGTCAAATTGAGAACGATCATAACTTTTCCTTGATGTGCCGTGATTTATCCGAGCTTGCGACCTACGCTAAAGTGGATAATCAGGCGTATCGCATCCTAAAAAGCTGCACGCCTGGGCCTTATACGTTCATTTTCAAAGCGACTAAAGAAGTACCGCGTCGCTTACAAAATGACAAGAAAAAGACCATAGGTATTCGTGTGCCCGACAATGTGATCGCACTGGCGTTACTTGAAGCCTTAGATGCGCCGCTGATGTCGACCAGTTTAGTGATGCCGAATGCAGAATTTGCCGAGTCTGATCCTGAACAAATTCGTGATTTGCTCGAGCATCAAGTGGATGTGATTATCCACGGTGGTTATTTAGGCGAAAAGCCAACGACTGTGATTGATATGTCTGAAGATGGCGCCGAGATTTTACGTGAAGGCGCGGGTGATATCACGCCGTTCCTCTAAATTTGCCGCATTAGATTTATCGCTAATGGATGCGGGTAAGTGATTCGGATAGTGGTAGTCAACATTTGGCAGTTTTATCGCCGTAGATTTACAGGTATAATCGCGCGTTTGGCGTTAGCCTAGGTTGGATAGCGCAGTGTTAACGGAGCAAGATAGCGGATGCAGGGCACGCAACAAAGTTTACCCTTAGCCGTTATTCGTGGTCAGGCAATGACCGAAATGCCGCTGGATTTGTTTATTCCGCCTGAGGCATTGGAAGTGTTCCTCGAGTCCTTTGAAGGGCCATTGGATTTACTTTTATATTTGATCCGTAAGCAAAAATTAGACGTTGTCGATTTACCCATTCAGCAAATCACCGCGCAGTATTTAGAATATATTACGTTGCTGACTCAGGCTCGAATCGAACTTGCCGCTGATTATTTAGTGATGGCGGCAACGCTTGCCGAGATTAAATCCCGTTTGCTGCTGCCGCGTATGGTGGCCGAAGATGAGGTTGAGGAAGATCCACGGGCACAGCTTATTCGGCAGCTTAAAGCCTATGAAGTGATTAAAGAAGCGTCGCAAAAACTCGATGATTTACCGCGGCTCGAGCGGGATGTATTTCAAGCCAAAGCAGTGGCAGCACCCGACATTAAGCCGTTAATGATCCCGCCAGAAGTTTCGTTGTTTGAAATTGCCCGCGCCTTTGGTGATGTACTCAAACGTATCGATGCCTATGAAGATCATCACGTTAAGCGTGAACAGTTATCGACCCGTGAGCGCATGAGCCAGATTTTAGCCATGCTGAACTCGGAAGATTTTACGGCATTTGAACGTTTATTTACCCTAGAAGAAGGCCGTGCCGGCGTGGTAGTCACCTTCTTAGCTTTGATGGAATTAGTCAAAGAATTATTGGTCGAATTGTACCAAACAGAGCCGTTTTCAACTATTTACGTTAAGGCCTATTAATTGATGCAGATAAATCCGACTCAATTAAAACAGCTTATTGAAGCGAGTTTGTTTGTATTGGGGAAACCCTTGTCGGCGAAAATGTTGAAAGACACTGTATTGGTGGATTTCACGGTTTCTAGAGACAAAATAAAAGCTGCATTGGATGAGCTGCAGCAGGATTATCAAGACAGAGGTGTGCAACTTGTGAAAGTCGCTGGAGGTTATCGCTTCCAGACCTTAGAAGTCTTGAGTCCTTTTTTGCAGCCTCTGTGGCAAGAAAAGGCGCCTAAATATTCGCGTGCGACATTAGAAACCTTGGCGGTGATTGCTTATCGTCAACCTGTGACTCGCGGCGATATTGAGCAGGTGCGCGGTGTGGCCATTAGTAGTCACATCATAAAAAGTTTGTCAGATAGACATTGGATTAAAGTAGTTGGCCATAAAGAAGTACCGGGGCGACCCGCGTTATATGCCACTACCTTAGAATTTTTAGCATATTTTGGCTTAGATACCTTAGCGGATTTACCGCCGTTGTCGGATACTGAGTCATTGCAGGCGGTTTTTTCAGGTTTGAAATCAACGCCAGAACAGTCAGAAGAGCAAAATACTAAATGAGTGAAAAATTGCAGAAAGTCTTGGCCCGTGCAGGCCATGGCTCCCGTCGTGAGATGGAGGCATGGATTGCTGCAGGCCGAGTTAGTATTGATGGTGAAATTGCTAGCCTTGGGGATCGTATTGAAGCTGATGCTAAAGTGCGTATCGATGGCAGAGCCATTTCGTTAAAGTCTGCCGAAGATGTGATTTGCCGTGTGCTGGCATATCATAAACCTGAAGGCGAAATTTGTAGTCGTAAAGATCCTGAAGGCCGTCCAACGGTATTCGATCGCTTACCTAAAGTGCGTGATTCACGCTGGGTAGCGGTTGGTCGTTTAGACATTAACACCTCAGGCTTATTGTTGTTTACGTCAGATGGTGAGTTGGCGAACCGTTTAATGCATCCATCGAACGAAGTCGACCGCGAATACGCAGTGCGTACCTTTGGTGAAATCCCTGAGGCGACAGTGCAACGTTTACGTACTGGCGTCATGTTAGAAGACGGCCCTGCGCAGTTTGATAGCATCAAACCAGCGGGCGGCGAAGGCATGAACCAGTGGTGGCATGTGTGTTTACGCGAAGGTCGCAACCGTGAAGTGCGCCGTTTGTGGGAATCCCAAGAAGTGCAAGTGAGCCGTTTGATCCGTATTCGTTATGGTATGGTCGAACTGCCAAAATCACTGCCTCGTGGTGGCTGGGTTGAATTGCCCGTAGAGCAAGTTAACTACTTGCGTAAGCTGGCAGGTCTTGAGCCCGAAACTCGTACTATGCTCGCCGCTGATAAACACAGCGTAGCCCGTGCTCAGGTGAAGAGTGCTAAAATTCGCCGCGCCGTACGTAAGCATAAAGTAACCGGATCGGGAAAACCTAAGCCATCGCGTCAGCGCAGCTAAGTTGTTTTATCCCAATGAAAAAGGCCGCTAAGCGGCCTTTTTGCTTTCTGTTATTTGCAGCTATGTTATAACAAGTCTCAGTTGGATTGAGGAGTGAATGGATGAAGCTAATTTCAGTGAAACGGATTTGGGAACACGCTGCCCATAATGCGTTTACCGATTTAATCACGTTTCAGGGGGCACTGTTTTGCGTTTTCCGTGAAGGGACTGCCCATGTGTCACCCGATGGTGCGCTACGAATTCTACGCTCAGCGGATTTAGGCGACACTTGGCAGAGCGTGGCGCTGATCCGTTCGGATGAGGCGGATTTACGCGATGGCAAACTGATTGAGTATCAAGGGGAATTACTCTTACTCGGCGGCGGGACTTTACACGATAAGTCCGGCTTACAATCACATCTTTGGCGCTCAGCCAATGGGCTAGCGTGGTCGGATGCGTTAAAAGTCGCTGATAAAGGCTATTGGTTATGGCGCTTAACCGAGCATCAAAATGCACTCTATGGCGTGGGTTATCGCGCTGGGCCCGATGGCGATACTCGCTTGTATAAAAGTGATGATGGGGTGCAGTTTGAGACTTGGTTAAAGGTGTTTAATAATCAAGGTTATGTCAACGAAACTGCCATTGTTTTTCATCAAGAAAACGGCTTTTGTCTATTGAGGCGCGATCCCGTATGGGGCCCAGAATTTGTCGGTTTACTCGGCCGCAGTCAAATGCCATTCACTGATTGGCAATGGCAAGAACTCGATAAGCGCATTGGTGGGCCAGTGATGTTAATGTATCAATCCCGTTTGTTGGCTGTAGTGCGTTTATACGATGAGCAAGTTCGCACGGCTTTAGTTGAAATTCATCCAGATACTGGCGTGGTTCAAGAACTACTGACACTGCCATCGAAGGGCGATACTAGTTATGCGGGCGTTGTTATTGATGGAAATGAGTTGTGGGTAAGTTATTACTCCAGCCATGAGTTAGCTGACTCACAGCTGGATACGCAAAATTCGCTTGATGAATCAAACAGAGTCGCCAAAGCTAAAACGATGATTTATTTTGCAAAAATTCAGTTAAGCTAAGATTGGCGGTGCGCTATCTTTGTCGTACTTAATGTCATCGACAAAGTTCTGGGTTTCATTTTGAGAATATCTAAAATAATAAAGAGCCATAAATAGGCCCTTTAATATTGCCGAATCATACCGACAGAAACTCAATAAGCGATTCGATTACTGTGCGTTAAACTGCTGTCCGTTGACGGCACTAGAATCTTGACCCATCAAATATAGATAGGTCGGCATGATCTCTTCAGCGGTTTTGAGATCCAGTGGATTCTCTGCAGGGTAGGCTTTAGCGCGCATCTCAGTGCGGGTAGCTCCTGGATTGATGCTGTTAACTCGAACTGAGGTGCCATCGCATTCATGGGCGAGAACTTGCATCATGCCTTCGGTGGCAAACTTAGAGAAAGCATAAGGTCCCCAATAGGCTCGGCCTTGACGACCCACACTGCTCGACGTAAAGATAATCGATGCACTGGGTGCTTGGCGCATCACAGGTAGTAATGCTTTAGTTAGCATGACTTGGGCCGTGACGTTCACTTTGAGCACGTCTTCGAGTGATGGAATATCTATGTGTTCAAACGGACCTAAGGCACCGAGTAAGCTAGCGTTATGTAATAAGCCGTCTAAATGATCGAATTGCTCGGCTATGGTATCGGCCATATCGCGATAATTTTGTTCCGTTGCGCCCTTAAGATCCAATGGCACTATGGCAGGTTTGGGATAACCGGCTTGTTCTATTACGTCGTAAACTGCTTCCAATTTTTTCACTGTTTTACCAAGTAAAATCACAGTGGCGCCGTGTTTTGCAAACTCAATGGCGGCGGTACGGCCTATGCCAGCACCAGCGCCTGTGACTAAAATCGTCTTGCCCTTGAGTAAATCTTTTGCTGCTTGATATTCCAACATGAGTCTCTTTTTCCTCTTGGCGAGAATGCCCGCCACTTCTAGAGTCGCCGAAGTGATAAACGCATGTTTCAAACAAATGAATGAAACTTTGTTATCAATAGCTAAAATCTTTGTGACAAACTTGTGGCTAACTCAATATTTTTACGTTAACTTGAAATGAGTTAGGGGCTAACATAAGCCCTATTGGTCACAGATCTAAAAGCTATTGTGACTAATTTCTTGGGGAAAACAAAACTATTACAACAAGATTTGGGGAAAAAAGATGAAAAGACTCATTTTGGGTGTTGCGATTGCATCTGCACTGGGCCTCACAGGATGTGGTGAGGACAGTTTTAATGAACTCAAGGATAAGACAGAAGTGCTCATCCCTGAATCGCACATGGTGTTCGACCCTGCTAATTCAAAAGTTCCATTACCGAATGATTTGCTGTTCAGTGGCACCAAAGATGGCACATTATCAATTCCGGGTGAAAGTTCGGGCAATTATGTTGATCCACAAATAGCGCTTGGGGCGTTAGATGGGTGGTCGACGACATCACCGATTTCTATTGATATCGATTTGGCGAAAAAACATGACGGTACACCGCTGACCTTAATGGCGGCATCGGTTGCACAACCGGGTGCTGTCAGAATGTTTGAAGCTACAGTAGGCGGCGCATTATCGTCTGATCCCGAATGTAAGGCTAAACCGTCAGTTTCAGCCTGTAAAGTGGGCGCTGAGTTGCAGTTTGGCGTTGACTTTATATCAACCGCTTCGGGCAAAAAAGTGGTAATAATTCCGCTTAAGCCACTCAAAGCTGGGCAATCTTATATTTATGCGACAACGAATCTTATTCAAGATTCTGAAGGTCGTAGTATCGCTCCTTCAACGACCTATGGTTTGTTGAAGCTGGATATCAATACGTTACCTTTAGAAACGCCAGACCAATTGATGCTGCAAACCTTAGTGAACAGTTATGAGAAAGGGATTGCTGCGGCCCATAAGGTCGATCCTTTAACCATCAGTTACTCTGGCTTATTTACAACTCAGTCTGTTGCTAACGTCTATGAAACCACCAAATTGCTGATGGCGAAGGGAGTTCCCTATGCACCAAGCTTTGCCCAGATGCCAACACCGACTGGATTGACTGTGGCTCAAGTGGCGGGCTTAACACCAGCTGCTGGAGCTGCCTATGTTGCCGCAAACTTGGCTGATGTGTATACGGCAAAAATTAAACTGCCTATTTACGGTGATTGTTCTTCAGTTGGTTGTTTATCCGCTGAAGGTAAACCATTAATTAATGGTCATTGGAAAGCACAAGGTGATAGCCCTGTATCTGTGCTACTAGCACTGCAAGCGGGCACACTCAGCCAGAATAATTTTGGTATGCAAGCGGTGGCTAATGGTATTGCTAACCCTGCTGATGCTTTAGCCAATCCCTCGTTAATGGCGGGTAAAACATGGGTTTTAGACGATGGTACGGCAGTTGATAAAACCAAACATCTGACTAAATTCAATCCTATTCCAGCAATCAAAGGTTATGAAACAGTATCTGTACTGATTTCTATGCCCAATGCAACGAAATTGGCCGCTTTTTATCAACAGCAAGGTCGTGAGTTTATTCCTCCTACATCTGGTTGGCCAACAACAATTGCCCTTCACGGTTTAGGTGGCGGTAAAGAAATGTCATTGGCCTATGCCGGCACGTATGCGGCAATGGGGGTTGCAACTGTTGCTATTGATATGCCACTTCACGGTGCGCGTTCATTCGATGCTAACGGTGATGGGATTTATGAAGTCTCTGCGACAGATCCTGCCTTCGGTGCAGTTGTCGGTAAACCGGATGCCTTTAAAAATGGTAACCCGTTGGTGTTTGTGAATATTTCTAGCACTTTGTCGGTGCGAGATAACTTCCGTCAAGCGACGATGGACCATTTAGGGGTGCGTCTTGCTCTTACGGGCTTAGCACAGGGCTTAGCACAAGCAGGTCAGCCGCAAGTATTTGATGTGACTAAAATCAGTGCTCAAGGTCTGAGTTTAGGCGCCATTGTGGGCACTGATTTTGCGACCTATGCCAGCACAGGTATGAAGAATCCAGCAACCGGCGATGCCTTGCCAAATGCTTATGCTATCAATGCTGTATCCTTAGTTGCGCCAGCAGGTGGATTAGCAGGATCATTCGCAGGTTCTGCAACCTTTGGCCCAGTGCTGTTTAGTAATATTACGGCATCTGCAACTTTCCAAGCACAGGTCGATGCGGCTAATACAGCAGGTTATGAGCCTGGTAGCCCTGAATATGCGGCACTGGTGCAGGGGGTGTATGCCCAATTTATTCCGACGTTTGCCTTTGCGGTTCAAACAGCGGTAGATTCTGCAGATCCTGTTAACCATGCTGCTATGTTAAAAGCGACTGGCTTACCTGTGCACTTAATTGAAGTGGCGGGTGATGGTAACGGTAACTTAGCAGACCAAGTGCTGCCTAATCGCGTCGATAACTTCCCATTATCGGGCACTGAGCCGCTGATCGCTGCCATCGGGCTACCTTGTGCCGATAGCACGAGCAAAGGTCATGGCGTTGTACGCTTCGCTAAAGGTCACCACAGTTCGATTGTTGATCCTAAAGAAAAGGAATCAACGGATGGTATGGCCGCGGCTGCCACGGTTGAAATGCAGACTCAAGTGGCAACCTATGCAGCTACTGCAGGTAAGGGCGATGCGACGATTTTAGTGACAAACAGTGAGGTCATTGCGACTTGTCCTAACTAATCTTGCCTTAATCGGAAAAACCCAGCCTTTGCTGGGTTTTTTTATGGGCCTTTAGGCTGTTAGAATAGCGCGCAATTGACTGAATGATGTAACGCCCTAACGGAGAACACTTTGGAATTTTTATACGAGTATGGAATGTTTTTGGCGAAAGCCGTCACAATAGTGGTCGCAATCGTTGCCGTTATTATTGTGGTGTTGGCTTCCACTGTAAAACACAAGTCAGATAAGGGCGAGCTGAGGATCACTAACTTGTCTGAAGAGTTAGAAGAACTTAAGCATGGCTTAAAAGAAGAACTTCTGTCAAAGAAACAATTCAAAGCCTATGAAAAGCAATTAAAAGCTGACGAAAAGGCAAAAGACAAGGCCGCAGATGAAGCCTGCACGGGCAAAGTGTTCGTGATTGATTTTAAGGGCAGTATCGATGCCGCTGAGGTCGCATCACTGCGTGAAGAAATCAGTGCAATTATCGCTATCGCAGAAAAAGGCGATGAAGTGGTTGTCAATGTAGAGAGTGGCGGTGGTATGGTGCATGGTTATGGTTTAGCCTCCAGCCAGTTAGATCGCTTACGCCAAGCTGATATTCCATTGACTGTCTGTGTTGATAAAGTCGCCGCCAGTGGTGGCTATATGATGGCCTGTGTAGCGAATAAAATTTATGCTGCACCTTTTGCCATTGTCGGTTCTATTGGTGTTGTTGCTCAACTGCCTAACTTTAATCGCCTGCTGAAAAAGCATGAAATTGATTATGAGCAACACACGGCCGGTAATTTTAAGCGCACCTTGACAGTATTTGGTGAAAACTCCGATGAGGGAAGACAGAAGTTTCAAGAAGAACTCGAAGAAACCCACGTCTTATTTAAAGCGTTTGTTGGTAAGTATCGCCCTGAGTTGGATTTAGTGAAAGTCGCTACTGGCGAGCATTGGTACGGTCAGCAAGCTATTGAATTAGGTTTAGTTGATGCGATTTCGACCAGCGATGATGTGATAATGTCACTCGCCACAGAGCGTACTGTGTACAAGATACGTTATCAGGTGAGAAAGAAACTTGCCGATAAAATTGCCCACGGTGCCTCTTTGTCTGTGAACGCTATTTTTAATCGCCTCATAGAAAAAAATCGTCCTATGTAATTCTGTTTATTGGTGAATAAAAGTAAAAACGCCTGCATTTGCAGGCGTTTTTTATTTGCTGAGTTTTCGCGGCTAATACCGAAGTGGGTTAGATTTGATAGCTGATATGTTGATGGAAACGTACGATGAGATCTTCACGCTCCGGATCGACACCTATGTCGGCTGCGAAGGCCTTCAGAGCCGTTTCAACATTGTTCATAAAGCGACCGAAACCCGAATCGTCACAGTCCTTAGTACCTGCCACTATGGTAAAGTGCGCGGCTTCGACTAAGTTATCGGCATCCCAACGACGGATAACTTGTTGTTCAGTCGCATTAGGATCGAACCCTATCATTTGTACTTCGGCTTTGCTGTCAAGCTTTTCAAACTTACTGTTACGCACAAGTGGTGTTAAGCCGTTCGCTATCATAGCAAGGCGTGTCAGTTGTCTATTAGCTGCCGCTTTGAGGAAGCAGTCTTCAAGATGCTGATATAAAGGCGTAAAGTCAGTGGCTGAGTCAGGTAATAAACCCTGTTTGAGTTTGCGACTCAGCGGCAAGCTCACCGTCACATAGGTAAGAGAGCTAACGTTTTCTGGTAACTCACATTTTCTGGCTTTATATCTTGGGCCGATGGCGCGCAGTTTATAACCATAGGTTTCTTTATAGCCCTTAGCTTTTGCGAACAGATCATAGGATAAATGCTGATGGTCGCGGACCTTAACCTTAAGATCGCTTATTGGCATTAAGGGCATTAATTCAGTGAGTAACTCACGCACCTTGATATGGAAACTGGCGGAATTACTGCGAATATCGTCACCTGTGGCGAGAAACACAATGCGCAGTTTACGGGCGCGATAGTTTTCTTGCGAGAATAAGTTTTGGGCTTCGTGGTAGGCTGGGTTATAAAAAAATAGAATTTGTTCAGTGGTTTGGAAGCAATATGCTTCGGTATGGTAACGCACTACTGGCAGTTTATCGTTAGTGATCACGTGAACATTACGGAGATCGTGTTGTTCTGCCAAATTAAATATCAAACGGCTTAACGTTTGATAACAGCTTTGATAATCGGGATATTGATTGAGTAGTTCATCCGTCACCTTGATTTCGGCTGTGATGTATTGATTTGTACGGGCTTCCTTGGGTATGTACACTTTTTGCTGATGGCTAAGGGACATATTGACTCCTTGTTTGAGTTAACCATTTGCTAACACGAATTTTACTGTTTATCTATAGGGTGAATCTTGCGTTAGAACACGTTTTTATCCGTTGAACATGAGTTTAGCTAAGTAAGCGGTTCGTTAGCTTAAAATAGCAGCTATTTTATTGGGTTAACGCATTTTCTATCCATGGTTGCATCCAAGCCGCAATCTGAGCTTGCGCCTTTTCGTTGGGATGAATGCCATCCCTTTGCATTAATTCTGGATGGGGCGCGATATCCTGCATAAAGAAGGGGATCAACACTATATCTTGGGTTTTAGATATGTCTTGATACACTTGGGTGAACTTTTGGGTATAGCGAGGGCCATAGTTAGGCGGTACCATGATCTCGGTCAGCAGCACTTTTGCGCCGCTATCTTTGGCTAGGGTAATGATTTGGATTAGATTATTTTCGAGTTGCGTTGGGGGGAATCCACGTAAACCATCATTACCTCCCAGTTCAACGACCACAAGGTCGGGAGCAACAGAATCGAGCAAGGCGGGTAATCGGCGTAGGCCGCCCGCTGTGGTTTCGCCGCTCATTGAGCCATTGGTAAACTGATGTTCGGGCAGATTTTTTTGCAGTAGTGCTACCCAGCCTGACTGTTCTGCCATGCCGTAGCTAGCGCCTAAGCTATCGCCGAGGATCAATATCTTTGCCGCGTGAGCGGGCGTGACCATGAGTACACTCAGTAGGATGAATGCCCCTAGGGTCTTCGCCATTGATTTTAATCTTAGCGATTGATACCAGAACGATTTATATAAGAAGGATCCTATGTCTAACGTCATCTTAAAAAACAGTGCCATTAATGTTGTTAACCTCGAAAAATCAGTGATTACTCAGGAAGGAACGCTCACTATCCTCAAGGGCATTAACTTAGATGTCAAGCAAGGTGAGAGTGTGGCCATTCTCGGCCCATCAGGTTCGGGCAAATCCACCTTATTGGGATTGCTTGCGGCGCTTGATACGCCTACGTCGGGGGAGATTTGGCTCGATGGTGTGGCATTATCACCACTGAATGAAGAGCAAAAAGCGGCACTGCGTAAACAGAAGGTCAGCTTTATTTTTCAATCCTTTATGTTAGTTGATACCTTAACTGCGCTCGAGAACGTCATGTTACCCGCCGAGCTTGCGGGCGTGAGTAATGCCAAGGAAAAAGCGCAGGCCATGTTGGTGCGTGTTGGTTTATCCCATCGCTTGACCCATTTACCCAAACAGCTTTCGGGTGGTGAACAGCAAAGGGTGGCGATTGCCCGCGCTTTTATCTGTGAGCCTACAGTTTTGTTTGCCGATGAACCAACTGGCAATTTAGACAGCGTCAACGGCCATAAGATTGCCGATATGTTGTTTGAGCTTAATCAAGAAAGCCATACAACCTTAGTCCTTGTTACCCATGATCTGCTGCTGGCCAAGCGGTGTGAGCGTCAACTGGTGATGGATAACGGCCATTTACAGGAAGATATCACTCAAACAGAACTGCTAGCTGATGTTAAGGAGGCTTAATAATGGAGTTAAGTCTGGCATGGCGCCTGTTTAAACGCGAGTTACAGCAAGGACAATTGTTATTGATTATCCTCGCTATTACACTCGCGGTTTTGTCTGTGAGTGGCTTAGCGCGGGTGAGTGAACGTCTGCAAGTGGCAATTAGTGGTCAAGCGTCACAGTTTATTGCTGCTGACCGTATTATCGATTCGCCGGTTAAAATTGATGCGGCGATTTTATCCAAAGCCGAAGCGCTTGGGCTTAAGCATGTGACTAACATGCAATTTAATTCCATGGTCTATTCGGGAGATAAGTTTCAGTTAGTCACAGTACGCGCCGTAGAGTCGGGTTACCCGCTTAAGGGCGATATTGAACTCACCAGCGGTAAAACCAAGGCGTTACCTCAAGCGGATCAAATTTGGTTTGAGACTCGCTTAGGCGGACTTTTGGGTTATCCCAAATCCATCGAACTAGGTAACAGCGAATTTGTGCTCAGCAATGAGATCAGCCGCTTACCCGACGCAGGTTTTAATCCTTTTGCTTCATCGCCTGTGGTATTGATGCGCATGGAAGATGTCGCCAAAACAGGTGTTATTCAACCAGGCAGCCGCGTGACTTATCTGTATCAATTTGCTGGCGATGAAGCCTCGCTTACGGCCTTTGAACAAAGTGTTAAACCACTTTTGAATAGCACCCAGCGCTGGGTCGATGTGCAATCCGGTGACTCACCTATTGCGGGAGCCGTTAAGCGAGCGGAGCGCTTCTTACTGCTGGCAAGTTTGATGGGCATTGCATTGGCCTGCGCGGCGATAGGTATTGCCGCCCAGCGTTATTGTCAGCGTCATTACGATGTGGTGGCCATGCTGAAAACCTTTGGCGCCTCGGCAAAGCAAATTCGCCTGTTGTTTGGTACTCATTTATTGTTGGTAACGCTACTGGGAATTGGTCTAGGCCTTATTGGGGGAGGGTTACTCGATTTTGGGATCAGTTATCTCTTGCCACCCGAAATTGCGGCCTATTCACCGCCACTCACACGGCCATTATTACTCGGTATCAGCACTGGGCTCATCAGCGCCTTTATGTTTTCGGCTTATCCATTGATGCGTTTACTGGCTATTCCGCCACTGCGGGTGTTGCAGCGTCAGTTAGAAGGCTTACAGCTTGGTATGTGGCTGCATTTGCTACTGAGTCTAGGGGCTATGGCGCTACTGGGCTATTTGTATTCCCAAAGTTGGACTTTGACTCTGACTGTGGTCGCGGCTGTGCTATTGCTGGCTATGCTATTAAGTCTGCTTGGATTTGTGATGATACGAGCAGGACACAGTGTTGGTATGAAGACTACCAATCCTTTGCAATTAGCGCTGGCGGGGCTAAGGCGTCGTGCGCGGCAAAATGCGGTGCAATTGGTTGGTTTTAGCGCCGCACTGGTACTGTTATTGACGATTTTAGCGCTAAGACAAGATTTACTTAACGAATGGCAAAAACAGTTGCCCGAAAATGCGCCTAATTATTTCCTTGTCAATATTGCGCCTGATGATGCAAAGCCCTTGAATGATTTCATGACGGCTAAGGGAATAGTGGCGACGGACATTTATCCGGTGATCCGTGGCCGGTTAACCCAAATTAACGGTGAACCGCTGATTTCGAATGAACAGTCCGAAGCGGGTGAAAAGGGAAGAGTGGGCATTTCGCGCGAGTTAAACCTAACGTGGCGCAATACACTGCCTGCTAACAACGAACTGTTAGAGGGGCATTTTAATCAAGCCGCTGATGAAGTATCGGTGGAGTCCGGCGTGGCGGAGCGTCTAGGTATTGGTATTGGCGATAAGCTGACTTACGTGATTGATAATCAAGAGCTCACAGTTAAAGTTGCCAGTATTCGTGCCGTACACTGGGAAACGCTGCAACCGAACTTCTTTATGATTTTCACTCAAGAAGCGCTCGCGCCTTTTGCTTATACTTCGATGGCGAGTTTTTATTTAAATGACCAGTCAACAAATGACCCCGCAACAAACGGCCAAGCGCTGAGTGCCGATGGTACGCCTAAGGATGCAGTGATCCTTGCGCTTATTCAGCAATTTCCGACGATATCTATCATAGATGTTGGCGCTATGGTGGGGCAGTTGCGGCAGATAATTGAGCAAGTGTCGCTGTCGTTGTCTTTAGTGCTGGCCTTAGTGTTATTAGCCAGTGCCTTAGTCTTGATTGCACAGACTGAGGCTGGCATGGCAACTCGGCAACGTGAACTGGCGGTGTTACGTACCTTTGGTGCTTCAGGATGGTTATTGCGCAGTGCAACGGGTTTAGAGTTCGCCTTACTTGGCGGTATTGCGGGTGTGTTAGCCGTAATTGTGGCCGAATTTGCGTTATATCTACTTAAGACGCAAGTATTTGAACTTAATGTATACATGCACTGGCCTTGGTGGGGTATTGCCCCTGTTTCTGGAGCCTTAATCGTCGCCTTACTAGGGGTTTGGCGTTGTCGACAATTGCTCAGCCAATCTTGCTCTGAGCTATTAAAGGCTGGAAGCTAGGGCGGTTTGTGAACTCTGTTGATGGGCTAAAACATAAAGCTTATTAAGACAACAAGCTGAGCTAACATTAAAAGCACTGATGCGACATAAGCTCAGTGCTTTTTTGTTATGGGGTTGATTCTGCTGCACTTGAATTGAATATGCTTTTTACATCGGCTTACAAATTGATCTGTGCTTAAGCAGGTAGCAACAGAACTTAGTGCAACGCAATGGGTCTATCTAACTGAGAACAGCGACTAGCTTATATATGCCATAGAGGGAATATTATGTTCAAAGGAATAACAAAACTGCTTAAGGATAATCGCTCCTTTTTTCTGTTTATCAGCTTAATGTTAGTGTTCAGGAGCGCTGTGGCAGATTGGAATACTGTGCCATCGGGTTCTATGCTGCCGACTATCGTCGAGGGGGATCGCATTCTTGTTAATAAGATGGCTTATGATCTTAGGGTGCCATTTACGCATATCGCATTAGTTAAACTGGCAGATCCTGTTCGCGGCGATATCGTGGTATTTGACTCGAAAAAGGCCGATAAAAAGCTGATTAAGCGGGTAATAGCTGTGCCAGGCGATACTGTGATGATGCAGGATAATCGCTTGTATTTAAACGGCGAACTGCTCAGCTACACATCCCAAGCATTGAGTGCTTATGCTCCCGCTGATGTGACAGAAATGCAGGAAAATTTACTTGGTATGGTCCACAGTATTCGCCTTAACCCTGTACCCTCAAGGCTTGCCAATTTTGGACCTGTCACAGTGCCAGATGCGCATTATTTAGCCCTGGGTGATAATCGTGATAACAGCGCTGACTCTCGGGTTATTGGCTTCGTGCCCCGTGATGAGATTGTTGGCCGTTCAAGTTCAGTCGTTTTCTCCCTTGATTATGATGATTATTACCTGCCTCGGCCTGAACGCTTAATGCGTGAATTCTAGTCTTAACTATTTTGAACCATGAAATAGGGCGCCAAAGTCGGCGCCCTATTTTTTAAGTGATTGAGTTATAAACAACTACTTCATAAAGCTCAGATAGCCCTGTAAGACAATTAAGTTAACTATGTCGATGAAGAAGGCACCGACGATAGGTACTACCATAAAGGCTTGGGGTGATGGTCCTGTGCGTGAGACTAGCGCGCCCATATTCATTACCGCTGTTGGGGTTGCCCCCATACCAAAGCCGCAGTGGCCACCGGTGATCACCGCAGCATCGTAATTACTGCCCATGACTTTGAACGTCACGAAATAGGCAAAAATGGCCAACACTGCGGTTTGTACCAGTAATATCACCAGTAGCGGGATCGCTAAATCAAAAATTTCCCATAACTTTAAAGTCATTAAGGCCATTGAGAGGAAGAGAGACAGCGCGACAGTCCCTATCACATCGATGCTTTCGGTATGGGGTTTGTAACCGCGGGTGAGTTCTGTGAGATTAGCGATGAGCACGCCAAGAAAAAGAGCATATACAAAGTCGGGCATCTTTAGCCATGCAATACCCGATTGGCTGATCCACAGCGTGAGCCATTTTGATCCTGCAACACACAACAACAGCACAAACAGAGTTTCTAATATGGTTTTGGCGGTGACTTGGTCTTCTTCTAAGTGATCATAAGTGACTAAATGTGGATGTTCACTGTGATGCTTGCGGCCAACCCCATAGCGAGAAACAAGATTATGCTTACCGATTAATCGCTGCGCGACGGGGCCACCGATGATCCCACCCATGATCAAACCAAAGGTTGCCGCAGCCATAGCAAACTCTAAGGTGTTGATACCGTAGCGCTCAGCAAAGGTTTGTGACCAAGCGACGCCGGTACCATGCCCGCCCGACAGGGTAATTGATCCTGCGATAAGTCCCATGATGGGATCGAGCCCCAATAGACTGGCTAAACTGACGCCGACGGCATTTTGAATCACAATATACACTGAGGCCACACCTAAAAAGATGAAGACTTTTTTACCACCGCTGAGCAATAGTTTGTAGTTTGCCGAGAGGCCGATTGTGCTAAAAAACATCAGCATTAAGGTATTTTGCAGTGATAGGCTGAAGTCGAGACTGATATTTTGAAAGTGAAGAAATGTGACTCCCGCGGCGACAACAAGGCCACCCACTATGGGTTCGGGGATATTATATTGCCTGAAAACACGTACATGGCGATTGATAGAGTGGCCGATAAACAGCACGAAAATGGCAATTAAAAATGATTCTAGCTCGCCAATCATATAGGTCATGTGCATGAAAATTCCTTACAAACTGTCTTAGTGCGGGCGTTTCATTGGGCACAATGTCCAATGAGAAGTAACCCATCTTGTTATTAAGTACCTGCTAATGCTGGATGTTAAGCGCTTGATGTCGAGGACAGATCAGTGTCAATCCGATAAAAAATTTAAAGGACGAGTAGGCGCGAGTGTGTATCGTTTTATGGTCTACAGACCAAGAACAGCAGATTAAATAGCCTGTTCCTGAGCATAAATAACTGTCTATTTATGAGGTGTTGCTGAGTCTATCTGTGGTCAAGGCTGAGGCGATTAATGCGTGCCTCCTATGACCGAATGAAGGCGAGTTTAGCAGAAAATGGACGGATTGTCGCTAAATCATAATATAAATCATAATATAAATCATGATGTTACATTCTTGTTTTTCTAGTGTTGCTAAAATAATGGCAAGATTGACGTTACAATATACCTGGCTGTTGAGCGGATTTGAGTACTAAGATCCGCCTGCATTAGCGACTGATTTTATCAGCATATTTAAGCTGAGTTTAGGCTCTAGCGTGCTAGCCTATTTGGCTAACACGTTTGTTAAGGCGTTATCAAGATCACTGAATTGAAACTGAAAACCCGCTTCGAGGGCACGTTTGGGGTAAACAAATTGCCCTTCCGTCAGCAGCTCCGACATTTCGCCCATCGCTAAGCGTAATGCAAGCGGTGGGGTCGTGATTAACGCTGGGCGATTAAGTGCTTTTCCGAGCGCTTTGGTAAACACAGCGTTACTCACTGGATTGGGTGCAGTGGCATTAAATATGCCTTTACAGTGTTGTTGAGTGAGTAAAAAATCAATAAGGGAAATGAGATCCTGCACATGGATCCAGCTCATACCTTGGCGTCCATGGCCAATTGGGCCACCGAGTCCGAGTTTAAATGGCGGTAACATTTTCTCTAAGGCACCACCTTTGCCTAGCACGATACCAATACGGATAATACAGACGCGTGTGTGCTCTGAGGTTGCATTTAGCGCCTCTTGTTCCCATTTTCGACAGATGTCATGGCTAAACTCAACATGGGCGCCACTAGACTCATCGAGTAATTTATCATCGTGCCGCCCGTAATAACCTACTGCCGAACCACTCACCATGATCTGAGGAGGAGTGCTACTCTGTTGTATTAACTGAGTTAATCTTGCCGTAATATTCCAGCGACTATCACAAATGCGCTGCTTCTGGTTTTTACTCCAACGTTTAGCGACTATGGGTTCACCCGCAAGATTTACAATGGCATCAATGTGATTTAAGTCGCTTAGCGCATCGAGACTCTCGAGGTAATGGTGCTGACTACCGAGCACTTTTTGTGTTTGTTGCACTGAGCGAGTTAATAACGTCAGTTGATGATATGGCGCCAGTCGTTCGACTAATTGGCGACCAATAAAGCCGCTTGCGCCGGTGATCAGTATATTCATGGAACCTCTCTTAATTGGTTAAGCTCTGCGGATATATACCAAAATGCGGTGTGCAACGATCACTTAGTCGGAGTATTTTTAGCCAGATTATTTTTGATAACATAACTCCATCGAGACTGAATCGGCAAAGCGTAGTGCATGGGGCTTGTCGATTTCGACACTGGCAAATTCAACCCAAGGATGCTCACTGGCGATGGCCAGCGTTTGGCTGGTGAGATTTTCGAGTAATGAGAAACGGTTATTCTCAATCAGTTCAATGATCTTTTTGGTGATTGTGCGGTAATTGAGCGCATCCTCGACATTGTCACTGTTGCGGGCACGTTCGGCACAATAATGGATCACGACATTAATGATCACGTCTTGGCGATTTTGGATTTCATCTTCTTTAATGCCAATAAAAGTACGAAGTCTTAAGTTTTTAATGCGTATAATCGCGGTTTCTGGTTTCATAATGACAAATGGCTATCTTAAGCTAAAGTTTCTGAGGTTAAGTGGTTTCAAGGGTTAGCCTAACAATTTTATCTAAGATCAAGAAGGATTTTTAATAAATGACTCGACCTAATGCGCCCTCTGCTGCTTATCGTGGCTTTGCGGTTATGGCCTTTGTAGTGATTATTTTGGCAGGGATTAAGGCGGCGAGCCCGATTGTGGTGCCGTTTGTGCTGTCCAGTTTTCTTGCGGTGATTTGTAATCCTGCAATCGGTTTGATGACAAAGTTCCGTGTGCCTAAATGGCTGGCAGTAATTCTCTTGATGGGTTTTATTGTGTTGATGGGCCTATGGTTAGCCTCAGTCGTCGGCAGTTCTGTCAATGAGTTTTCTAAACAATTGCCCCAATATCGCGATCAGCTGGTGGAGCAGTTTTCGTGGATTATCCATAAATTACAGGCATTAAATATTCAGATTTCGAAGGATCAGGTATTAGCCTATTTTGACCCAGGTATGGCCTTGTCTATGACCACGAATATGCTATCGGGTGTCGGCAATGTGATGGCGAATTTATTTCTGATCATCCTCACTATCGTCTTTATGCTGTTTGAAGCTCAGTCGCTGCCAAAGAAATTGCATCTGGCATTGGACGATCCTGATATGCGCTTAAAGCAGATTGACCGTTTTTTACAATCTGTGAATCAGTACATGGTGATCAAGACTTTAGTGAGTTTGGCTACTGGGATCATTGTTGGTGTGGGGTTGACCTTCATCGGCGTGGATTACGCCATGTTATGGGCGGTGATTGCTTTCCTGTTTAATTACATTCCCAATATTGGTTCTATCATTGCCGCCATTCCAGCGGTGTTGTTGGCCTTTATTCAGCTTGGCCCTGCGGCTGCGGGGGGGACTGCACTTTTGTACGTGGGTGCCAACATGGTGATGGGCAATATCATTGAGCCTAAATTTATGGGGCGCGGCCTGGGGTTATCGACCTTAGTGGTATTTTTATCATTAATTTTCTGGGGCTGGTTATTAGGTTCTGTGGGCATGTTGCTGTCAGTGCCATTGACTATGGTGGTTAAAATTGCCCTCGAATCGAGTAAGAGTGGTAATTGGTTAGCCATTTTATTATCGGACGATATCGAAGATAAGTTCTTGGCCAGTAACACGGAAAATTCAATTCCCAATGGCGATGAAGCCAATACAAGTGCAACTGAGAGTAAGTAGTAGAAGATGCAAAGTTTTATACAAGCGCTAGCGACAATTGAGTTAGGTGATGATGCGGTGCGGTTATTCCACGGCCGCGGTGGGCATTACGTGGGTTGTGAGCACCTATGTTTAGATTGGTTTGCACCCGTACTATTGCTGACCAGCTTTACTCCCTTGGAGGATACGGATTTAACCCTCTGCAAACAGGCGATTGCAGCGCGCTGGCAAGCTATTAGGCCAGATAGCCAATTGAATTTAGTCTACCAATACCGTAGTGCGGGGGAGACGTTTACCCAATTATTGCAAGGTGAAGTGCCTGAGCCGCATATCGTTAGCGAAAATGGTGCACGGTTTCAGGTGCACCTAATGCGCGGACAAAACCACGGACTCTTCCTCGATATGGCTAATGGTCGTGAGTGGGTTAGAGCAAACGCCCGTTATAAAAAGGTGCTTAATTTGTTCGCTTATACCTGTGGTTTCTCGGTCGCGGCATTACAAGGGGGCGCCGATGAAGTTGTGAATATGGACATGAGCAAAGGCGCATTAGGCATAGGTAAGCAGAACCATTTGCTGAATGGCTTTAGCGCGGGAGCCCGTTTTTTAGGCCATGATATTTTTAAATCTTGGGGCAAACTGAAAAAGCTCGGTCCCTACGACATTGTTGTTGCCGATCCACCGAGCAATCAGAAGGGCAGTTTTGTCGCGACTAAGGATTATGTGCGTTTAATTAGGCGTTTACCTGAGTTGCTTGCCGAGAATGGCGAAGTATTACTGTGTCTAAATGCACCTGAACTCGATACCGTTTTCCTGCGTCAACAGGTAGCGGAAGCTGCACCTGCACTCGAATACATAGAGCGCTTAGCCAATCCGCTAGCCTTTATGGATGTGTCGGAAGAGAAGTCACTTAAGGTGCTTCGCTACCGCTTATCGACTCAAGCCTAGGCCTGATTTAACTTAACTGGCCAGTATTAACTGGCCTTTTTTGTCGGCTTAGGTTGAGTGTTTAGCTTTCTACACTGTCGCTTATTACACAGCACTTATTCTTCAGTAGCTTAATCGCTCAGATAGCTGCGATCGCCCATAGGTTTCAATCACTTTACTGACTTGATGTTGGTCTAAGTGTTTGAGGGTAGAAATTTCACCATAAAGCCTGCCCTGAACATCTAATGGCATTCCCTAGATTCATTTTATGTAAGCGATTTCTGTTAATCGCTTTTGTGTATAAAGCGAATGATGAAATGGCGTCAGCATGGCCTCAATATCCTCGTAGAAAGTGAAAGTCTTTCATGTTTAATCACTGATTTTGAGCTATTTAAATGACAATCAGCCTTAAATGCCATGCTTTGTGGTACAAAACTGAAAGTTTTCTGTAATTATAACTTTTGCTTTGTTATACTCCCGCCCACGGAATGTATCCCTTTCCTCATAGGCAAAATGTCAGCATAGAATGGCAAGCCTCTGCGACCTTACCCAATCAAGCAGGAGTTGTTATGGAAGTTCATGAATACGAAAATGCTTATTATCAAGTGAAAGACGATGTACTAACGTCTTTACCTGTTGAAAGCGAAGAAGAAGTGATCCAAGCTTAATCGATAACGATTAAACTGACGGTACTTATGAGTCGGAAATAACAGAACAAGCACAAAAAATAGCAACCTTAGGGTTGCTATTTTTTTGGTTGAAAGTAAGCAGAATGATTGTATGACAAGGTATGCGCGGTGAAAGCAGGCAAGAAAGGGGGTTAACCGTTAACTTTGCGCTTTTCAGGCAGAAGTTCGACGATAATCCATTGGCTACCAATTTTGTGTAGGCGTATGGTCCTGTCATCAATCCATGGTTGACCACCTTTAAGACCTTTCATTTTGACCACAACAATGACGTCTTTGGTAAATTTGCGGAAGAAGTCGATATCGATATCATCAATTTCCATTTCAACATTGGTCATAGATAGGCCTAGCATATTACGCTGTACGGCTGCGGCAATGTGGTAATGGGTGAGCACTTGTTTAATGGGATCGTCGACGTATTGCTTGGCTTGTTCAACATTACGATCAACATAAATCGCTTGAAAAAAGCCTAAGCTCACTTCTTCCGGTGATAACTGGCGCTGCTCTTGCGTTGAGGGATCGCCACAACCGAAGAGGAACAGGAGGGAGAAAAATAATAGAGTTCGCATAAGTTTTAGTTATTGGAATTTGTTCCGAGTATCGCGATTTTAGCTGTAATGTACAAGTCTTGTCGTGATTCGCAGTCTATTGTGAAAAGCATTGACTCAAACCTCATGTGTGTGGCATATAGTTAGGAGCCATATAAAAAGGTTATCCACAGAAACTGTGGAAAACTATGTTGAAGACTTCAGTGATACTTTGTAAGTCACTGATATTGTCTTGCTTTATTTGCTGGTTAAAAAGTGACGCTTTTCTGCTTTCCATTATGTTCCACTTCTACTTGTGGATATTTTTCGCAATTTGCCGAGCTTATTCACACTGCATAATTCGATATTTCTCGTTTTTCTCTTTATCTTTTGCAATTTCGACTCATCCATTAAGCGATTCTTGCGATCAACGGTATGGTTTACGCTAAATTTGAGCATAAAAAAAGCACCGGTAATAACCAGTGCTTTTTTGTACGTAACGCTATGCAGATTTAATGCTGTTAGCCTTTAGCTGCGTCGTTCTGTGCGGCTTGAATTGCCGTTAGGGCGATAGTGTAGACGATGTCATCGACTAACGCGCCGCGAGACAAGTCGTTCACAGGTTTGCGCATACCTTGCAGCATAGGACCAATACTGATCAGATCGGCGCTTCGCTGTACGGCCTTGTAAGTCGTGTTGCCTGTATTAAGGTCTGGGAACACGAAAACGGTAGCTTGACCAGCGACAGGGCTATTAGGTGCCTTAGAGCGTGCAACGTTTGGCATAACCGCCGCATCGTATTGCAATGGACCATCAATAATCAGATCTGGGCGTTTTTCTTTGGCAATACGGGTTGCTTCACGCACTTTATCCACATCAGAACCTGTACCTGAGTTGCCGGTTGAGTAGCTGATCATCGCCACTCTTGGCTCGATACCAAAGGCTTTTGCTGATTCTGCCGATTGGATGGCGATATCAGCTAACTGCTCAGCATTGGGATCTGGGTTAATCGCACAGTCACCGTAAACAAGCACTTGATCCGGCATCAGCATAAAGAAGATGGATGAAACTAAGCTTGAGCCCGGTGCTGTTTTGATCAATTGCAGTGGTGGGCGAATGGTATTGGCTGTGGTGTTAACCGCACCAGAAACGATACCGTCGACTTCGTTTTGCGCCAACATCATAGTGCCGAGCACCATGTTGTCTTCTAACTGTTCACGGGCAACGACTTCAGTTAAGCCTTTGCTGCGACGCAGTTCCAACATAGGTTCTACGTAACGGTCGCGCACCTCTTCAGGATCGATAATGATCACGCCTTCGCCAAGCACTACATCTTGTTGTGCGGCAATACGCAGGATTTCATCTTTTTTGCCTAAAAGTACACAGCGCGCGATACCGCGCTCGGCACAAATGGCCGCTGCTTTAATGGTACGCGGCTCATCACCTTCTGGCAGCACCACAGTCTTGTGGGCGGCGCGCGCCAATTCCGTGAGTTTGTAACGGAAAGCTGGTGGTGACAGGCGATGCTCACGGGGTGAGTTTTTAGTCACGCTTTCAATCCACGTTTGGTCGATGTGGCTGGCCACATAATCCTGCACCAGATCGATACGAACCGCGTCATCGACGGGTACTTCATGGTCGAAACGTTGAATGTTGAGCGAGGTTTGCCAAGTGTTACTGTCGATCAAGAACACAGGTAAACCGGTTTCAAAGGCCTGCTCACACAGCTTAAGAATTTCTGGCTCCGGCTCATAGCTACCGGTCAACAACAGGGCACCAATTTTCACGCCGTTCATGGCCGCAAGACAGGCTGATACGATCACATCTGAGCGGTCGCCTGAGGTTACAAGCAAGGAATCAGTCTTAATATGAGTGACCATGTTCGGGATACTGCGGGCACAAAACGTTACTTTACGCAGACGGCGGGTATGCATTTCGCCAGCATTCAGAATGCGTGCACTTAAATGTTTCGCTAAATCCGATGCACGAGGTGCAACAAGATCAAGATTGTAGGGCACGCTGCCTAAAATACGCAGTGGGCTTTTACCCGGCAGTTGGAACATGCTGGCCGCATCTGAGCGTTGAACACCTTGGTGATCAAAGACTTCAGATAGATCAGGGCGCGCGCGACCTTCGTCGTCCACGGGTGCTCCAATCTTGTTAATCACAGCGCCAATTAAGCGTTTATTCTTTTTCCCGCCCCAAGAGTTATAGGCGATTTCGAGGCGATTCATTAGCCCTGTAGCCGTATCACTGCCTGGTGTGGCAATAAAAATTACGTCGGCATCCATGGCTTTAGCGATGGCATAGTTCACATCATCGGCGAAGGGATGATTACGCGTTGGCACTAAACCTTCGACAATTAAGGTCTCTGTGTTGCTAGCGCAATCGGCCGCACGGGCGATGATTTGCTCCATTAAGACGTCGATTTGATCGGCGCGAATTAAGGCTTCGGCATGGGCCATGTCGAAGGGCTCTAAGGGATTTACTGTTGGCGATTTGCTCAGAATAGTGGTCGAGCGTTCTGGGCCATTATCGTTTGGACGAAGCTGAGAAATAGGCTTAAAGAACTGAACCTTAACCCCGTGGCGCTCCAGTGCGCGCACCATCCCAAGGCTTAAGGAGGTCAGGCCGACTCCGGTACCTATGGGGATTAACATAATATTACGAGACATAAAAACCTCTAGTTTCGATGGTTTTTGGCAGAATAGTTTCTGCAAATTTGCTTGTGAGTACGGCTACGTAAGGTATAAAGCCGTCTGGGTGAGCAAACGGCTTAGGTCTTTTTATTTGTTGATAAGTTTAATGGAATCTTCGGCGATAACCCATTCTTCGTTCGTTGGGATCACCATGGCAATCGTGCCTTTATCTTGGGTGATG
This sequence comes from Shewanella sp. SM73, assembly GCF_025653795.1. Taxonomy (NCBI): domain Bacteria; kingdom Pseudomonadati; phylum Pseudomonadota; class Gammaproteobacteria; order Alteromonadales; family Shewanellaceae; genus Shewanella; species Shewanella sp. SM73. Next base: position 152,567 of record NZ_JAKKRY010000013.1, read on the forward strand.
ATACCTTTCTTACCGAAACGCGCCGCTTTGTTGCGCTCACTATCGACATGGAAATTGAAGATTTCCAGCATGTTGAGCACTTTTTCACGGATTAAATCTGAGTTTTCGCCAATGCCGCCGGTGAAGACGACTGCATCTAAACGGCCCAGTGGCACAGTGTATGAGGCGATGTACTTGGCTAAGCGGTAGCAGAAGATTTCTAAGGCTAAGGTCGCGCCTTTATGGCCCTCGGCGTAACCTTCTTCGATGCCACGGCAATCGTTGGTCAGCTCGGAAATACCCAGCAGACCACTTTGCTTGTTCATCAGGTTATTCACTTCTTCTAAGGTGTAACCCAGTTGATGAACTAAGTGGTAGATGATTGAAGGGTCAATATCGCCACAACGAGTGCCCATCACTAAGCCTTCTAATGGGGTTAACCCCATAGAAGTGTCGACACTTTTGCCGCCTTTGATGGCGGTGACTGACGCGCCGTTGCCTAAGTGAGCACAGATTACATTCGTTTCTTCAATTGGCTTGTTGAGCATTTTTGCCGCTTCACGGCTAACGAATAAATGACTCGTGCCATGCATGCCATAACGACGGATACCGTGTTCACGGTATAACTTGTAAGGCAGGGCGTAGACATAAGCTCTGTCTGGCATGCTTTGGTGGAAAGCGGTATCAAATACAGCAACCTGTGGCAATTTAGGGAAAGAGGCCATTGCCGCGCGGATGCCGATAAGGTGAGCAGGATTGTGCAGTGGGGCTAATGAAGCACAATCTTCGATACCTTTGATCACGCTCTCATCGATGATCACTGAGCGAGTGAATTTCTCACCACCGTGAACGATACGATGGCCAACGGCTTGAATTTTTGCTGCTAATTCAGGTTGTTCCGCAAGAATTTTATTAACAATGTATTCAACTGCTTCACGGTGAGCCGTAAATGCACCTAAGGCTGCTTCATGTTTTTCGCCGTTGATTTTCCATTTAATGCGAGAGTCTTCTAAACCAAAACATTCGGCTAAGCCAGAAATTTGGTCGTCACCTGTTTGCGCGTCAATGACGGCAAATTTGAGAGAAGAGCTACCGCAATTGAGAACTAAAACCAGTTTATTTGACATGTGTAAACCCTTTGCCATTGTGTTTAATATAACGATTCAAAATAATGAGGAACTGCGGTGTTTTTACCATATCAGTCTTGGGGCGATTCGCCAGATTGTGCTATGGTAAGAGCAGTATTCCATTGTAGTTGGTGTCTCAGATTGAGCATTAAGATCCTCAAAACCTTAGGTGATGGTCATCAGTATATGAAGACTTGGCCTATGGTTAGACAACTGGGTTTTTATTTTCCTGAGTATCGGGTCGTCCGAGCAACTCAGCTCGCCATACTGGTGATGCCAGTGCTGGCGATTTTTGTGAGCATGAGCCAGCTGTATATTCACGGTTGGGCATTTCTGCCCCAAGCTGTCACTCTCGGTTTATTTTTCATCAGCTTACCGTTACAGGGGCTGCTGTGGTTAGGCTGGCGAGCTCGCCATCCATTACCGTTAACTCTGTTCGACTGGATTAACCAGTTGAGTGCGAAGTTGTCATCCATGGGTATCAATTGCCACACGTTAGGCGCTAAAGCCTGTTACCTCGATATGGCACTGATTTTAAAAATAGCCTTTGAGCGTTTAGATGCCAGTTATTGGGAAGAACTTTAGGCCGTTGCCGCGGTTATCCCTTTTGGCTCTTTTGTTACTGTGGATTAATAAATCGCGTTAATCCCTTGCTGGACAAATACCGCTTTGATCTTTTCCATGGTTTCTCGACTCGGGGGGGATATCCCATCGAGTTGATAGCTTTCGCCCATGGCTTCCCACTTATGTTTACCTAATTCGTGATAGGGTAGTAACTCTACCTTTTCAATGTTTTTCATGGGCTTGATAAACTCGGCCAGTTGTAATGCCGATGCTTCATCGTCGGTAAATCCGCCCACTACGACATAACGTATCCATGTCGCTTGATTACGCTCTGCCAAATACTGCGCAAACTGTAATGTTCTATGGTTGCTTACTTTGGTTAACTCAATATGTTTTTCATCGTCCATGTGCTTGATGTCGAGCAGGACCAAGTCAGTATGGTCGAGTAACTCATCAATCACTGGCGTGTACTTACGTACAAAACCATTGGTATCTAAACAGGTATGAATACCTTCTTGCTGACAAGCCGTGAATAATTCGGCGACAAATTCGGCCTGTAAAATGGCTTCACCACCACTGGCCGTAACACCACCATTGCTGGCATCGAGAAAAGGCCGATAGCTGATGATTTGGCTCATTAACTCATCGACCAGAACTTCTTTTCCACCATCAAGATCCCAAGTGTCACGGTTGTGGCAATATTGGCAGCGCATTAAACAGCCCTGCATAAAGGTGATAAACCGTATGCCGGGACCATCTACTGTGCCAAAGGATTCCACCGAGTGGATCCGACCGATAACTGCCATTGTGACTCCTGTTAAAATAAGTGAGGCTGTAGCACAGTGTACTACAGCCTTGACTAATTTAGCTTACAGACCTTTTGTGAACGTACGCGTGATCACATCTTGTTGTTGTTCTGGCGTCAGTGAGTTGAAGCGCACTGCATAGCCAGAAACACGGATGGTCAGCTGTGGATACTTGTCTGGATGCTTAACGGCATCTTCGAGCATCTCGCGGTTCATCACGTTGACGTTCAAGTGTTGGCCACCTTCTTTTTTGTCATTGTGGTCGAAGTATCCGTCCATCAATGCCGCTAAGTTGGTACGGCGAGCATCATCATCTTTACCCAGCGCATTTGGCACGATTGAGAAGGTATAAGAGATACCGTCTTGAGCGTGGGCAAATGGGAGTTTTGCCACTGAGGTTAATGAAGCGATTGCGCCTTTTTCATCACGGCCATGCATAGGGTTTGCACCCGGTGCAAATGGCGCACCTGAACGACGACCATCTGGTGTGTTACCGGTTTTCTTACCATAAACCACGTTTGAGGTGATGGTCAGAATTGACTGCGTTGGGATCGCATTGCGATACATTTTACGGTCACGAATTTTCGCCATAAAACGTTCAACTAAGTCACAGGCGATATCATCTACACGTGGGTCGTTGTTACCAAATTTTGGATAATCACCGCTGATATCGAAATCAACTGCTATGCCGTTTTCATCACGAACCGGTTTTACGGTGGCGTATTTGATGGCAGACAGTGAGTCGGCTGCGATAGATAAACCCGCAATACCACAAGCCATAGTGCGACGTACGTCTCTGTCGTGCAGCGCCATAAGCGCGGCTTCGTAAGAGTACTTATCGTGCATGTAGTGGATTGAGTTCAGTGCAGTGACATATTGAGTCGCTAACCAATCCATTAAACCGTCTAAGCGATTCATCACATCATCAAAGTTGAGCACTTCGTCTGTGATCATGTCTGCTTTAGGGGCAATTTGGATTTTCAGTTTTTCGTCTACGCCGCCGTTAATCGCATACAGCATGGTTTTCGCTAAGTTAGCGCGAGCACCGAAGAACTGCATGTGTTTACCCACAACCATAGGGCTCACGCAACAGGCGATTGCATAGTCGTCTGATTGGAAATCTGGACGCATTAAGTCATCGTTTTCGTATTGGATTGAGCTAGTGTCGATAGACACTTTGGCGCAATATTTTTTGAAACCGATTGGCAGTTTATCTGACCATAATACTGTGATGTTTGGCTCTGGACTTGGACCCATAGTGTAAAGGGTGTTCAAGAAACGGAAGCTTGATTTCGTCACTAACGTACGGCCATCTAAGCCCATACCGCCGATTGACTCCGTCGCCCAAATTGGGTCGCCTGAGAACAATTCGTCGTATTCAGGGGTACGTAGGAAACGCACCATACGCAATTTCATCACGAAATGGTCAACCATTTCCTGAGCTTGTTGCTCAGTTAAGGTGCCATTTTTCAGATCACGTTCAATATAGATGTCGAGGAATGAAGAGGTACGACCTAATGACATGGCAGCGCCATTTTGGCTCTTCACTGCAGCTAAATAGCCGAAGTAAGTCCATTGGATCGCTTCTTGTGCATTGGTCGCTGGACGAGAAATATCGAAGCCATACTTGGCAGCCATTTTCTTCATTTGGCCTAATGCACGGTGTTGCTCGGCAATTTCTTCACGTAATTGGATAACGTTAGATAACTCTTCACCCGCTTCGAACTGCGCTTGCAGTGAGCTAAATTGGGCAAACTTATCTTTCATCAGGTAATCGATACCGTAAAGTGCCACACGGCGATAGTCACCAATGATACGGCCACGGCCATAAGCATCGGGTAAGCCCGTTAAAATACCTGATTTACGACAGGCCATAATTTCGGGGGTGTAAACATCGAACACACCTTGGTTATGGGTTTTACGCAGTTCTGAATAAACGTATTTAACATCTTCATCCAGTACACGATCGTAGGCGGCGCATGAGCTTTCCACCATACGAATACCACCGTTAGGCAACATAGCGCGTTTTAGCGGCGCGTCTGTTTGTAAGCCAACGATAGTTTCTAATTCTTTGTTGATATAGCCAGCGTCGTGGGAAGTGATGGTTGAAACCATCTTAGTGTCGAAATCAACAGGCGCGTGGGTACGGTTTTCCTGTTTGATGCCTTCCATGACTTTATCCCACAATTTTGTGGTCGCTTCGGTGGCACCGGCGAGGAAGGACTCGTCGCCTTCAAAAGGCGCGTAGTTTTGTTGGATAAAGTCACGTACATTGACTTCAGATTTCCAATCGCCAGGAGTAAAGCCTTCCCATGCGTTGGCAAACAGTTCAGTTTTGTCGGTCATCGTACTAATACCTTCTGGTTGAGATAAAAGGTTATTGGCGATCAGCGTTAAGCAATGCTGAGTATAAGCCAATAGCTAATTCCTGAAATAAAGCTCCCTTCATGATGACGCCCTATGATGGGAACTGGATTTTGAAGCGCTCGTCACTCCAAAAGTCTGTCTATTGATACCCGATAAGATGACAAATATTCGCTTACTTTGATTATCGGCTACTGATAAATCTTTATAATTGGTAAGACCAATTGTCCATAAGCATATTAACATAGGTCTGTCGCTATCGCATCTTAAACGGCTTGGTTTATGCTCTGTTAATCCCAAATTTGCTAGCTAGGTAGCATTTTTTTACCACAATAGGGAATACGGCACGCTTTTTAAGTTGGTGTGACATCTGAACCCCATATCTCTTAAATCAGCCTGCCTATATTGTTCCCATTTACTGTCCACCTTTAGCGAGGATAAATCTATCCTCGTATAGGCTGATTTTGATTGGTGGGAGTCACTGCTCGATAATGGGAGCTGTCACAGTAGGCGCAGTGGTTATGATATTAAAAATAAGTTTGATGTTAGCTATTTGTATTAATTTATTTTTATTTGCTAACTTAGTGTCGATTTAGGAGACGGCATGTCATAACGCCATCAAATAAAGCATGCAATGCTTAAATCATTCAGGAAGGGTTAAAGAGTGGCTAAATACAGTAGTTTGCTATGATGCAGGCAACTTGTTACTTGCTGTTGGACTAAACTGTAAATGCTAAAGTATGGGTTATAGTGGGTTCAATTTAATGAATACCGAGATACATGCATCAAGCTATTGGTCATTTAATGTGTCATTGCTGAGGTTTGCTTGAATCTATAGCGCATTAATTTAAGCGTTAGTTCGCTAAATATGAGATGGAAACGTGCAGGATATGCATTGTATACCATCTTAATTAAGCCACATTCTCGCGATGAAAATCGGGCTGTCATGGTAAGACCAATTAACCTTTTGTGTTTTTGGCTTCAAAGTTTTCACATTTTGGGTGTGAATAGCATCACGCTTTAGCAATATCTGCTTCACAGCATAAGCGCGTTGTATGATACAAAGCGAGACTTTAGTGAATCATCATTTAAGCAAATCATTATCTCGGTTTTGATTCGTGTTATCTGCGCAATGGCGCTGCTGGAGATACCTATGCTACGCGTTCAAGTTTGTTTATCTGAAGTTGGAGTTATGCAATGAAAAGCCCAAATCCATCGTCATCAGTTCCAACTGTGACAAACAGCGCACATGAAGCGCCACAGGTTTCAGCTCATTTTAGTTGTTACAATCAGGCTGAAATTTACGGGACAAGCAAAGTGGTTAAAGCACCTTGGCAGTCCTTTGGCTTAGCCGTGTTTGCTGGCGCATTTATCGCTTTAGCCTTTGTTTTTTATTTAACCGTAACCACTGGCGCAGGCGATGCGTCTTGGGGTTTAGTTCGTTTCGTTGGCGGAATAGCCTTTAGTTTAGGTTTAATTTTAGTGGTTGTTTGCGGTGGAGAACTGTTCACCAGTTCTGTGCTCAGTACCGTCGCCTGGGCACAAAAACAGGTCACTGGCGCTGAATTACTCAAATGTTGGTGCCGCGTGTATGCCGGCAATTTTGTCGGCGCTCTGTTGATGGTTTGCTTGATCACTGCCGCAGGTATGTATGATCTCGATGGTGGTAACTGGGGATTAAATGCCCTTAAAGTGGCACAGCACAAACTGCACCATACTTGGGTCCAAGCCTTTAGTTTAGGCATTTTATGTAACATGTTGGTGTGTTTAGGTGTGTGGATGACCTTTGCCAGCCGTGATGTGCTGACTAAATCGTTACTGTTAATTTTACCTGTGGCTATGTTCGTCAGTAGTGGCTTTGAACACAGTATCGCTAACCTGTTTATGGTGCCTATGGGCATGATGATCCAATCAATCGCCAGCCCAGAGTTCTTCGTGTCTTTAGGGGTTACTCAAGCACAATTTGCCGATTTAACCGTGGCAAACTTTATATTCAATAATTTAATACCTGTAACCTTAGGCAATATTGTCGGTGGCGGTGTGATTGTTGGTTTAGGTTATTGGTGGATAGAGCAGGGTAAAGTCACCTTGGCTGAATCACACAAAGCTCATCATGAACACTTTTCTACACCACATTCACATACTGAAAAACCTCAGCACCAGAGTGAGATTAAGCTGACTAAACATTCCTAAAACGTCTTTAATTATCAGTCTGAAGTGAAAGTGCCCAGCAGGTAGCTGGGCATTTTTATGTCGGTTTACTATGATGTGTAAATAATGAAGTAAATAAAAACGGCATCCGAAGATGCCGTTTTTTGATTAGGTTCTAACTCATAAACACCATATTAGAATTTAACTTCGCCTTCGATAAACCATTCACGACCACGCGCATCATATGATGAGCGGTTATAGTGTGGCCAGGCTGTATCTGTTGGATCAAAGTTTGGTCCAACATTAAATAAGTTCATTACACCGCCAGTCACTTTAATTGCGTCTGTGATGTTATAAGCCGATGTTAAGTTCCACTTCGTTTGTGATGCAATTTCGTTTGCACTTTCATCGAATGCCAAACCTTTATCTAATGCAGCTTTTTTAAACGATTTATATCCAACACCATGCATTCTTGCTGTGTGGTAAGCGCCTAAAGTTGTTTCAAAATCGTTTATATACCAACCTAAAATGATATTGGCTTTATATTGCGGTAAACCACCATCATCGATGTCATCATCAATTGCAGCTGTAGGATCTGTTTGTCCTTCAGAAAGAAGAATATAAGTACCATTAAAGTTTAGTTTTAACTCACCAAAGTCAGCGACATCCCATCCGTAACCAGTGGTTAAGTCAATACCACGAACTTTCTGATAAGCAAGGTTTTGTGCGACGGTATTAATGTGAGTAATAGTACCTAATGCGTCACGGGTGATCATGTTTGCATAAGTTTCATATTCACGAGCAGCTTTGCTTGCAGAGATGTCACTTACCATGTCATCCAGTTTCCACTCCCAAATATCGAGTGAAGCATTTAAGCTATCGCCACCATATACAGCACCTATGTTGGCTGTATAGCCTGTTTCAGCGCTAAGATCTTTGTTAGCACCAGTAGTGATATCAATATTGAGTTCATTACAGATTTTGTTCAGTGTTGGATCTGGATTTTTCTGAGATGGAGTTCCACCTAGAGCTTGGCACTGTTTAAAATCAATGATATTGCTATATGCTTTAGTTGCATCTCCATATACGCGATGCATATCTGGTGCACGGAACACTTTACTGATAGAGCCACGAACTAATAATTCATCAAGTGGACGATACTCTACGGTTAATTGCGGCGACAAATTTCCACCGAAATCATCATATCGGTCATAACGTAAGGCCGCATCAAGTGTTAAGTCCTCAAGAACTGGAAGCTTTAATTCCATATAGGTTGCCCAGTATGAACGCTCACCAGCACCTGATGAACCACCACGGCTTAGAATATTGCCTTTAACAGATTCTGAGTCAGATTCTGATGAGTAGTCTTGAGTGGTATATTCCGCCCCAAAAGCAAAGTCTGCTGAACCTGCTGGCAGTTCAAATGCTGGACCTGTGATATTTGCCTGAATATTTTTTTGAGTTGATTGAGCTTTTTCAAACGGAGTGTACGCTATACCGCTGACATCATTTGTGCTGATAGGCGCAAGCAGTGATTTACCGTCAGTACCTTGAGCTAGATAATTAAATAATCCACCCACAGTCGCAAAGCCACTATTGAATACATCCACATTAGTACGGCCGTAATTTACGGATGTATCCCAACTATAATCATCAGCGATCACGCCTTCCAAGCCCGCGGTGAAGAAATAGTTACGGGTACTTGTTTCTCCTGCGCGGTTGCCGAATTCGTGCAAACGACGAATATAGTTGTAGTCACCATTTTCGGCATTTTTAAAATCTCCACCAAGACCTGTATTCTTGTCGAATGTTTTTGTCAGTGAATCATCTAAATCAACACCTAAAGTTACTTTGTCTCCTGCAACATTGACTGTGTAGTTATCGATACCCATAGGTTCGATACGTGTTGTTGATTTTGCTTCTGCAAAATCAAGACGTCCTACAAAGTTCAAATTATCTGCAAGTTCATAGTTAAAGTTCGTTGAACTGATAAAACGAGTGCTTTCTGGTGATAGATCGCGCCACTTTGAGCGATCAAAGCCACATGCGCTACCTGTCCAAAGAAAACCGCCCGCTTCGCATTCACTCGCAGTTAGGACACGTTGGCCTTTTGGTGTCGTTCCACCAGCAGGTTTTTTACCTGTAATGCCAGCCCCATATGAGCTGTATTGTGAATATTTACTATAAGGTACTTTGTCTGTATCTAATCCAAAAACAGCTCTATCAGTTGCATTCAAACGCTCAGTATCAGTAAATTCGATGAAGGTTGAGACGTTACCACGTTCGGAAGATGAACCCAGAGATAGCGCAATTCGATCGCTTCCACCACCGCCTTCAGTAGTATCACCATGTCGATATTTTAATGCGACGCCATCAAAATCTCTTTTTAAAATAATGTTTACTACGCCACCAACAGCATCTGCACCATAAATTGCTGAACCACCAGATTGTAATATCTCAATACGAGCAACAGCTTCCATTGGTAAGTTTGCGGTATCAACAAAGTTGTCTGTACCACCTGCTGGTTTAGGATATTGGTTGAGACGTTTACCGTTAATCAATGTTAGCGTTCTGCTTGCACCCGCATTACGTAAACTGATTGATGACGCAGCTGGTGTAAAACCATGTACTGATTGAGTTGTCATTGCTCCTGTTGTTGAAGTCAGGCTCTGCAATGCATCTTGTACATTAGTAAAACCTTGTTTTGCCATATCATCAGCACTTAGTACTGTAACTGGGGTTGCGGTTTCCATATCGGTACGCTTAATACGTGAACCTGTTACTTCAATACGTTCAACTTTGGCACCATCTTCAGCTGCATATACTATCGAAGTGGTTAACGCGGCAGTAGCTGCTCCGCTGATTAATGCAAAGCGAACGGCTTTGGCTAATGTAGAATTTGCACGCATTTTATTCTCCCTTAACACATGTTGTATGTTTATTTTTTATTTTTCTTAAATGGTTACTTATGTAAAGAATTAAGCTCTCATTTAATTGAGTTCAGGATATAACCACAAGAAAATAACAAGTGCAACATTGGCCATGCTGGAGTTTTGTTTAAAATTTGTTATTTACTCTCTTTTTAAAATGCAGATATAAGTAGGGTGTGTGTGTAATCGGTGGCAGATAAGGTTTTAATCTGAGGGTTTTGTTTTTTATTTGGCTTTTTGTTTTTATTATTGGTTTTTTGTGTTTTTTTATTGTTGCTAATGTTTTATTTTATTGTGTTTTAATTTTGTTGTTTTCAATAATAGTTTGAAACTATTTTATGTGAAAAAGTAAAAATTAATAACGATATGGTTTGTCATTCCATATATTTTAGATTGGATGATTGAGGAGTGTTATCAATAAGGGTTTTCATGCGGTTTAATTTTGTATGGTGATATTTTTACACCGCGTCAGTAAGCTAGAAGTAAAATTATGGAATGAAATGTTGTAAAGAATAAAAACTAATCAAATGCTATTTCTGATTATTTAATTTTGACTGTTTAAATATAAAAGCGAAGTGAATATCTATTCACTTCGCTTTCGGTTTATTGTTTAGTTTTTTGAGTGAACAATTCATTTGTATGGTTAATTATTTTTACAAAAAGCTGTTCTGTTTATTTGCTATTTAGAACTGATTTGTGCTCTACCACGTTAAATTGCAGTGGAAAGTAGTGTCCTAAATAACGTAGGGCGACATAGGCAACCACTAAGGTGGCGATTACCAGTTCGAATTCTGCTAAGTATTTTATCCATATCGCTAACTCACCCATGTTATTGAACTGCGTTAACCAAGCAGCGGTTTTAAAGAGGGCGGTTGCACCGATCACCATAGGGAAGGTAAAGGCTGCGTAGCCTGGGCTAAAGGGCAGTTTTAGTAGGTGAAAGAAGGCCAAGTAGATGATGCTGGTCATCAGAATGGCGATGCTCAGTAGTAAGGCGACTAAGGGAATCGACGCCTGCTCGCAAACGGTCAGATAACCTGCAAGTGATAAACTGGCGGGCGCCGCGAGAATGGCAATGGTTGGTTTAGCGGCATCGGGTATCGCCTGACAGAAAATGAGGCGATAGAGCATCAAAGGCAGCATGATTAAGTAAGCCAACATCCCAAAAACCAAAATGGCATTTGCTAACCATTGGTAGTCAGACACAGGGAAAGACACCGCCGCGACGATAATGCCAATCGGTGGTACAAACCAGCTTGGAACCATGTGCTCGAGTTTAAAATCAATGGCGCGATAATAGATAAACGCGCTTAGGAAGATCACATGGATACCAATGGCGACTAGCCACAGAGTTAAGCCTGCATGGGGGAAATAATCGCCGAGTGATTTAGACACCACCATCAAGCCCATGGCGAAGGTGGGGATCACACTACCAATCAGTGGGTGGCTTAGCTCGTCCTTTAAAATATTAGGATGAAGCATGAATTTACCCATGAGCAATAACAGTAACACAGAGGCTATGATGGCCCCTGTGAGTTGTCCTGCGCCATTAAGTGAAGGTGTCATGTTCTCCCATGTCCAACCTAAGCTGGCAATTGCCAGTGCCAACCCAGCCATAGGGCTGGGAAGTTTAGCTGCGTGGGATGTCCAGCGTTTGCGTTTTGAAGTCATTTTGAATACCTCTCAATACTGACAATGCTTAACATCGCTTTTTTGGGGCGCTGTTTTGATGTATTTAGTGTACTGCGGGTATCAATGATAAATAAATTTGATTAATTTTATTCATTGCATAAGTTTTGTTTACTTTGATGTTGCTATTAAACTTAAGGTTTGAGTTTACAACGTAGTAGCGTGTGCCCTAGGCCAAGATTGTCTGTGTCTTCATCCACATACAGTCCCGCTTGGTGAAGCAGGGCCAATAAATCCTTAGAGTGATACATGCGGCTATTGCCATTGGCCATGGCGCTGAAATAGAGGCTAGTGGCATTTACGCAATAGGCGGAGGCGGCCGATGGCTGTCTATCCCAAAAGGTTTCGACGATAAAGAGTTGGCTGCTTGATGTCATTGCCTTTGCCGTGCGTTGTAAAATGCTCAGGATTTGGATTTTTGAGAAGCAATCCAGAAATTGACTCATCCAGTAAGTATCGGCGCCTTCGACAAAGGGTAGTGAGTCGTCCAGCAGATCGGTGGCAAAGGTATGCACGCGTGCTGCAAAACCTCGTGCGAGTGCATTTTGTGTGGCTACCTCTAGTTGACCCGGAAAATCCATAATCGTAACTTCAACGTTTGCGTCATAATCACAGCAGCTCAGTGCCCATTTTCCGGTATTGCCGCCTATATCCACTAAATGGATTGGCTTATGGGCAAACACTAATGGTAGAAGCTGTGGAAAGGCATGATCCGAATAGTAATGATCGAAGGCAAACCAGCTCTGTTTCGCTTTGGGTGGTAGATCTTTTAAGGCGGGATAGATGGTATTCCAGTCACCGAACACCTTAAGTCCTGCGGCCTTGCCTTCGAGTAGCGCGGTATCAAGGTTAAAAAGGCCTTGATAGCAAACATCCTGCACAAAGTTAAGGTTGATGGCTGCCATGTCGTCATGGAGTAAAAAGTGCCCAGTTTTGTCGAGCACATAGCCATTTTCATGTTGCCAAACGAGACCCATACTGAGCCCCATATCCAACAATACCCCCAAGGCATATTCACTCAGTGGGGTGGATTGGCTTAACTCGGCCGCAGTGATCCCATGTTCGGCCGCTTTATCTATTTGGGCTAGCACATCGAATTTGAGTAGGCAGTGGGCGACTTGGAAACTAATGGGGCCAAAGGCAATTTTTTGAGCTTCAAACTTTGCATTGAAGGCGCTGATGTTACTTGGTGTTCGGTAAAAAGACATAAAAAGGAATGAATTGGCGAGCGGGTCCGTTCTTTATAACCAAGTTAGCCGTGAAAGCCAGTTGAGATACAAAGAACTATGAGCTGTATCCAAACTTGAGCAGTAACTTGTTTATGCTCTGTAATCGAGATCTAAATAATGGAATGCCATAAATAAAAATACCCAGCCAAAGCTGGGTATTTTAAGGACGATAAAACGTCGTTTATTGAACGTTTTCTTCGTCGCCGAATTGGCCTTGGAACAAGACTGAAGATAGGTAACGCTCGGCAGCCGATGGCAAAATCACCACAATGGTTTTGCCTGCAAACTCTGGCAACTCAGCGATGCGGTTGGCGGCGACAACGGCGGCACCCGATGAAATACCCACTAAAATGCCTTCTTCTTGCATTAAGCGGCGGGCCATGTCGATGGCTTCATCGTTAGTAACAGCTTCAACACGGTCAATCAATTCTAAATCTAAGTTACCTGGGATAAAGCCAGCACCAATACCTTGGATTTTATGCGGCCCTGGTTGCACAGGTAAACCCGCTAAGGTTTGAGCTATAACAGGAGAATCTGCTGGCTCAACCGCAACTGAGGTGATGGTTTTACCGGCCACTTTTTTCAAGTAACGGCTTACCCCAGTAATTGTACCGCCAGTACCTACACCGGCAACAAACACATCCACTTCACCATCGGTATCATTCCAGATTTCTGGACCTGTGGTTTTTTCATGGATTTCTGGGTTAGCAGGGTTATTAAACTGCTGCAATAAAATGTATTTTTCAGGAGCCGATTGGCGAATTTCTTCCGCTTTATCAATGGCACCTTTCATGCCTTTCGCGCCTTCAGTCAGCACGAGAGTTGCGCCTAGGGCTTTGAGTAGCTTACGACGCTCTAAACTCATGGTATTTGGCATGGTCAGGGTCAGTTTATAGCCACGGGCCGCGGCAACATACGCTAATGCAATACCTGTGTTGCCTGATGTCGGCTCAATCAGCTCGTGATTTTTTGTTAATAGACCTTTCTTCTCGGCATCCCAAATCATATTGGCACCGATACGGCATTTAACACTGAAACTTGGGTTACGGGCTTCGACTTTGGCCAGCACTTTACCTTGGCTAACACGGTTTAAACGTACTAGTGGTGTATTACCAATAGTATATGAATTATCTTCGAAAATTTTGCTCATGGATTGCTTGCTCCTATGTTGGCACTACTGAATCATAATCTGCTGTGGCGCTTTTAGAAGTGATTGTTTGTTCTTCTTTATTCGATTTGGTTATTAAAGGGTGTGCTGTTATTCGCAAACCCTGATTGGCAGCCAGTTTAACTGTGTTAACCTCTTGCTAACATAAAAAAGATTGTGGCATTAACAGGGATAACTTCTTGATGTCTCAATCGTAAAACTAGCCTATCACTCGTATCGGACAAGCGCAAAGATGAAGCAGCAACAAATGGATCTGGGTAAAGATCCAAAAACGATGGTAACGCCAAAGGCATTTACCATTGCAGCAGCCGTGTTATATACCCCATTGGCGACACCGTTGAAGCGGATGTTAGCCATACTGATTGATGGTTTGCTGATCACTGTGTTAGCTGAACAGATGGATTGGATGTTTGTCTTGCTGGTGGTCAGTATTATCTGGATTGAAAAGCGCAGTCGTAAGTTTGGTCGTTTATTAAAGTGGGGACTTTATGCCCTGATGTTGGTTTTTATGTTGCTGACAACCGCCAATAATCTGTTTGATTTTAATGGCTCAGACGTTAAAAGCAGTGAGGGAGTAGAGCAACAATTGGCATTAGGTGAACAAATCATTACGTCACTACCAGCATTGATGTCGTTGAGCCAGTGCAATAATTATGCTTGTGGTAAAACTCAAGTTCAATCCCTACATGAAGCGATAAAAAGCGCTTCAGGATCAAAGGGCATGACAGAAAATGATCAACGTGAAATAGTGCTAGCAACCATAGCCAACAGTAGTTTGCCTGCCATAGACAGTGAAAAGTTACAGGCGGAAGTGCTTAATGGCAGCCTATGGCCTGTTATTACGCTTCCTGTTGAGTTGGCGACAACAGATTCTCCGCCTGAGCCACTTCAGCCTATTCAAGCTATTTCGCCGGATGTACAGCCGCAAAGTGCGGTGGCTGATGCAGTGAATGTGAGCCCTTCGCAATATTCTCGCCTCAGAACCGTTGATGAAGCAACAAGCCATAGTGTTGTCGCTTGGGTTAAAGGCTTTCTGAGTGATATGGGGCTGGGTTTTGGTTGGGCAGCGTTTTACTTTACCGTCTTTACTGCACGATTTGATGGTCAAACCTTAGGTAAGAAGATGCTGGGCATTCGGGTGATCCAGCTCGATGGTGCCAACATCAGTTTATGGGCCGCGTTTGGCCGTTATGGTGGCTATGCCGCAGGCTTTACCACAGGCTTACTTGGCTTTATGCAAATATTTTGGGATGCCAATCGGCAGGGGATCCAAGATAAAATATCTTCAACAGTCGTGATAGACTTAGTGCAAATGCATAAAAAGCAACGATTAGAGCAACAAGCGCAGGGGCAAAATGAGTTAGCACCTGTGCTTACGAGTGATGATGCATCCTCTGCTCACCTTACAACCAGTACCCGTTTGGAGCATTTATGAAACAGGTCGTCATTTCGGGGAGTGGCCTATTTACGCCGCCCCACAGTATTTCCAATGAAGCCTTAGTTGAGAGCTTCAATGCTTATGTGGATATTTTCAATCTTGAAAATGCAGGCTTAATTGAGCAAGGCCATGTTGCGGCTTTGTCCTATTCATCGAGCGAGTTTATTGAAAAAGCCTCCGGCATCAAGCACAGATATGTGATGGTGAAAGAGGGCATTCTGGATCCCGAAGTCATGATGCCGTTGATTCCTGAGCGCAGCAGTGACGAATTATCTATGCAGGCTGAGATTGGCCTTGAAGCTGCCTTGATGGCACTAAAGAATGCTAATCTCAAGGCTGAACAAATTGACTTAGTGATTGTTGCCTGTGCTTATACTCAGCGTGCGTATCCTGCTATGGCGATTGAAATTCAACGTGCACTAGGTACGCGGGGTTATGGTTACGACATGCAGGTAGCGTGTTCATCGGCGACGTTTGCAATTGTCGCCGCGGCTAATGCCATTGCTACGGGTTCTGCCTCAAGAGTGTTAGTGATCAACCCTGAGATTTGCTCGGCACAGGTGAATTATCGCGACCGTGACAGCCATTTTATCTTCGGTGATGTGGCGACGGCTCTGGTACTGGAAGAACAAAGCTTAGCCCCGTCTGACCATGTGTTTAAGATCCTCTCGAGCCGCTGTTTTACCGATTACTCGAACAATATTCGCAGTAATTTCGGTTTCTTGAACCGCTGCGATCCGAGTGCGGCCCATCAAGCCGATAAGTTATTCCACCAACAAGGGCGCAAGGTATTTAAAGAGCTGTTGCCGATGATTTACCAACATTTGGATGAACATCTGGCCGAACAAGCGTTAACGCCACAGTCCTTCAAACGTTTGTGGTTACATCAAGCGAACATCAACATGAATCAGTTTGTGGTGAGAAAGTTGCTTGGGGATGATGTGTCAGCGGAACAAGCGCCCGTGGTACTAGATGAATACGCCAATACGGCTTCCGCGGGTTCTGTGATTGCATTTCATAAGTTTTCCGGTGACTTTAAGACTGGCGATTTAGGTTTATTGAGTTCGTTTGGCGCAGGATATTCTATTGGTAGTGTTATTCTGCAGAAGGTCTAAGATTCTCACCGTCATAATAAAAAGCCCACATCGAGGAAGATGTGGGCTTTTTTATGTCAGTTGTTTGCCTAAGTTGCTTTCTGTTTAAGGCAATGATTGTTTATAGCAGCCATGCGTAACTTAACTTCATAAAGTAGGTTTTCTCGTCCCGCGTCAGGCGGCTTAACTCATCAT
Source organism: Shewanella sp. SM73 (assembly GCF_025653795.1). NCBI lineage: Bacteria > Pseudomonadati > Pseudomonadota > Gammaproteobacteria > Alteromonadales > Shewanellaceae > Shewanella > Shewanella sp. SM73. Next base: position 169,301 of record NZ_JAKKRY010000013.1, read on the forward strand.
TAGCCTGTAAACTATCAGAGTATCCGAGGTAGAACACACTCTGCGGATTGAGTTTATAACCGTAGAGGAGCTCATTGCCTAAATGCGCTTCCTCACTCTGCGGCGCTGAATATAAATACTGCGCCACATTGCGATTTATCCGGGTGTAAATGCTAGAAAGGCGAATAAAACTGTGTAGACTGAATTGCCAGTTGAGGCGTACATCGCTCAGATTAGCGGTAAAAAGCGCATCTTGTTCCACATCCATTTGCTGATAAACATGGGAGATATCGATAGAAAGTCCATTAGCAATTTTCCAATTGATACTCGGGTTCATTTGCGTTTTAGTGCCCAGCCTATCATTGATAAAATCAATTTCATCGCCGTAGTACATTTCAAGCTCCATACTCAGGGGCGATAACGGGGTTACTGCGCCATAAAACCACACTTGGGTTTCATCATATAGTTGACTATTTCCGGCGATAGTGAGCAGTGAAGCATTGCGGCGAGGGCCCACACGTTCACGGGTTTCTACACCAAAGGTGATTTCGCTTTGTAATGCGCCGAGGATTTCGATGTAGGCTTCATACTCTTCTTCAAGTCGTTCGCCTGCTTGGTTATGAGTGATATCCCAATCTCCAGCTAATTCCACCTTGTTAAAGGTGCCCGTAGGATACCAAATCAAACCCGCACCAGCCTCAAAGGTGCGGTAATCGATTTTTTCGACAAAGCCTAAATCGGCACGAAAATCGGGATCAACTGCGTTGTATTCACTGTATGCAAACCAATTTCGCTCTTCGTGCTTAAAGGTTAACTGATATAAATTGCCGCCAAAGCGGCTATCAGATTGGCTACGTAATACTTGTTCGTTGAGTTGGCAGTGACCGAGTTCGCAATCAAGCTGAGATTGGCCACAGGGCAAACCATTACTAGGGTCATTTTCAGTATCAGTACAAAATTGACGATAGACTCCCGTGGGGTATTGAGTATCCGATTGGGCCACTTGTGCAGTGAAACTGTCCTGTGGTGTTGGTTGATATTTCGCATCCAGACTAATGACATAGTTGTGGTAATCGGGTTGGCTGTTGATCTCATTGTGGGGGTTATTTACTGTACCATTGTGAGTGTTGTCACTGCTCGTTTTCGCGGTAAGTAACCCGCCGATGGAGAAAGTTTTGCTCATGTCGAAACGATAACGTCCCGCAAGGTTCAAACTTTCTTGATCAAGCGAGGCAACCTCTGAGCTTAAATTTCCCGGTACCAAAAACGTGGTTTGGCTATCGTTACTCGCTAGCAGAGCTAAGGTGTGATCATCGCTCTTACTTGTCAGTTTGATACCATAGTCTGGTGCAACAATATTGCGGGTGTGCAGCAGATTAACCTGTGTGTCGAAATAGTCTTTATTATCCAAAAAGAACGGCCGTTTCTCATCATAGAACAAGGAGAAAGTGCTGTTCACATCGAGCTGGCCTGCATCGGATTCCACTTGGGAAAAATCGGGATTAATGGTGGCATTGAGTAAGGTGCTGGAATTAATGCCCCAGCGTAAGTCTACACCTGGTTCGAGATTGTTATCAGCTTCCCAGCCATCCGCCTGTTTATGTTCGTTACGGTTGGCGATAAAAGTCGGGGTGATTTGTACATCCTGTCCTTGTTCTGCCCCCGCCAAGCCAGAAGCCACACCTAACTGACAAAGTTGACAACTCGTATTGCGGTCAATCTTATGGGTCGATAGGCGATGTTTTTCATTGCGTGGATAATAACGAATTAACTCAAAGCCCCATTCTTGCAGGCTTTTCTTGTCGTCAAAGTTGAACAGTCTCAGTGGTAATTCGACTTCGACCTGATAGCCATCGGCGGTGATCTTGCCTGCAGATTTCCAAATACCATCCCATGCTTCGCTTTCTTCACCCGTTAGTTCGTTTTCAATTGAGTCTAATTGCACGCCAAGGGGATTAATAAAAAATTGGTATGCTAAACGGGCATTATTAAAAGTATCGAGTTTAATTCCGACTAAATCATCACTCCACAGCTTGTCTCTGTCCTTGAGGGTTGCCCGAATGAGTTTGGGATTAATATCTTTGGCAGTAAATGCCACAAAAAGACTGGTTTTAGTCGCATAGACTCGCGCCTCGGTTTTCACTAATGCGGCAATGTTTTCCCCTGGTTGGGTTTCGTATTAGAGCTCTGTGACTGCGGCTTGTTGCCAAATGGCATCGTCCAACTCACCGTCGATATTGGCAGCACTGTTAAGTGTTGGAATGGCTAACTGAAATTGGCTGGCATAGCCAGCAATACAAGTTACAGGTAGAAAAGCAAGACTAGATAAGATGATGGCTAAGATTGATTTCAACAAAAAAGACTCAAATAACACATTCGTGGCGCGCATTTTGCCAGAAAACGTGAAGTTAACAATAGCGAGTAATTGTTACAAGGTTTGCGTTGGTTTTAACGGGGGAGAAACATGATGAGATTAGGCGGTTATTGGGTCTAAAAAGTTGGGGCGCAGTGCTGAGCCATGACTCAGCACTGCTGGTGTTACTACTCGGGTGCGATGGCATGGTTGCGATACGCTTCACGATACTTATCGACCCACATGGCCGTCGCGCCACAAATCGCCACTGGCATGACGATAAAGTTGACTATGGGGATCATCGAAAATAGCGTCACAGTGGCGCCAAAGCTAAAACTGGTGCCACGGGTTTGATTCAAGGCAAAGCGCATATCTTTAAAACTGACCTTGTGGTTATCGAAGGGATAATCGCAGTACTGAATCGCCATCATCCAAGCGCTGAATAGAAACCATAAAATCGGCGCCAGCGTCTGGCCTACCATAGGCACTAAAAACAATAACAAAAATACCAGTGCGCGGGGCAGATAGTATTTGAGTTTGATCCACTCACGCCCAAGGATACGCGGTAAGTCTTTGATTAAATCAATACCAGAACCGGTATTCAGCTGCTTACCAGTTAACAACTGCTCGACTTTTTCAGCCAACAGACCATTAAAGGGGGCAGCGAGCCAGTTCATGACGGAGCTAAATACAAAAGCAAGCATCACCAGCATAGTGGTGACGGCGAGGGGCCAAAGCAAAAAGTTTAACCAGCTTAAGTAGTCAGGGAGCTGGGCATTCATCCAAGTGAATAGCGTATCTAACTGGCCTATGGCTACATAAATGACGCCAGCAAACAGCAGTAGGTTAATCATTAACGGAATAAATACGAAAGTGCGCAGGCCTTTACGTGTGATTAAACCAAAGCCATCGAGAAAATAATTAACGCCGCTTTTGGCTGGGAAGGGCAAGGTTTTTTTCTGTGTCATATCGTTTTTCCAAAAAGTTAAGCGACAGCTATATGCGATTGTGATCAACTCATGGACAGATGACAAGCTAAAAGCCGCATGAATTCAATAAAAAGCGTTACAAAATGCTGCCTGCTTTGTTAAAGTTGCCAGCAGAATGCATTTGCACCGCTTGGCTCATTTTCGGGCCAGACTTCAGAGACGCGCTAACTGGCACCATGAGATTAAAACAGATAAAACTTGCCGGCTTTAAGTCGTTTGTCGATCCTACGAAAATTCCTTTTTTACAGGCATTAACCGCCATTATTGGCCCAAATGGCTGCGGTAAATCGAACGTGATCGATGCCGTGCGTTGGGTGCTCGGTGAAAGCTCGGCGAAGCACCTACGCGGTGATTCTATGGCCGATGTGATATTTAACGGTTCAAGTGCGCGAAAACCTGTGTCTGTGGCGGGTGTTGAACTTATTTTTGAAAACAAAGAAGGTCGCCTCGCGGGTCAGTATGCCAGTTATGAAGAAATTGCCGTTAAGCGTCAGGTGAGCCGCGACGGTGAGTCTTGGTATTTTCTCAATGGTCAAAAGTGTCGTCGTAAAGACATTACCGACTTGTTTATGGGCACAGGTCTTGGCCCGCGCAGTTATGCCATTATCGAGCAAGGCACTATTTCCCGCCTGATTGAATCTAAACCCCAAGATTTGCGCACCTTTATTGAGGAAGCCGCTGGGATTTCCCGCTATAAAGAGCGTCGGCGCGAAACTGAAAACCGTATTCGCCATACCCGCGAAAACCTCGAGCGTTTGGGCGATATTCGCAGTGAACTCGGTAAGCAGTTAGATAAACTCGCGCAGCAGGCTAAAGCCGCTAAACAATATCGTGAGCTTAAACAGGCCGAGCGTAAGACCCATGCTGAACTCCTTGTGATGCGCTATCAAGAGTTGCAAGCTCAGATGGCGAGCCTATCTGAGCAGATAAGTGCTATTGAAGTACAGCAAGCGGCGGCGCAGTCACTCGCGCAAACAGATGAATTACAAACCACTGAACTGCAAGTGCAACTCGCGCAATTGGCGGAGCAAGAGCAGCGAGCCGTTGAAGCCTATTATCTGACTGGTACTGAAATCGCTAAGTTAGAGCAACAGCTACAGAATCAAAAGCAGCGCGACGCCCAGCTCGAAACCCAGTTGGCGCAAGTCAAAGAGCATATCCAACAAAATACCGACAAGCTTAACGGCTATAAAGCGAGTCTTAGCGCGTTGGAGCTTGAGCTTGCCAAACTTGGGCCACAGCATGATGAGCAACAAGAGCTCATGGATGAGCTGCAATCCCAATGGGAAATGAGCATAGAACGCAGTCAGCAGCAGGCCGAAGTGGCGCGCCAACAGGCAGCGGATGTTTCTCAGCATAAGTTGCAGCTTGAACTACGTCGCAGCCAGTTAGCGCATCAGCAGCAATTACTGCAACACAAACAGCAGCAAAGTCGTGAGCAGCAGGCGCAACTTTCGGCGTTAATGGACGGTGATCTCGCATCGAGTATTACACCATTGCAGCAAGATATTGAGTCTTTGGATGATGCGCTCACACTGCAAAATGAAATTAATCATCAGCAAGAACAAAGTGTAAGTGCAAGTACGCAAGCTTTAGATGAAGCCCGTCATAGCGCTGAGCACATTCAGCAGCAATTAACCGCGACTAAAGCGCGCCATGAGCTGGTTGAACAGTGGTTGACTAAGCAAGAACAGCAGAGTGATAAACCGCAGTTATGGCAGAGTTTAACCGTTGAAAATGGTTGGGAAACAGCGGCGGAACTCGCCCTAAATGGCTTGTTGACCTTGCCCGTTGGCGTCACTGAAACTGAAATGGGGTTTCAAGCGTTAGCGTCACAATCAAGCCAAAGTGAATTTTTACAGGCTAAGGTGAATCTCGCCCCTTGGTTAGCGGGGCTTAAGTGGGCAAAGGATATCCATGCAGCGAAAGAACTGCTGCCACAGCTAACATCCGATCAACGGATTGTCACCGCCGACGGTTATCTACTGGGACAAGGTTTTTTAATCACGAAAACAGAGGGCGCCCAGTCACTGGTGCAACTCAGTAAAGAGCAAGCTCAGTTAGCGCAAAATATCCTCGATTTGCAACAATCCCTGCAGATTCGGCAAGACAAGATGACAGATCTTGCGGCTATTTTGCAGCAACAAAGACTGCAACTGACCGATGGCGCGCAAAAATTACATCAATGGCAGTTAGACAAAGCGACTAAGTCGATGCAGCTTAGTGGTTTAATCGAGCAAGTGAAGGCGCGCGTCGAACAGCAAAGTAAACTCGACGCGGCTTTAAGTACGAGTTTGATTGATATTGAACGCTTAAGCGAGCAATACGAATTATTAGCAGAACAAGAAATGGAGCTCGATGAGACGCTGCAGGCTAGTGAAGATATTCAGCGGCAACTCATCCAAGACACACAGGCTGATAGTGTGCGCCATCAAGCATTAAAAGGGCGTATTACTGAGGTAGAACGTCAATTATCAGCCACTGCGACGGGTTTGCAAGCCGTGACGATGCGCATGGCCGTGAGCACGGAGCAAATTGAATTACAGCAAGTGCGTGTCAATGAACTCATCCACTCCCGCGAGTCTGTGTTAACAGAACTTGCCAAAGTTGCCCAATTGAGTGGGGTGCAAAATAGTGTGCAGCTGACTGAGCAGTTAACGCAGTTACTAAAGCAACAACATGAGCAACAACAGGGCTTAAAAGAGGTTCGTCAGCAGCAAAGTGTGCTCACAGACACATTAAACAGTATAGGAATAAAGCAAAAACAAGAGCTTGGTAAGCTTGAGGACTTGACTCAAAGCCTGAGCACGTTAAAGTTACGTCGTGAAGGAATAAAAGGCCAAGCGAATAGTCAGCTGGAAGCCTTGCAGGAACAGCAAATCATTCTGTCTGAAATCCTTGGAAACTTGCCCGCAGAGGGGATGCCAGACAAGTGGCAGAGTGATTTAGATCAAATACGGCAGAAAATTGTTCGTTTAGGTGCCATTAACCTTGCGGCGATCGAAGAATTTGAACAGCAAAGTGAGCGAAAATCTTATCTTGATCATCAAGATGACGATTTAAATAAAGGGCTTGCAACCTTAGAGGAAGCGATCCGTAAAATAGATAAGGAAACCCGAAGCCGCTTTAAGACGACATTTGACTCAGTCAACGAAGATCTCGGACGCTTATTTCCGAAAGTGTTTGGTGGCGGCCGAGCTTATTTAGCGTTAACTGACGACGATTTGCTAGAAACGGGCGTGACTATCATGGCCCAACCACCGGGGAAGAAGAACAGCACAATCCATCTTCTTTCGGGTGGTGAAAAAGCATTAACCGCTTTATCATTGGTATTCGCCATTTTTAGGCTGAATCCTGCTCCCTTCTGTATGTTAGATGAAGTGGATGCGCCATTAGACGATGCCAACGTAGAACGCTTCTGTCGATTGCTAAAAGAAATGTCACAGAGCGTACAGTTTATTTATATCAGCCATAACAAAATAACCATGGAAATGGCGGATCAACTTATTGGCGTGACTATGCACGAGCCCGGTGTGTCTCGTATAGTTGCGGTAGACATAGAGCAAGCGGTGGCGATGGCTGACGCTGGATAACTAGAAGAAAGACAGGGTAACCAATGGAAGATTTGCAACTAGTATTGTTCGTTTTAGGCGCCATAGCCATAGTTGCTGTGCTGGTGCATGGATTTTGGTCTATCAGAAGACAACAGCCTAAGTCATTGAAAGATAGCCCAATGAGCAACTTTTATAAGAAACAGGCTGAGAAAGGTGAGCCGAGTCCGAAGCGGATCGATTCAGAAGGGTTTGATGCCGATGGTATTGGCGCCGTACGCGTGCGCAAAGCCGGTGAACTTGCACCTAACAACGAAACTCCTGCGACCAATCCTTATTTGAAGCAGGAAGTAAAGCTAGAACCTAAGCCTGAATTTAAACCACAAGAGTTTAAATCAGCAGAATTTAAACCAGAGTTGAAAGTTGGCCCTAAACACGAGCCTGTAACAGCTCAGCCTGATTTTAGCTTGCAGCCACCCGTGGCAAAAGAGCAACACCGTGGCCCGAAAGTCTCGCGTCAAGAGCCCGTTTTGAACACTCAAGTGAGCACGCAAACTCCGCCAATGGGTCAATCTCATGCGGCTATCGTCGCGCAAAAAGCGGCTGAGCAGGAACATGCCTTACGTAGTGCAGCTCCGCAGCAAACGGCCTTGTTTGACGAAAATGAATATAAAGAAGATAGCTATCAAGAAGAGGTTGTCGAACAAGCCGCTGAAGATGAGTTAGGTGAACCACGCGACGTACTGGTATTACACGTGGTCGCTAAAGAGGGTCTACAGCTTAACGGAGCCGAATTGCTACCTTGTTTCTTAACCTTGAATTTTAAATATGGCGATATGAATATTTTCCATCGCCATGTGGATAATGCTGGCAATGGTAAAGTATTGTTCTCGATAGCGAATATGCTAAAGCCTGGCGTGTTTGATCCGGATAATATGGAGCAGTTCAGTACCCAAGGTGTGGTGTTTTTCATGACTTTGCCTTGCTACGGTGACGCCCTAATGAATTTCTCGATTATGCTTAACTCGGCGCGTCAACTCGCGGATGATATCGATGCGGTCGTGCTTGACGGACAACGCCAACCTTGGGGTGAGTTCACTAAGCAAGATTATTTACACCGCATTCGCGCTAACGCTTAAGCCGACGCCGCAACTTGGCGGTTAATACATTGATGAGGCCGCGATTGCGGCCTCATTTTTTGTGATCTACTTTTTGTGATCTAAAGAATTCTGGATAAAGAATATGCAAGACATTCAAATCGATACACTTCTGTCTAAAGACGTCACCCCAGAAAACGCATCGCAGGTGATGCAGGCGCTCAGCCAATCGCTGAACGAGCACAACATTCGTTACTATGTGGACGATGCTCCGAGCATTACCGATTCTGAGTACGACAGGTTGATGCAGCGTTTACTCAAGTTAGAAGCCTTGTATCCCCATTTGATTGTCGCTGATTCACCGACTCAAAGGGTGGGCGGATTGGCACTGGCTAAGTTTGAGCAAATCACGCACCTTAAGCCTATGTTGAGCCTAGATAATGCCTTCGATGAGGCGGATTTCAGTGCTTTCCATAAGCGTGTCACCGATAAAGTGGGTGAGGTGAGTTTTTGTTGTGAGCCTAAACTTGATGGCCTTGCCGTGAGTATCTTGTATCGCCATGGTGTGCTCGAGCGTGCGGCGACGCGCGGCGATGGTTCAGTGGGTGAAGACATCACTGAAAATGTTAAAACCATTAAATCGATCCCGCTTAAATTACGCGGTCATGATTTTCCCGAGCTCGTTGAAGTGCGCGGCGAGGCTTTTATGCCAAAAGCCGCTTTTGAAGCTTTGAATGATAGGGCGCGCGCCAAGGATGAAAAACTCTTTGTTAATCCGCGTAACGCAGCAGCCGGTAGCCTACGTCAACTTGACAGTAAAATTACTGCTGCCCGTTCATTGGCTTTTTATGCCTATGCGCTTGGTGTTGTTGAGCCGGATTCCCATCCGTTAGCTAAAACCCATTTTGAACAGTTGCAACAGCTTAAGTCGTGGGGTTTACCCGTTAGTAGCGAAATCAAAGTCTGCGCTGAATTAAGTCAAGTCTATGATTACTACAAAGACATTCTTACTCGTCGCGGCGATTTAGCCTTTGAAATTGATGGGGTAGTGATGAAAGTTAACGATATTGCCCAGCAGCAACGTTTAGGTTTTGTGGCTAAATCTCCCCGCTGGGCGATTGCCTATAAGTTCCCTGCGCAGGAAGAAATGACTCAACTTGAAGGCGTTGATTTTCAAGTTGGGCGCACAGGTGCTGTCACGCCAGTGGCGCGCTTAAAGCCAGTGTTTGTTGGTGGCGTGACGGTATCGAATGCAACGCTGCACAATGCCGATGAAATTGCCCGCTTAGGCATTAAAGTCGGTGACACAGTGATCATCCGCCGCGCTGGCGATGTGATCCCACAAATTGTTGCCATAGTGCCCGAAAGACGCCCTGAAACGGCGACTGACATTGTATTCCCGCACAATTGTCCTGTATGTGGCAGTTTAGTTGAGCGCCTAGAAGGTGAGGCTGTGGCTCGCTGTAGCGGTGGTTTATTCTGCGAAGCGCAGCGTAAAGAAGCGATTAAGCATTTTGCATCCCGCAAGGCTTTAGATATCGATGGCATGGGCGACAAAGTCGTTGAGCAATTGATTGATAAAGAGTTAGTTCAAAGTCCTGCGGATCTGTTTAAGCTCACTGCTTCCATGATGACTATGCTTGACCGCATGGGGATGAAGTCGGCAACCAATTTAGCTGCCGCGATTGAAGCGGCCAAAACGACCACTCTCGCGCGTTTCTTATATGGCTTAGGTATTCGCGAAGTGGGCGAGGCGACGGCAGCAAACCTGGCGGCGCACTTTGCCAGTCTAGATGCGCTGCGGGTGGCAACTGTGGAGCAGTTAACTGAAGTGGAAGATGTTGGTGCTGTCGTTGCCCAGCATGTGGCCCATTTTTTTGCCCAGCCCCATAACCTTGAAGTTATTGATGCTTTAGTTGCTGCAGGTGTGCATTGGCCCGCCATTCAAGCACCTAGTGCAGATGCACAGCCGCTTAAAGGCCAAACTTGGGTATTGACTGGCACCTTAAATCAGCTCAATCGCAATGATGCTAAAGCGCAGTTGCAGGCGTTGGGGGCGAAAGTGGCAGGCAGTGTCTCCAAAAATACCGATTGTTTAGTGGCAGGAGAGGCGGCAGGTTCAAAACTGGCTAAAGCGCAGGAGCTTGGTGTTAAAGTGATGGATGAAGACGAGCTGTTAGCCCTTCTCGCCGCGAACGCTTGATTGGCGTCAGTTGAGAGAGCGTTGGCTTGATGTTGATTCAATGCTGGCTGTAGCGGCTGCAGCCTTGTATCAAGGGGTGAATACCGCTGAATAGCCGATATTAAATAGCGCCTGGCCCAAGGCGCTATTTTTTTGTCTGAAAATAATCAAGGTGCGGAAAGATTATCTGCTTTGGCTATTGAATTAACCGCGATTGGCACCATCTCCTTGATATGCTGTTTTAGATTTTGCTGATTGGAAACCTATTTGAATTTTAGTCACATCACTTGGCTTGATGATAAAGGCCACATTAAACCGCCCATCTTTTTATATGCGCTTTTGGCTTATCTCGCGCGTGGTTGGTGTATTTTTATCGCCTCGCTGACTCAGATGGGTGATCGTTCTGAGTTAGTGCGGATTTTTTACCCTGAAAAGTCAGATTTTTTGCTAGCACTCGGGGCGGGACTTGGCGCGGTTTTGATTTATCTTGTGGTGATTGCTGAGCGTCGCCGTTCGCCTCAATGGTTAAGACCTATTTTTATGCATTTAAAATGGGGGTTGTGGTTGCTGTTGATTATTGATGGCGTCTTGTTGGGTCAGCGGTTAATCCATGGCCAATTTCTGTTTCATTGGAGTCTTGCTTTAGATGCTTTAATGTTATTTTGGTCGAGTATTTATCTTATTAAATCGAAGCGACTCAGTTATTACCTCCGTGATTGGCCAAAAGAAGAAGCTAAAGAACTTCAGCCTTAGTTTTTATCGTATTGTTATATAATAACTTTATTTAGATCTGAGCGGTGGGGCGCATGACGATGTGTTCTATCCCTCAGTTTGATAAGGATTTTTACCTTATTTCTCCATTGAATGCTTTGAATCATCTATAGTTATATGTACTTAGCTTAAATGTGCCCTGTTGGATACGCAGATGAGGCCATCTGTTTATATCCACATTACATTTGAAAGGAGTCATATTGCGTGGCAAAAGTACCTCAAAAAAAGTTGTTACTGTCAGAAATTCAACTTGGCATGAGAGTCAAGTTGCCTTTGTCATGGACGAACCACCCTTTTTTATTTAACCGTGTTGATATTAGCAGTGCCGCTCAAATCGAAATGATCCGTGGCTTAGGCGTTCCCTATGTTTTTTTGTTATCTGAATTGAATCCCGGATCGGAGACTGTTAGGGAAGATGAGGATGTTGAAGATGAAATTGAAGTTCCACCTGAGCGAGATCTTAAGGCCGATACCCGTAAGGCGATACGTTTAAGCCAAAAGCGTTTCCTTGAGAATGTAAATAACTGCCGAAATGTATTTGGCAAGATAGCCAGTGATCCCGAAGGTGCCTATCGATTGTCGGCGTCATTGGTAGAAGACTTGCTAAGCCATTTGCAGGAAGTTGAAAAACCTTTCCTCACTTTGGTCGGAATGGATGATAACGATGTCAGTGTGACCCAGCACGGGGTCTCTGTGGCAGTATTAGCAATGATGATGGGTCATGCACTGGATTTAAGCCCAAGGGAACTGCGTGATATTGCTCTTGGTAGTTTGTTACATGATATTGGAAAACTTAAGGTACCTGATGTTATTCGCCGTAAGCGCGGAGCCTTAACACCTCATGAGTCAAATTATCTGCAAATGCACCCTAATTTCGCCTATGACATGCTCAATCGTTCCGGATTATTCCCTAAAGAAGTACTCCACATTGTGCTACACCACCATGAGTTTATTGACGGTTCAGGTTTCCCTGATGGGTTAACTGATCATAAAATTCCTATCATTACGCAGATCGTGAGTTTGGCAAATGACTACGATCAACAGCTCAGTGGTCAACAAATATCCTCCCCTCAAGTCGCTTTAGGTTATTTGTTTAAGAATCGGGCCACTAAACATGCCGAATCTTTAATCGCTATTTTGGTTAAAATTCTCGGTATTTATCCACCAGGAACCATAGTGAAACTCTCCGATGGCTGTATCGCAAAAGTCATGATGACGACTAAAGATGTGAGTCAACCCCAAGTGTGGGCCTGCAAAGAGGATGGTAGTGAGCCATCGCTGCGTTTTTTAAGTAATGAAGGCGTGACAGTACAAAAAGCCATCAAGGCGGAAGAGTTGTCCGAGGGTGCTATTCGTACCTTACAAGTCGATAAAGGGATTAGTTTTTATTTTAGTTCGCTACAAGCTTGAATCTTATGCGCTAAGTTCCGTATTCTATCCGCTGATGTGATTCCCTTAGGGCTAATATGGCGAATGTAAAAGCAGAAAACAGCGCAGTAAAATCCAGTGTTGCTTTGGTCGGTTGTGGTTGGTTTGGTTTTGCTTTGGCAAAGCAACTTGTCCATGAAGGCTATCGAGTCACTGGCTGTAAGCGCAGTGCCGAAGAATTATCGGTATTAACTGAAGTCGGGATTGAAGCCTATCCGCTGCAATTGGGCCACGAAGCATCATCTGCCCCCGATGCTCAGGCGTTAAGCGGTTTATTTCAGACTGATTATCTGGTGGTCAATATTCCTCCACGGCTAAAGCGTGGTAATGCTGCTTATCTTGAAGAATTACAACAACTCATCTCATTAACTCAAGGCTGGCAATATCAGCGGATTGTGTTTATCAGCACTACGGGCGTATATCCGACCCAAGATAAATTGATGACAGAAGCCGATGCGATGGCAGAATCAAGCGATAGCCAAGTGCTGTTAGATGCTGAAGCTTTATTTCAAGCATTGCCCCATACCTGTATCGTTCGTTTTGCTGGACTCGTCGGTCCTAAACGTCATCCTGGGCGTTTTCTTGCTGGAAAAACCGATGTGAGTGGAGCGAATGTCGCGGTAAATTTAGTCCATCTTAGCGACTGTGTGCGCGCCGTTAGCGCAATTCTCGCGGCAACTCATTCTGGATTATCAGTGGCGCCGATTTATAATCTTTGCGCACCTTCACATCCGACTAAAGCTGAGTTTTATCAAGCTGCTGCCGAATCTCTAGGTTTAGTCGCGCCAGAATTTAATCAACAATCTATGCCGAGTAAAGTCATCCAAGCTGACGCGATTGTCACAGATTTAGGCTTTCGATATCAGTATGTTTCGCCGCTGGATATGCTAGCGGCATGTTGAGAAAGGTTCATTACTGTAAAAGGTAAAAGTCGAACTTTTAGGTTATCTTTGGGTTCCAAATTTGCTTGAGCAAATGTGTAATTCTTATTTAAAAAAATGACAAATAAAAAGAGACAATATAATGGGCGTGTTTAATCGAGTTCGACCTATAGCAGTATTTGCGTGCGGATTAATGCTGAGTGCCAGTTTTGCCCTGCAGGCTGCAAGTTTCGAAGAAGGCAAGGATTATGTCACTGTGGCGGGCATTACCGAAACGCAAAAGCCAGTGCTGCGGGAGTTTTTTTCTTATAACTGTACACATTGTTATAAGCAAGAACCGCTCATTGAGTCGACAGTAAAGCTGCTTGGCAAAGATGTGGCCTTTGAGCGTACCCCCGTTGGTGCAGGTCGTCCCGCTTGGGAATTGAGCCAGTTTGCCTATTATATGGCGCAAAAATTAAAGATGACTAAGCAAACCCATGGTGCCATTTTTAAGCAAATTCATGAGAAAGGTGAGCAATTTACCACCCTTGAGCAAGTAAAAGCCTTTTTCATTGCCCAAGGCGCTAGGGTGGATGATGTCGATGCCGCGATGAATTCCGTCGATGCTAAATTCACCCTAATGAATTATGACTCTCAAGCTGAGCTTGCTGGGATCAAGGGGGTACCGTCATTACTGGTTAATGGCCGTTATATGCTGACCTCAACCGCACATACCGCAGAAGAATTGGCGGCGTTAGTGAAGTTTTTAGCTGCGAAGTAACGGCATTTTATAGACGGACGGCACGCGATGTATCATGCGATGAAAGTAGCTTTTTGCGAGTAACGCTTAGTCACGTTTCCTCAAGGTAGATTGAGTAACCCAGCATAGGCTGGGTTATTTTTTGTTGTTAACCTGCAAGGTGACTGTGAGTCAAACCCTAACATTTTGACGAAATAACATGATGAAATGAAACGGTAAGCAATTGGGCTGACCTAGGTTTGATGAAAGATTTAACGTCTCTAATTGATTGAGAAACTCATGATTAAAACTCTCGATAAGCTAGGCTAAAAACCTCAAGTCATCTGATTTTTAGCCAGTCTAGAGCTGTATTAAAGGTCATTTAAATTTCTAATTTCCCTAGTTCAGACAATAAGTTATTTCTATTTATGGGTTGAAAATCCTCTTTCTCCATTCGCATCCCACTCATTCATGTTCGACATTGGTCTAACCTGTTAAAAAAGTTAAAACCGTATCGAAATGTAATATCATTGTTAACTCTTTGAATTTGTTTCTATTCGCTATTTGCAGACAGTGTTTTGAATCACGGGTTAGACGAAAGTCGTGATTGTGCTCACACCAGCTGTTGCTAGATTAAACATGACTTAAAATTAAAACAGCACAGGGGAGTCACTATGGGTTTTGAAAACAACGACAAGGCAAAGGGTTATTGGCGCGAGAATATTCGTCTCGTACTGAGCTTATTAGCCATTTGGGCGGCAGTTTCTTTTGGATGCGGCATTTTATTGGTTGATGTACTCAATGAAGTCCATTTCATGGGATTCAAATTAGGTTTCTGGTTTGCACAACAGGGATCTATGTATGTATTCGTTGCGCTTATCTTTGTCTACGCGGCAAAAGCCAACGCCTTAGATAAAAAATATAACGTACAAGAAGACTAAGGAGCTTTGAGATGGATGTTCAAACACTCACATATATTATCGTAGGGCTCTCATTTGCGCTCTACATTGGGATTGCAATCTGGACCCGTGCGGGTTCAACCAAAGAGTTCTATGTTGCTGGCGGCGGTGTTCACCCTGTGGTGAACGGTATGGCAACGGCGGCAGATTGGATGTCAGCGGCGTCATTTATTTCGTTAGCGGGTATTGTGTCTTTCGTCGGTTACGATGGTAGCGTGTACTTGATGGGCTGGACGGGCGGTTACGTATTGCTTGCCCTTTGTATGGCACCGTATTTACGTAAATTTGGTAAGTTTACTGTGCCAGATTTCGTCGGTGAGCGTTATTACTCACAGGCGGCACGCACAGTCGCGGTTATCTGCGCTATCTTTATTTGCTTTACGTATATTGCAGGGCAAATGCGTGGCGTGGGTGTTGTGTTCTCGCGTTTCCTTGAAGTGGATGTGGATACGGGCGTATATATCGGTATGGCGGTTGTGTTCTTCTACGCGGTACTCGGTGGTATGAAAGGGATTACCTACACTCAGGTTGCCCAATACTGCGTACTGATTTTCGCTTTTATGGTTCCGGCTATTTTCCTTTCAGTGATGATGACGGGCCACTTAGTACCGCAAATTGGTTTTGGTGCTGAGTTACTGGATGCCGCAGGCAATAATAGCGGTGTGTATTTGTTAGAAAAACTCAATAACGTTTCGGTTGAGCTTGGCTTTGCACCTTACACCGACGGTTCTAAGAGCATGATAGATGTGTTCTGTATTACGGGTGCCTTGATGGTGGGTACTGCGGGTTTACCCCATGTTATCGTACGTTTCTTCACTGTACCTAAAGTGAAGGATGCACGTATCACTGCAGGATGGTCGCTTGTTTTTATTGCGATTATGTACACCACAGTGCCTGCGTTAGCAGCGTTCTCCCGTGTGAACATGATTGAAACTATTAACGGTCCCGATTCTAAAGGTGTGGCTTATGAGTCTGCACCAGATTGGATTAAGAACTGGGAAAAAACCGGTTTGATTAAGTGGGATGATAAAAATGGCGACGGTAAAATTTACTATTCGTCAGGTAAGATTGAAGATCCCGCTAGCAAAAATGAAATGAAAATTGATAACGATATTATCGTACTTGCTACGCCAGAAATCGCTAATTTACCAGCTTGGGTTATCGCCCTTGTGGCGGCGGGTGGTTTAGCAGCTGCGTTATCAACATCTGCAGGCTTGCTATTGGTGATTTCAACGTCGGTTTCACACGACCTATTGAAAAAGAATTTAATGCCTAACCTTTCCGATAAAAAAGAGCTGCTATACGCTCGCTTGGCGGCAGGTATTGGCATTGTGATTGCGGGTTACTTTGGGGTGAACCCTCCTGGTTTCGTGGCGGCAGTGGTGGCATTCGCCTTCGGATTAGCGGCTTCCTCACTGTTCCCTGCCATTGTTATGGGTATTTTCTCTAAGACAATGAATAAAGAAGGTGCGATTGCCGGTATGTTAACGGGTCTACTGTTTACTGCTGGTTATATCATCTACTTCAAGTTTGTTGATCCAACGGCTAACATCGCGGCTAACTGGTTCCTGGGTATTTCACCAGAAGGTATTGGTATGGTAGGCATGTTAGTGAACTTCGGTGTAGCAGCGATAGTGAGTCGAGTCACTGCGGCAACACCACTGCATGTTCAGGAGATGGTTGAATCGATTCGTTTCCCTAAAGGTTCGGGTGAAGCAAGCGGCCACTAACCTTACTGCGTAATGGTGAGTATCAACACAAGAGAGCGCTTCGGCGCTCTTTTTTATGGCTCTTTGGCCAGCCTTTATCACTCTGTGGGGCGTCACTTTATTATGCTTGCGGCTGACTTTAGTCGAATGTAGCGTAGCGACAATGCAGGCTATAGTGATGACATCTCAGTAAAAATTCGCCTAAAAAAGGTGTTGCCTATGAATGCCAGTGAGTTACAACCCGTAGTGCAATTTCTACAGGGACTTGTGCCCTTTGATGCTCTGCCTGAGGATGTAGTCGTGCGCTGCGCTAAGGCTGTTACTGTTGGGTATTACAGCAAAGCCTCTGGTTATGTTAATTTCGACGCGAATTCGCCTAAGTTGTATATGGTGCGTAGCGGCGCCTTTGAGGTGCGCGATCCTGACGGCGTGTTGGTGGATAGAGTGGGCGAGGGTGAGTTTTTTGGCTTTTCTACTTTGTTATCAGGGGAAAAAGTCGTTAATAAAGTCGCTATTCTTGAAGACGGTCTAGTTTATCATCTGCCCCAAGCCTTGTTTGATAGTCTTAGGACTGAGAGTCGTCACTTCGATAAGTTTTTTACCCGCGCCTTCGCAAAGCGTTTACGCCATGAGGCCCGCTTTAAGGCAAAGGATCTGACGACCACAAGTCGGATCAGCACGTTAATGTCTTCCACTCCCATCGTTATTGATGCCCAAGCTAGCGTGACTCAGGCGGCACTCTTGATGCGAAATCGCCGAGTATCGTCCTTATTGGTGACGGATAATCATAAATTGGTTGGCATCTTAACCGATAAGGATTTGCGTAATCGCGTGTTAGCAGCAGGGCTTGATGGCAGCGTTGCTGTGCATCAAGCCATGACGGTTTCACCTATCTCGATCTCCTCCAATGCCTTGATTTTTGAAGCCATGCTGCTGATGAGTGAGCATAACATTCATCACTTACCGATTATCGATCAAGATAAAGCTATCGGTATGGTGACCAGTACTGACATTTTGCGTGGGCAGGGCTCACAACCGCTACTGTTGATTGGTGAGATTGAACGGCAGCAGGATCTTGCCAGTTTAATTGGCGTCAGTAAGCAAATTCCCCTATTGCTGCAAAATCTTATTAGTGCCGATGCCAGAGCTGAAGAAATTGGCCGAGTGTTAACCTCTGTCACCGATGCACTGACGCGGCGATTAATCTTGCTCAATCAACAATTGCTTGGTGAACCGCCGATGGCCTTTTGCTGGTTGGCATTTGGCTCCCAGGGACGACAAGATCAGGCTGCGTGTTCAGATCAAGATAATGGCTTGTTAGTCGCAGAAGAGATGGATGATTTTGCTAAAGGTTACTTTGATGCCTTAACCCATGCCGTATGCGCAGGGCTTGACCAATGTGGTTATGAATTTTGTCCCGGCAATATTATGGCGCAAAATCCCCAATGGCGGATGTCACTTAAACAGTGGCAACAGGTATTTGAAAAATGGGTCATAACGCCTGAGCCTAAGGCGTTAATGCACGCCAGCATTTTCTTCGATATGCGATCGGTTTACGGTCCACAAACCCTGTTTGATGCCTTACAGGATAAAGTCTTGGTTCAAACCCGCGATAACGATATTTTCCTCGCGGGTATGACAGGCAATTCGCTGGTGGAGTCGCCGCCGCTTGGATTTTTCCGCAAATTTGTACTCGAGCGGGATGGTAGCGAAGTTAAAGGCATAGATTTGAAGCATAAGGGCAATGCTTTGATCAACGATATTGCCCGTGTTTATGCCTTGTCTGCGGGCATTAAAGAAGTGAATACTGCAAAACGTATTCGTGCCTTGATGGATGCGAATATTCTCAATCGACAAGATGCGCTCAATTTGGCTGATGCCCACGAGTTTATCGCCCATATGCGGTTATCGAACCAAGGTTATCAACATAATCAAGGGGTAGAGGTGAGTAATTATTTGCTGCCTGGGCATTTATCTTCGCTGGTTCGTCATCAGTTACGTGACGCTTTTAAAGTCGTACATGAGGCGCAGGCGGGGATGAAGATGAAATTTATGCGAAGCTTTTGATATGAATACATTGTTGCTGAAAACTCAGCTCAATTGGCGGGCGCTGCGTTGCCAACATCATTTATTTAAAGGCTATTATCAGTCGCTGTTGCCTCTACTGGCAATGCCGTTATCCGAAGCGCCGTTAACGGCGATGGATTTGGAGATGACAGGGCTCAATCCACAGCAAGATCAAATTCTCAGCATTGGATTGGTGCCGATTGAGCGCGGTGAGATCCCGTTGGCACGCGCCGAGCAAAAGTTAGTGCAAATTCGCGGTAGTGTAGGCCAAAGTGCGACGATCCACGGCATTCTTGATAATCATTTGGTACAAGCCGTCACCATTGAGGAAGCCATGGGCTGGTTTATCAATCAAACCTATGGACGCGTGCTGGTGGCACATCATGCCCCTTTAGATTGTCGTTTTTTACAGCAGGATTTATTGACGATTTATCATCAAGCCCTTGTTTTACCTGCAATCGATACTTTAATGGTTGAAAAGCACCGTTTACTACGGGAGCACTCAGTGATTAAAGAGGGGAGTTTGCGCCTTGGCGCTTGTCGCGAGCGTTACGGTTTACCCATTTATACGGCCCATAGCGCGCTGACCGATGCCTTAGCTTGTGGGGAATTATTACTTGCGCAAATGGCTGCTATGGGCGGTGCGGCAAAGCTTACCGTGGCTGATTTACTGCAAAAATCGACTTAGTCAGTGCTAACAGAAATCACTATTTGTGGTGAGTGAATTCATTTGAGATGGATTGGTTTCATCTGGATTTCATCTTAGGTTAATCACTGACAGGCTAAACTCAGTTTACATTTAATCCTCTGTTCGAATTCAACCTGCCGTTAACTTGGCAATCCAACCAACTTGTACTTCACTCTACTAAGTTGAGTGTGTAGGAGAATATGATGCCGTTACCTTTACTTTGGGTGGGTGGTGCCGTAATCGGTGCGGTTTTGCTGGCCGATGAGCGCCAGCAGCGTCAACAGCTTGAGCGTGACAGATTACTCGGTAAGGCCCCTAAGTACCCCGTTGCCAATCGCGCTATGGTGGCACCGCCGAGTCAATGGCAAAAGGGATTAAAACAAGTGTCGCCAATTCCTGGCAGTATCGTCTGTTGTTATGTTTTTGGTGTGATTGAGCATACTGGTATTTGGCTTGGTGATGATTGCCTCGTAGAGTTACATGGCTCAGGGCTGGTGCGGGCTGTATCGGTAAAGCGTTTTTTAGCGGGACGGACTGGCAGCCAAATCTATCTTGCCTGTAATCACCAACATCAGCCTCTTATTGCCGACTCTGTGTTGCCCCGCGCTGAACAGGCGATTTATCAGTATCGGGAATATGATTTATTCGACAACAATTGCCATCGATTTGTTTGGTCTTGTATTAGTGGCAGCGAAGGCGTGATTAAAGGCTTTAATGAGTTAAATCAAAAACTCGCCGAACATTTTAATCAAGCTATCTATTGGGATGAGATGATCATTAGCAAGCTGAATGAATAAGTTCTGTAGTCATAAACTAAAAAAGCCATCGCTTAAGATGGCTTTTATGTTTTAGTGAAACACCTATGTAATCGTTTTGCAGAAACCGTTTACGGCTTACAAAAATAATCTACAGCGCGTTTGACTAACTCTATGCCTGTTTTATCACAAGGCGGTAACTCGGCATCACTGATATTGATAGGTGTGACGCGATTTCCCCATTGCAGCAAGAGTGCGGCAGAGGTTAAGCCTGCGCCAAAGGCACAAGAGAGTATGGTTTGATTCGGCTTGATAATGCCTTGTTCTAACGCATCACAAATCGCAATTGGAATCGTCGCCGCCGAGGTATTGCCATAATTAGCGATGTTCACGAAGGCTTTTTCTTTCGGGATTTTCATTCGGCTAACTAAGGTATCAATAATACGTTCGTTGGCTTGATGCGGGATCACGAGATCCACTTCATCCTTATCAACACCACATTTTTCAAGCACTTTAGTGCTCAATTTATTCATTCCGTTAATTGCACGCTTGAAGATTTCTTGGCCATCGAATTCAATGAAAAAGTCCAATGAGTCGGCTGAGAATCTGTCCATCGCCGTGCCAAAGCCTGCTTTCAGAATATCACGACCTTCAGGATCGTTATTCAGCTCATAACCAAGCACGCCACCGGCAACATCTGTCGCTTCAACCACAACGGCACCCGCACCATCACCAAATAGCACTGCGGTTTCGCGGCGCGACCAATCTAAATAGAAAGATAAACGTTCAGCACCAATGACTAATACTTTCTTGCTCTGGCCACTCTTGATTTGTGAGCTGGCTAAACCTAAGCCATATAAGAAGCCACTGCAGGCAGCATTGATATCGAATGCGGCACAACTGGCGCCAATATTAGCTTGTACAGTGGATGCAATATTTGGGATCAAAGTGTCTGGGCTGGCACTGGCCAGAATGATCATGTCGATTTCACTGCCATCAATACCTGCTGCTGCGAGCGCACGTTGTGCTGCAACTGAAGCAAGTTCAGAGGTATTTACATGACTGATATGGCGCTGGCTGATCCCTGTGCGAGATTTGATCCATTCGTCGGATGTCTCGATAAAGGTAGCAAGATCATCGTTGGTCAGCGTGGCTGGTGGAACACATTTGCCCCAACCTGTGATAGTGGCGTACTGCATGGTGGTTTCTCTCAAATAAAAAAGGCAGAACCTGAGCGCTGCCTTGAATCGACAACAAAGCTTATCGGCAACTCTAATGGCCGTCCGTGATCTAGACCACCTGTTTGGCGACGAGATCTCGAATTGTCATTGCGGCATGCAGAATATGATGACGCAGTAGCGCCGTCGCTTTTTCTGTTTCTCTCAGTTTGCAGTGGTTGAGCAAAGCCCTGTGCTCATGCTCTGCGGCAGGAATTCCCCCCGCGAGCAATAACTGCAAACGAATGTATCTATCACAATTAGTATTGAGGCCGTGAACAACCTCAAGGGTGTGTGGGCGATTAGCCGCCTGATATAAGCAAGTGTGAAATTGCGTATTCAACTCGCTCCAACTGGCGACGGCATCTTCATGTTTGAAGGCCGACTCCAATTGCTCGAGTACACGTTCTGCTTTTTCTAAATCAGCCTCTTGAAGTCGTGGGATCGCTTTCGCAAGCAGATCGGTTTCGATCATTGCACGTAATTCAAAAAGTTCGGTGACTTGTTCGACGGATAACACGGTCGCAGTCGCACCTTTATGGGGCTCAAACTTAACGAGTCCTTCGGCTTCGAGTTGCAATAATGCTTCTCTCACCGGAATACGGCTGACATTTAACGCTTCAGCCAAGGCACTTTGTCTGAGGGGTTCTCCTGCGGCTATGTCACCTGAAAGAATTCTCTCTCTGAGCACTTCCACAACTAACTGGGTGCGGGTTTTGTGAACGATAGGCGTAGTTCGACTCATTATTTCCGTCTATTTCGGGTATTTTCTCGTTATTTGCCCAAGATTACCGTTAAAAACACCACAAATAAAGGGAAATGCTTGATTGAGTGCAGCATCTCAGAGACTAACAATGCCCAAAAGACGGGGTTTTTTGTGGTTTTCTCTTACGATTTGAAGCGCATTCCTTGCGAGCGGCTTCGATGGCAACGGTGGCAATTATTTGTAAAAACGCTGTTCAGCTTCTTCGATTGAGTATTTTGATTAAAACAGTGTAATTACACATTTCACTGCTGGATTTTTTTGGACTCTAATTTGGTGGGACAATTGCTATCTCGCATAGACACAAGCTGTGCATAGAGATTTGCCTGTACAGCCACGAAATATCACTAACGCGCAATTTAGCGCTAAAAGCATAACTTCGCGGTGCAATTTCTGATAATGAATGGAATAATAGCGCGATAACGCCTTAGGCGATTTGGGAGTATTACAGTGAGTCGAGCAGTATTTTTAGACCGTGATGGCGTGATTAACAAAGACCATGGTTATGTCCACCTAGTGGATGACTTCGAATATATCGAAGGTGTGTTTGAATCTTGCCTCTCTTTGAAGGAAATGGGCTACAAGTTAGTTGTCGTCACTAATCAATCCGGTATTGCCCGTGGCATGTATACTGAAGACCAATTCCACAGCTTAACGGAGTGGATGGATTGGAACTTTGCCGACAAAGGGGTCGAGCTCGATGGTATTTACTATTGCCCGCATCATGCCGAGAAAGGCATAGGGGAATATAAGGTCGATTGTGATTGCCGCAAACCTAAGCCGGGTATGCTTAATGATGCGGCGCAATTCTTAAAAATCGACTTAGCGCACTCAGTCATGGTTGGCGACAAAGCCGAAGATATGCAGGCAGCGAAAGCGGCGGGTGTGACTACTCGTATATTAGTGCGCAGCGGTAAGGTTATTGCTGATGACAGTGATGCCACTGTGGTACTCGACAGTATTGCCGATGTGCCGTCTTACTTAAAAAGCCTAGGCTAGTCGCTACGCTACTACTTATAAGCAGATAAACATTTGCTTATAAGTTCATCTCAAGTAGCTACTATCACAGTAGCCAGTAGCGTGGGTTATTGCTCTTGTTGAATGGAAGCTTGCGTTAAAAGCGATCTAACATGGCATAAAGAGCTAACCAATAGGTTGGCTCTTGTCATTTCTAGCGCTGGGTTAACCTCATCTTTTACCTTAATCCAGCACAAATTCGATAAAATTGGCGTTAAAACACACTTTTAGTTTAAAAAGTGTGCGCTTGAATCGTTTTTCGTAATTATTCGCGCCAAAGGGGTTGCGGTAAAATCTGACATCCCTATAATGCGCATCCACTGACCCAGCGGGGTCAAGGGTTAAACGCTGAATAAGCTGCTAACCATGCTCTTTAACAATTTATCAAGCAAATCTGTGTGGACACTCACAGGTGTTGAGTTAATCGAAACTGCTTAGCCTTCGGGTTAGTAGTCAAAAATTTAAATCAATGTTTTCAAGTCATTCTCCTTAACGGGAAGCATGATTGAGTGTTCATAGTAATATGTACATACAGTAATGTATGAATTGAAACGCAATGCTTCTTAGTGAGCAAAGCGAATCAAAACAGTAGAATTCATTGAGCCGTTTGACGTCAGTCAAACAACAAAACTTTAATTGAAGAGTTTGATCATGGCTCAGATTGAACGCTGGCGGCAGGCCTAACACATGCAAGTCGAGCGGCAGCACAAGGGAGTTTACTTCTGAGGTGGCGAGCGGCGGACGGGTGAGTAATGCCTAGGGATCTGCCCAGTCGAGGGGGATAACAGTTGGAAACGACTGCTAATACCGCATAYGCCCTACGGGGGAAAGGAGGGGACCTTCGGGCCTTCCGCGATTGGATGAACCTAGGTGGGATTAGCTAGTTGGTGAGGTAATGGCTCACCAAGGCGACGATCCCTAGCTGTTCTGAGAGGATGATCAGCCACACTGGGACTGAGACACGGCCCAGACTCCTACGGGAGGCAGCAGTGGGGAATATTGCACAATGGGGGAAACCCTGATGCAGCCATGCCGCGTGTGTGAAGAAGGCCTTCGGGTTGTAA
>NZ_JAKKRY010000014.1:0-127627 GCF_025653795.1 Shewanella sp. SM73
TAAGAGTTTTACCTGGCACGGGACGACCTTCTTTTCTGGCTTTATCTCGCCAATGATACAAGGTTTGCACCGCGATGCCTTCTTCCCGAGCGACCTCTGCGACCGTTAAATTGTGAGGCGGTAATAATTTTTTAAGGATCGCCTCTTTACGTTCTGGTGAATACCGAGCCATATCGTTCTCATTTGCCGCGCCCTGTCTTTAAAAATAATGATTATTTAGGGGTGACAACTATCCTGACACAGGGGGTACCAGTAACTTGTTCCTTTCTCGAGTATCGTGTTTTGAAGACCAACTCGAGGGCGGTTTAACACCAAGCTACATAATGGTAAGTAACGGAATGGCTAATCTCCTTAGCCAAATTGTTTGCAGTATGCCGTCAGCGACTAAGCCAACTCCTGAAGAAGTAGAAAAGCAAACAATTCAGAGACGAAAGCTAGAAGATGAGTATGAAAATCGCAAATACAATACTGTTTTTGGATCTTTCAAGCATGATGAAGTTGAGTATGAAACGGTATTTAAGCAGCATCGTCACTGGGTCGATGTTAGCTGTTGGCATGCGAATAAATCTGAAAGTATGGCAATGTGGAAAATTTATGGTGGTTCCACAAACTCAGTTTGTGTAGTCACTGATGTCGAGCACTTGAAAAACGCAGTGATATGTTTGCCTGAATACAACCTTGTTCTTTCACCTGTCCATTATATCTCGCATGATGATGAGCCTTTTAAGGAATACCATGGGTTAGCTCCTTTAATGCATAAGTCAGACTTTTATGCTTTTGAGAATGAAGTTCGCCTAATGGCTTATAAACCTTCAGCGAAGCTGCTCTCAACTCGTCCAGAAGGTGATCGCGGTACTATTGTAAAAGTGAACCTGAATACACTGGTACGAGAGGTGCGAGTTGCGCATGATGCTCCTGAATGGTTTTTCCAACTTGTTGACTCAGTGACTAAAAAGTTTGGCGTAGGTGCACCTGTCGTGAGATCAAAAATGCGTAAACTGCCAATGTTCTCGCTATAGATTAGCTAACAAACGCTTCAAGAGGGACTGCCAACGCGTAGTATTTTTACTATGCGTTTTTTTCGTTAATATGGTGTTATGAGGAAAGTTGGCAGTAGCGTTGTCTGTCCTTTAAGCGAGCGTTACCAATAGAAATTCTTATTCGAAACTCACTAATTCGAGCTGAAAGTCTAACTTGGAAATGTCCCAAAGCTTACTAGAGATTGATCAATATTTATTGTCACTTCTACCGTCTTGTTGGTAGTGATTTTCCTCAAACTTGATAAAACTTTAGCTTTTTAATGGCTATGAATAGCTTAAAAAGGCACATTTCCACTCAAATTATTATCCACCAACAATTAGGGTATAACCAATAAAAATCCTCTTCCTACATAGGGTAAGAAGAGACTTTTACTGCCTATCCGGCAGTTTACTGTATTAACATAAACGTCGAAACGATTGTTTTTATTTTCAGCTGCCTATTCGGCAGGTCACTTTAGGGTGTAGTGAACGAAATCGATGTTAAGATTTTCAGCTGCCTATTCGGCAGGTCACAATACGTTTATAAAATAAACCTAAATAAAATCAATTGCTAGAGCCAAAATTCAGAAAATAACCATATAATTTCTCAAACAGATAATTGGCTTTAAAATTAAAACTTTACAGCAACCACCAAACCAAAAGGTCAAATCTTATCTATAAGACGAGATAGCTCCGGTACTGTTCCATTTAGTTGTAAATTGCTAGCAAACCCATAGCTACTAAACAATGGTTCAGTTTGCTCCTTTGCTACCATTTTCTGTATATGAAGAAGGTAATCTTGCTTATTACTACCGCTGTTCATTGCTATACGATGGAAAATGTTAAACTCTCTTGGCTGAGTATGTTTTATAGGATTAAACGTCTCACCTCGAGCTAACGCTCGTTTTTCCAAACGTTTTAAGCGTCTGCGGGCCTCACCAACAAACATCTTTGCAATTGCCTGATTACGTTTGAACATCACTTCAGCACAATCATCAGGTACAACGTCAACGTTACCAAGACTAAAAAAGCCACATTCTTTCATATCTTGAAAATAGGATTGCTGCTTCAGCTCACTCAATACAATTTCATCAGAATGAACAAAAGCAATCACATTACCGATAGACGCGTCTGACCAAGTAGGAAACGTCACCCCAAGACCTTTAATTTCATGTTTGCAGATGTACCCATGCATTACTGAGATACAACGCCCCATTAGCAAGGCCAAGTTTGCTTCTTGTGGTAAGAAACGCACCATAAAATAGTAGCGCTGCATATTATGCCTTCTTCGTTTCGGCTTTCTTCTGGAACATGCCACCCTTTATCAGGACAGCAAAAAGATAGTAAATATTAGGATGAATTGAATGGCCTGACTCTGCGACCTGTTGCTTGAGTTCAGCTAAATACAGCTCTGTATTTACAAATAAGGTATAAAAACTCAGTGCAGATTCAGGTGAACGCCGTGCAATACTCAGCTCTTTGTCTGCACCGTACTCATGTACTCGTAATCGTTTAACATCGTCCTGATCCCACCAATTATCGATTGATTGAATAGCCGCACCTATCTTAACCGAATTAAAACTCACCGCATAACGGCCATCAGTACATTTAACCTTAGTAAACTGTTTTGAAGTTTCACCTTCTGCGGACTTTTCACCAAAGGTTTGGCTTGGGTAGATCTCTTGGCAAAAGACAGTCTCAATTTTTGCCGTAATATCAGCGTTCCAAAATACATTCGGATCAGTCAAAGCTAAGTGCATCTCTTTACTTAATTCATCAAGAATAGTCAGGGCTTCATCAGACCAAATATTCCAAGCTAACTGCCTCGTGTTACTGATTTGATAACACTTTCCCGCACTGGTTTTAATATCTATTTGAGTATTACCAGAGTTTTGATTACGCCAGAGCCAAGTTCCTAACAGCAGATTTTTACAAAAACGGGTCGCCAGCTCTTGGTAACCGTCGCACTCCTTAAATGCTGCGGACAATTTTTCAAGCAAAGTAGAAACTTCAGGATCGCTGCAGCCAGAAGGTTTGAGCGAGTTAGCTTGTACTCTTAGCGAGAAGCGGCAATAGATGTGTTCTACATTTGGCGGAACATAACACTCTTCAATAGTTAGAGGATTACAGTGTGTAAGGTCCTGGGGTGCTAAGTTTTTCGATTTAAATTGAGGAGTAAATGCTTCAGTGAATCCAGCTTTTTGACCACGTATACGAGTGATTTCAGCTTCAAGAGGAACAAAATCAGAATCGGCCGTTTTATAGAAAAATACCGCCTTACTTGGGTAGAGGGATCGGTCATACTTTAAAACATTGCATAGCTCCATAAACCTTCCTTAAATCCGTTTCATCAGCATTGAATGCTCTTTTGCCTCTAACATCCAAAACGCTCTCTTAAAATAGTTTATTTGCCCCTGTAACCTTATCTCAATTGCCGATGCACACTCAACTACGCCAAGCGCTGGTTCAGCATAGCAATGTAAAGGCTCTAGGCTACCGACTCGGCTAACGGGTTCAGTTAATGGTAAATAGCCAAGCATAGTGGGACACAGCGAAGAATTTTTATCTAGCAGAAACAGAAGATCACTAACATTACCCATTGAATATCTAGTCGGCATAATCCATTTTCCTGACATAGGCAGTCTTTTCAATATTGAAAAAAGTTCAGCTTCGGATTGATAAAGCTGGCACCACGCATCAACAGCATCTAACTCGGGAGGATGCATTACTCCACCGGCAAAGTTCGCCGGAAAACTTGCTTTCAACATTTCAGTTTGATTATCTAAGATAGCTAAGTCGTCTTCATAACCATCAATGTGAATGACAAGATCAAACACTAAATCACAATATCGATTATCAATTATTCCAGCTCGCCTAAATTGATTCTCTTTCGCTCCTTGCATGCCGAACTCAGGCAGTTTTTTGCCCGAGACAGATGAGTACTGACGAATAAACCACGAAAATGAGGTTAATCTAAGCTGAGTACCCAAGCCTTCGTTTAATCGCCGCTGGTAGTTATGCATCATTCCCCAAACAGCAGTGAGAGATGGAATGCCAACACAATAGGGATTAGATAAAGCTTGGGCATCAAACACCCGAATACCTTTCAAATGTAAATATCGCTGGAAATGCTCATCCTCTTTTTGTGGCAAAGGTTCTTTATAAGCCAAATGAGTTAAGAACCATTTCAAGCTATTTCGAAGATAGGGCATCAATCTCTGGTGAAAGGCATACTGACTTATCGTTGCAGAATGCGACATCACCGAATTTAATCTACCGAACAGAGGCATCAGTAACTCAGGTAATAGCTCATTCTCAAAGGTTAAAAACTGATATTCTAATGAGCCATTAATAGGCTCAAGCTCGCTAAGAAGAATCAGCCCCTCTTTAACCTCTAATCGCCATTCCAACATTGGCGCAAGCCACTCAGATAACATCGTTCTTATCTGTCTAAGGTTAGCGACTTTTTGTTGCCTGCGTTGCTTTAACGCCAACGCTGATTCACTCGATAACAGATCATCCAATACCCTCACAAATCGAGGCTGTGACAATACATTTTGATTCAATACATCCTGACCAGATAAGACCCTAGCCAGTAAATTATCGCCTAATCCGTGAGTTTTTTTATTAATACGAGGCGGATAATTCAGGGCTTTAACATTACCGCCAAGAGATGCGACTAGCTCACTAACTGCCGCGGGGCGAATAAACTCAAGACTGGTATATCGGCCCTGTTTTTTGATTGCTACTTGCTGGAGTTCAGACTGAAGTGCATGGCTTACAACGGGGGTAATAGCTATATATCCATCACGGTATGGCATTCGAACCTGTATGGAGTATTTATCGACTCTATCTGGGCTTAACTGCGCAGGTAAAAAATGCTTCACCCTGCCGCAAATATTCATAAACTGTTGAACAGGCATGCCAAGTTCTTGAAAAGCCTCTTTCCAGTGTTTTGGTGCTTCACACATTAACGTTGCAAGGCAAGTTACTTTACCTTGCCAAATAAACTGGCAGCCAAACAGCTTGGCAAAATTGACTTTAGCACTGTCATGAGACCACCCTAAAGTACGCTGGCAATTAGCGCTACTCAGTATATTGGGATGTAATTGAGGACTGGGGGCAACGAGCCTTTGTTTACTGACCCGAATATCTGGGTACTTGAGATTATGGGTATGCAGCCATTGTACTTCGTCAATGCAAACATCAATATGGGTTTGGTTGTTAACAGTTGTTCTAGCTAACCTTTTATCGAGTAAGTCATCCACCAACTTTTTCGGATAGGTAAGATTAAGCAAAATAATTAGGGCAGAGCTTTCCTCGCCAGTCACATCTAACGGTTCTGTATAAGCAGCAAATGTACGCCTCAACGCTGCCGAACGTGCTTGAACATTTTCAATATCTAGCAGTTCTCGCAAATGTAATTTCTTTACCATGCCGATAAGTACATCCCCTGTCTATCACTGCCGAAGCTGCTTTTATACTCGATCACTTGCCTTAAATAAAAAATACCAATATGTGGATCAATCCTCTGCTTCATTTTTTGCCTAAACGCCGACGTTAATATCCCATCTTGATGAAGCCGATAAACTTGCTCTTGGGTTGTTGACAGTAAAACCGCTGTTTCTGCAACTGACACTAGCGTATCAGCCACATTAGGCTTTTTCGATTTTGGATGTAGCTCAACCAATCTTTGCAAATAACGCATTAAAGCAACATAGATAAAATGTGGATCTTTATCCTCTGGATACAAACAGCGGGAATGCAGAATTAACTCACCATAAATAAATCGAAATGCAGTGTGGTTAAATAGCTTTATCAGTCTTAATTCAGCGCCCTGCGTCAGTTTGTCTAGCTCTTGATAAAAGTTTTCAGGCCAGTTATCAAAATACTCCAACGCATCGCTAAAAGAAGCTTCTTTACTTTTGCAATAACGCTTTTCATACCAAAGTAGAGCCGCAAGCCGATGAGTCACAGATACTTCATGAAGAAGCGGATTTATAGAGGTAACATCACCACCAATAAGGCTCCTCGCTAACATGAGATCTGGCTGTTTAGCGCGAACAATTTCCGCTTTTGAAAGCTCAAATCCACAGGAACAATAGCCAATTGATTTATTCTCAATATAGTTGAGCGGTGCTTTGCATTCGGGGCAATGATGGATCAACGTGCACTCATGCTTGGCACAGGCAGCATATGGTTTTAAATGCCAAACTTGCCGAATATAAGGCTCATCCTTTAAGCATTGAGGGCAAACGGGCAAACTCTCAACATCATCCTCATTTGCATAACGGATAAAACTTAAAGGAATATCGACACCATTACGATGCACGGCAGCGTTAGGCCCAATAAAGACTCTGTTCGATCTAAATAGG
Organism: Shewanella sp. SM73; assembly: GCF_025653795.1. Taxonomy (NCBI): domain Bacteria; kingdom Pseudomonadati; phylum Pseudomonadota; class Gammaproteobacteria; order Alteromonadales; family Shewanellaceae; genus Shewanella; species Shewanella sp. SM73. Next base: position 6,395 of record NZ_JAKKRY010000014.1, read on the forward strand.
GCTATTTTCTCGAGTTCATGGGGAGGTAGACCAAGAAGGGATTCAAGTAAGCCCAACGCCCTCATCCTAAAATGGCTATTGTGCTTAGCATGATAAATATTGAGGCGTTTTAGCTCGATAGGGAAAGCCCCATGTGCCTCGAAGTCTAGCTCATGAAGCTCTTCTCTGATAGCCAGACTGAGCTGCTGATAAGAATCAAAAAAGTTCTCCGATACGATTCGAAGCAAATAACTTTCAAGCGATTCATCAATAAATGCACGCGCTCTAGGGGAAAATAAAAATGCCATCACCAACCAACAACTAAGAAATCCTTAGCAAAACAAAATAGAGCAGTCACATAAAAATAGCAAATGGTGAGTAATGATTCTTTGTAGTTACCATGGCGCCGGCAGCAATACTGCATACTCTAAGCTAAGCTCACTTTTGGACAATTATTAGCTAGTTCATAGGCTCTGATCATTTAATTCCTACAATGCGAAAGCATGAAAGCTCTGTATTTGTCCCCACCTATTAGTGAATAATTAATCCGAGGTCAGTTTAAGCCATCGCCCTAAACCTACCAAAGTAGGTTAAGCAGGAATCCGTACAAGCTACGATGTCGGCAGTGTCCTATTTGGGAAATGTTTTTATAAAAAAATCAAATTAATACGCCCATTCAAAAGCTTGACAAGAATATATGCTATCAAGCTTTTATTTTTATGATATCTTTCTGGATAGTATTTGTTCATGAGTTAAACGCCAAATTGGAAAATGAAATTAAACCAAGGGTTCAGGCTCTTGTGCTAAGTGGTGGTGGTGTTCGTGGTTTATATACCATTAAGCTTTTAGCTGAAATTGAGGCTAATATTTCTAATGGAGATCCTAATTACAGCATAGCAAAACACTTCGACATGATATCAGGTACGTCTATTGGTGGTATTTTGGCTTTAGGGCTTGCATCAGGGAAAACTGCGCGCAGATTATTAGAGCTCATCGATTCAAAAAGGTGTGAAATTTTTCCTAGTCCCAATAATAACTTCTGGGCAAAAATCCGGAGAAAGAAAAATCAAGCACTCGGCACCGCTTTTAATCCTCAAGCGTTGAAGGACATAGTTGTTGGTTCTATTGGTGATATCAAGTTAAGAGATCTGCGAACTAAGGTTGTTATCCCTGCTGTTAATGGTACTACAGGACGCCCTAAGGCATTTAAGACGCCACACCATAAAGAGTTTACATTTGATGGTGAGAGGTTAGTGAGTGATGTAGCAATGTCTACTAGCGCTGCCCCTACATATTTTCCTGCTCATTCTTCTAACGATGGACTCATGCTTGATGGTGGATTATTTGCAAATTTACCTAGTTTTATTACATATCATGAGTTGGCGTGTAGTCGATTTCTTGGGATAGACCCAGAACAAATACACATGATGTGTATTGGTACTATGGGAAGTAAGAAAAGATTAGCGGCTAAATCGGCAGGAGATAAAGGGTACCTTAATGAGTGGTCTAATGGACAAGATTTATTAAGTTTAATGATGGATGTATCCGAGTATTGGCAAGTTACGATGGCTTCTCATTATTTGGGTGAGAGGTTAGTTCATATTGATGACCCAAACGTGCATGAAATAGATCTCGCAGATTCAAGTGAGGAGTCAGCTAACCTTTTGAAACGTTTTGGTGCAGATCGTGCACAAAGCTCACTAGGTGATGGAAGAGTGAAAAGCTTTTTCTCTCATCTGGCTCCAAAACCACAGTTCTATGATACGACAGGTGAAAAAATATGAATTTTGATATATCAAAAGCATTAAATCATCCTCAAAATGGCTTTATTGCCGAGATTACTCCTAAACCGGAACAGATCCAAAAATTGAGAGCTATTCGAGAAGAAGTTCGGAACGAGTTAAGGAATAAGTTTACCGAGCTATCAAGTAGCTTCAGTGATATCAATGGTCAAATGCATTACGTTTCCAACGCATCAACGCTTTTCTTATCTGAAGATTTAAAGAAGCTATCTAGTGAGCAAAAGAAATCATTACAAAAATTAAAGCCTAAATTTGCTTCACAAGGATCATTTGTTTATAAAACAATGAACTCACCTTGCCAAGCTCCACAACAAATGGATTTGGATGATGGTATTTACTTGCCGATTGACATGTTTGAAGATAAGCCATTAATAAGCAAAGACCTATTTTTCAATTATGTCGACAATACATTATTAAATTTGGCTAAACGGAAAGGCTGGGGTTTTTCAGATAAAAAAAATACATGTGCACGTTTGATCATTGATGATTTAACACATGTAGATGTCCCGCTCTATGCTGTACCAAAGCAACGACATGAGGCCATGTTTGAAAAAGTTGCGCTAAATGCTTTCGATAGCACGTCAAATTATCTAGAGGCAAGAACTAGGTTAGAACCAAATGAAGTCAATTTGGCACTTCGGAATGAAGAATCTTGGACAGTTAGTGATCCCGCAGTTCTCAATGATTACTTTAAACAAAACTTTAAATTCTATAAAGAGCTTGTTGGAGGCGAAGATGTTTGTCGTCGAGTATGCAGGTATTTAAAAGCTTGGCGTGACCACGCTTTTGAATCAGGTGGGCCATCTTCAGTGGCATTAATGACGTGTGTAGTTCTTTCTTTTCAAGAAATGTCTAGGTCGCGTTCTATGGACAAGTTAAGTGACGGTGAAGCTTTGTTGGAATGTGTCAAATGTTTACCTAGTCAGTTGTTAAACGGTGTACCTAATGATGCAGAGAGAGACAAAGGTGAGTTGTTATTTCCAAAAAAAGAGATGTCAAAATCCGAGATTGATGAAATATACGAATCTGCAATAGAGCTATATCAATCTTTGCAGAATGCGATTATTCACGCAAAAACGAAAAGTGATGCAATCATAAAGCTTCAGAAGTCATTTGGAAGCCGTTTTCCTAGTTTGCTAGATTTACTAACGTCGACAAGCTCTGTTGCGGCTGTAATTCGCTCACAACCCGCAAAAGCTCAACCCCAACCTAATGTGGTAAATCAGGACGCTGGATAATGGGGAAGTTACAATTAGCAGCTAAAGAATTTTTAGCTCATGGTTATATATTCCACCCCAAATTTGGAGGCGATGACTACTGCTTTAGCAAGAGTTTTTCTAAAGCTTCTGGTATATATAAAATTAAATTTGAAATAACAGAAGATTCATTCAATCGAGCTCCTTTCCCAATAGTTGAATCATTGCCAGAACAACTACGTAAACGGAGGCTTCCACATTTACTCTTAGGAAAATACTGCTGCTTATTTAGTGATACATCCATCATAGATCCTCTGAATATCAATAAGTTGGTTTCTAGTTGGTTACACAAGGTAGAAGAAGTTATTGAGCTATGGGAGTCGGGAGACTATAGCGAGGATTATGTCGCTGAGTTTAGCCTTTATTGGGGGGGGATCCCTACTTACCTATTAGAAAGTACATATCTCAACAAAAACTTAGATGTCTATAGCTTTGAAAGAAAGGCTATAAATGGAAATAGCTCTAGGGAGTATGTGGTTGCACCTGAGCGAGAGGTCGCTGAAAAGTGGGCTCATAGTAGAAATTCCGTAGGACTAATTGAATACCGTAACTCAGCTGTATTTGTTGAATTAACTCAAGCCCCATACATCCACTATGATCATCCTTGGCCCCCAGACTCCCTCAAAGATTTTAGTAACTGGCTCTTAATGTCTAGTAATGAGCCTCTGGTACTAGAAAGGCTTCTAGTTGCTTTAGCGAAATTAGGTAAGTGGAGTAAGGGCTGGAATACTTTTGTTGATGTTATTTTCCATTATGACAGAGAATTTTTTGGAGTTTCTTTTAATTTACCGACGGAAAGTCGTAAAGCTATTGTCAACCATTATGGACCTAAATCACGAAGAGGCCGTGGTAAGCAAGCTCGAGAGAAGCTACGTAAGAGAATATTTGATAACTCTAGAGATAAAATATTTCCTCTCGATGTAATGCCATGTTCTCCTGATCATGTGATAGAGCGAAATCGAGCAATTTCTTCTCCTCTTTTGAGCAATAAGAGAATTGCTCTTATTGGGGCTGGAACAATTGGTGGTTATTTAGCTCATAGTTTATCTCAGGTTGGTGCTGGGCATGATTCCGGTCATTTAGTCATTTATGATAATGATGTACTGAAAGTTGGAAATGTGGGTAGGCATATACTAGGGATAAAGTTCATAGGTGAAAGAAAGAGCGATTCACTGAAATATTATCTAGAAGAGCAAGGTCTTGATTTGGATATTCGAGCAGAGGGTAAATTTAACTTGAGCTCAGATTTATCCCGCTTTGATTTAATCTTGGACGCTACAGGAGATCAGGCTTTTTCTCTGAATTTATCTTCAAAAGTTTCCAAATATCGATCTCAAGGTGGGAAAATTCTTCTCATTCACAGTTGGATCTCTGGTTTCGGGCATACAGCGAAATCCATGTTAGATGATGGTATTAATGGTTGCTATGCTTGTCAGTTCGACTACTCAAAGGGTTCAGTCAAAACTGAACTTTATCCTTCCTTTGCAAGTGGAAAGGAGCCTGATGCATCTCATCTATTCAAAAGATCTTGCGGAGAAAATCATTTACCTTTTGGTTCAGAAGCAAGCATGTTAGCTGCTTCATTAGCTGTTCAGTTATTGAGGGGTAGAAACAAGAAAGCCCCTAGTCTCTTGATGAGAAGAGTGTCTAATCAAGCTATTGAATTAAAGGATAAAAAACTTAAAAAAAATCTGGATTGCCCATCATGCAGGAATTAGTTTTGGTCGCTGAAGATGGAACTAAAGTTTTGATCGAAGCGGGAGCTCTGAGTCCAACACTAAAATATCGACAGTTTGAGACTTCATCAAAAGAAGCTGGAGGGATTTTAATTGGTGAATATCGTGGAGATGACCTACGTATTCTTTCAGTAACGGAGCCTGGCGAGTTAGACCAAAGGAGTCGGTGTAGGTTTAGCAGGCGCAGTCCACATCATCAAGAAGCTGCAAATAAAGCTTGGTTAAGTTCCGATTCTATTCAGACTCATATTGGTGATTGGCATACTCATCCACAGGATTATCCATTGCCTTCATTTCTAGATTATAGGGAATGGCGAAAAAAGTTACCTCAAAGACCTATGCTATTGGTTATTCTTGGTCGTAAGGCAAATTGGTATGGAATGTGGAATGGGGAGGTTTTTATAAATGTTACTGAGTATGAGTATTAGTTCTTTTTAGCTCGTAATGACCATGAGTTAACCTATCCGTGTAGTAGTTTCCATTTAACGTTTTGAAGTCATCGTGACCTAGCTTTAGTATAGCTGTTCCATCATAAGGTGTATCTTTGTTTCCATTCTTTTTGGTTGGTATGTTTCGATAGATATAATACAAAATTGGTCGGCCTGACTCAGGATCTTTTTTGGGTTTTGCCAATAAAGTGCTCGACTCCGAATCTTTTGAGACAACCTCCATACTTATGCTTAAAAAATCTTGCTTAATATATGCAGTAGCATAGGCGACCCCACTATCTTTCTCTGAAACCCAATGGATCGACATTTCCCATTTTCCGTTTAAGTCTGGAAAAAAAATGTGGTTCAATTTTGGAAACATACGCCATAGCCACCTCCACCCAAAAGAGAACGAAAGTATAAGTAAAAGGTTCAGTCCTGTAGCTCCTTTTAAAGCTATAACGATATTGGAAAGTATACTGACATCAGGTGTGTGCAGAGCAGTTAGTAATGCTGCGATTATTGCGGCATATAAAACAGCGATGATTACAATTATTTTGCTTATTGGTATTAGGTTTATCATATTTTATGCCAGCATTTTGAGTAAACAGTATTTCCATGTTCAAAAATTATAATACCATTACCTCTGGTTAGAATTCCGGTTAGGAACACACTTTTAACATATGACCCGAATAACGCGGCCATAAATCTACCTCCGAGAACTTTTGAATAATCAACGTTGGCATTTGATATGATTGGTGGAGAAAAATATTGAGCAACATGAGACATCTCAAAATCTTCAGAGATAAAGTGAAAGCCATCGTGATATTCGCTATCGTAGCTTGAAATTTCAAGTAAATCGGAGACCAAATTGTTTGGATTTGTTTTGAAGTTTTGCTGCTGCAGAGGGAATATGGGAATATTTTTTATATCCTTATAAACCACTAGACCAATACCAGAAAAATCATGAGTTGCGAGCTGCTTCACTTGGGTTAAGGTGTCTACAAGCTTAGCTAACACTTCTTGTGAATGGTTTTCCAACATATCTGTAGCAACTAGTCTTTATGTAGTGGTTTATGGAGGATTATTTTAGCATCTTATTCGGTGGCTTGGTATTGTTGGATGATTGAAACCAGTTAGTTATGCTGAATAGCCACATTCGCTAGCTAAGTTTTTAACTCAGTAACCTCGCTCGGATCGATACTTTTCTTTTTTTACTACTTACCAAGATATTAGACTTTTTACTTGCATAGATATTCACTTTCAAAGTGGAAACTTTAAAGTAATGAATGAATATTAGATTTTTTGCACTAGTAAATTTTGTAAAAAAGCACGTTAACTCAAGGTTAGCTCAAATAGACAGTTTTATGGCGAGAATCAGACTTGCCTAGACTGACTCACATACATACTTTAAAACTTTATTCATCCTCAAATCGCAATAACACCGAAAAAATTGCGACGACAAAAAGAGCACGAATAGTTGCGCTTTATTAAGCCTTGTACTTGACAGAACCACTGACTTTAAAAGCATGCATACACCGTCTTCCTGAGGTTTCAGCACCATGACAGGTAATATTTTTTTCTATTTTTTCTTTCTTGCCGCTTATCGCTTCACGTAAAATATTACCCATTGGAAAACCTCCACCTTCACATGATGGATTGGTGCAATTAATGTATTCGCCGCCGGGGCGCTCTAATGTGAGATGATGTGTCACCTGTTCCTTCATCCAGATTAGGCTCTCTAACTCTGTAACATGAATAGACATCTCCTGAATTTCAGGATATGCGTCCTTGAAATCACTTTTTGAGCCGAAAACGAAGTTTGTTTCGTTAAAAATATCAGAAGGCTTCTTCGACATACGCATTCTCCTATATGGCTTAACATTTAATACGCATTTAGCTCATGAGGCGATTAAAACGCGCACTATTAATTCTCTTTTTGCATCCCCTGTATTGCAGGGTTATACATTAGGGCACGCTCAACACTATCATGCCGAATAACCAAGGTCTCATTACCAAGCCAAAAGGCACAATGAGTTGGACTACAGATGATCTGCTTCACACGTATGGGGGTTGGGAGCAACTTTGAATGAAGCATGGCATACGCCCCAAGCTTATCGTTGAACAGGCCTATTTCTTTAACGGCCTGTTCTTTGCCAATTTCTCCAGATAAAACAGTGGCTAACACAAGAGAAAGCACCAATAAAAAGATACCAACACTGTATCCATAAATGATTGTGCTCTTATCTACGAGATTGTGCATAGCTTCTGAAGGGCTATTTTTTAGTTTTAACGAAGCTAATCGGGCAAGAATAATAGATTGCCAATGTTTAACCTTTGGATAAGAAGAGAGTACAGCTGTAACAATTACCGTAAAAACCAATGTGCAAACAGCTATTATCGCGTACAGCATTGGCTTGAAACTAAATATCATCAAAGCAAGGAATCCAGACACTAGAGATTTATCTGATGCGAGTGGGAACTGTGAATCATCAAGGCCAAACACCGCGAGATAACTCTGATGATACGTAATTCCCATAAAATACAATGCCGCAGAAATGACTGGCAATACGGTAAACAGCGTTTGTAGACGAGACTCATTCATAATGCGATTTCACTTGAAATTTTATAGTTAGTTTATTGATAACACTATAAAATGTAGCAAGCAAGTGAATCTAACCTACATTCTCTTTTGAAGATAGTAGCGCCTTTAAAACAATTTGTATTGCAAATTTACCAGCGGCCTCGGCAAGGGGAACTTTGCATTAAGAAGAAGGAAAATAGGCGTATAACCACCACATAGAATGAGTTATAACCGTAGATTAGCGAAACGGAAACTACTAATAAAAACTCAAGAGCAATGTAAATATCCGTGTCTGAAGCACAAACCAGAAAGATCCAAACATACAACAGTGATGAGCTAATATTGATGAGCACATATGTAGACTGAAAATTATGTCGTTCTAGTCAGTGAAAAGCCATGTCTAATCCCCTTAAGACACTCTTTTTCGGTATGTTTTTCATTACCCAATACTGAGGCCAAAACAATTCCTAACTCATTGGCCAAATCACACACCTCAATATCCTTCTGAGGAAGATCACTTAAAACCACCTTGAGCTTAGTCATGAACAATTCAATATCAATCCGATTTGATTCTGAGGCTTTTTCAAGCAAGTAAGCTTCGAGAACAACTGGGTCCTTGAATGCCGCAGCTTTAACTGCTGCAAATGAAATGCCTTTAACTTTATTTTTCACAATTAACCACCTTGGCAGTACTTACTATCTTTCTATTTGGGAAAACTTAAAGCTACATCAGCTCAGCTAAGAACTTTCGACTGAGATATGGTATTTTCCTTTGCCTACTTGACTTGCTACTTAACAGAATTAGCTTAGCAGCATAGAAGCACGGTTACGGCAGCCCTACGCAACTTCGATAACCTCACACTAATAACGGAAGTACGATGAGTTATCTCCAGAAACGGACAGATTCAAATCTAGCTAAAAATCACCACAACTATTTTATGATTTTGTGATTTGCTCTATCAAATTGGACTTTTCTTCTTCTGTCATTTTTTCAAGTAAACATAGCAATTTAGCCGTGCTTTCCGACTCACAAAAAAAGTAAGCGACAGGCACACCTAATTCATCAGCGATAGCCTTTAAAGTCTGGTAGTCAGGTGTATGCTTGCCTTTTTCGTACTGATTCATACGCGCACTCGCAGTACCCACTTCCATACCTAGCTGGATACCCAGCTGTTTTTGACTAATCCCCTTAGCAGTGCGAGCTTGTTTGAGCCTGAGAGGTAATGGATTGATAATTTTATCGGCCACAGCTTCAACATAATTTGTCCTTTGATAACTCAGATTGTCTTAGTTTTTTGACTTAAGGTATACTAAGGAATCCTTAGCTTTTTATCGTTAGTTGTCAAGCTCCACACCAATTACGCAATGCGGGGATATTCGCAGAACGAAATCAAAGTGAAATATTGGAATAACGTCATGGAGTGGCACATTACATATTGAAAATAAAGACTATTGGTAAATATTCTGATGCCGAAAATAATCCGCATAAATGCAACATTACTCACCATTCTTATTGTTGATGAGAAGCAGCAACTCACTGTTACACAAATAAAAAGTCAGATGGTCAGAGTAAATCCTTCGATTTTGCCAAGACAGTCAGAACAAATCGTGCGCCGCACGCTTTCAAAACTCTCAAACATTGGTTTTTTAGAGAAAATAACCTATGGAAAAAAAACTGTTTTTGAGAAAACCTCTCTATTTGATATAACTCGCCTGATGCCGAGTAAACCACGTTTTATGAAAATAGAAATATCACCAATTAAACTCCCTGAAATCGAACAACTTCAAGCTACACTCCATCAATATCAAGAAGGTTTTCACGGTTGTATTGGTGAGGCAGAAGAGTTTAAACGTCTCTACGAAGCACTTCCCAGCTCTAAGATTAATCTTTTCCCCCGTTACTTAGATGCTCGAAATCGAGGCTCTACACTCGCGGGAAAAATCAAAGCCATTGAAGCCTATTTAACCGACCTTAAAGGGCTTTCATAGTGAAATCGAAAGGGGTAACGTTGGCCGTTCACTGAGGATTAGATTTAGAAGCTCGTAGAGTACATCTTCAGGCTAATAGGGAACGCCAGTAGATTGTTACCGTAAAAATGGCTCATTTAGTCAATAGCTGAGCTAGTGTTTTGGGCGTCGAAAATTCACGCGCGACTAACATGTCTTCAGAACTTATAGCATTAGGATTATACCTAGAGGGCTTCACGACCTCTGAAATCAATATGTTATCTAGAGACTGCCTAAACGGATTACTTGAGGGCCTATTTTCATTCTGAAAAATCAAATCATAGGCATCACTAACATGCTCAATATCGAGGTTTTTTGCGTCTTTCCTCAATGCTATTTTTAACGACTCTATCAGTAAATGCTTTAGCAGCCTGTTTTCACCCTTGCATGCTGCAAACAGTGGAATTGCAAAATTCTTATCTTCTAGCTTTGGCGGATTATCAAAAGGCATAAATTTGGCCAAGCTCATTAAATATTGTCGGAAAAACTTGATATCTTTTTGCAGACTAAAATACTCAAGCTTCCTTCTTCGAACTAAACGAGATGACCATTGTGGCTCATCAGCGATTTGTTCGGCCCAAGGCATTCCAACAAGTACAATAGGTATCTTAGCTTCTTCGCTGATGTACTTTAAACCATTAGCTATGTCTTGCCGTTCCGATCCTGTTTTAAACTCAATTAACTCCTGAAACTCATTGATGATTAGCAGCTCAACTTGAGCCTTAGTTAAATTTTCAACTAACTTTTTCCTTAAATCTGTCGCATAACCACGTTTCCTTCTCTGGTAGCTACCAAAATGGTCTAAATCTGCAAGCATTTGAGTTAAGGTGGCATCTAAACCCTTACCACTAGATATCCTGCTCACAAGAACAGGCATAGATTCTCGTCCATAATTTTGGCTGGCCAGAACACTTTTTTTATAGTGATTAACTAGATGACTTTTACCAACACCAGTATCTCCAGTCAGTAGCATGCACTGCTGATCCGATTGAAAAACCCTATTTAGTCTTAATTCATCAAAGTCATTAAAAATGTCTTTGACTAGAGGATGCATAACAAAACAATCACTGAATCTTTGTAACTGTTCAATTTGATGGGGCGATAACATTTTCACTCAAAAGCCTCTACATCATTATCCCAGTGTTCGAGAAGATTACTAATATTAGATTCTGATTTGTTTGGTACAGAAGGGAGCAATTCTTCGCTTTCGAGGCGTATTGTCCCCTGACCTGTATTACTCACATCTGCAAGTTGAGCTTGCTTTTTAAGCCCTGAAATTTTCGCTTTTGTATTAGATATTTGAAACGCTTCTTGCTCTTGTTTAACTCGAGCATGAATAGCCATACGCGCTTTAGCTAATCCCAAATCATCCTTCCCTTCCCGAATAATCTCACGATTAATTTTCTTAATCACTTTATGCTCATGAAGGCTCAAGCCGTGGGTATAATCACTATTATCAGTACAGGGGACTTTAAGATAACCGCCTAATTCCTCGAGGTAAACATGGATACTCGATAGATCATCAGGGTCGACTTTAATGATTTTTTTGATGGTTTTTTTGGTTTGTGGGTAATGCTTTCTGTAATCGGCCAAAGCAGTAGAGTCATACATTAACTCTTCAAATTTGAAACCATTTCTGGTTAATTTTCGCTCATCTGAAATACCCATCAGCACAGTAAACCGTTGTTCGTCCTCTGCACTCATCTTTAGTGGCGGGTAAATATCAAAGCCACGCTGCCACTGTTTTATAGGGATTCGTGTTTCACGTGAGTTTGAATCTTGATGATAAATATCAACAACCCAGCGATGGAATTCTTCAACAAAAGTAGAGAAGCGCATAATGGCGTCTTTTTCCGGTTTATAGTCTTCTTTTGCTAGAATGTTGGAGAAGGTTTTGCCAGGTATCTCAGTTAAAAAATACTCGTTAATCATCCCGAAAAAACGTTCTACAAATGGTTTTAACCAAGGTTTACGAACTGGGTTAATTTGAATGTTAATTCCAGCTTCTTTACACGCATGCTCTAAGCTTTTAGACCAAAACTCTGCTCCATTATCCACAACAAGGGTTTCAAATTTGCCAAAGCAAGGCCACTCATGTTGAAGTTTGATCCCAAGAGCTTCAAATGATTTAGGTTTTATTGCATGTACTATTGCTTTTGCGGCTGAAACATATGAGGGTGCTCGATAACTTAAGTGAAACCCCAAAACACAACCGCTGAAAACATCAACAATCAAAGTTAAATAAGGTCTGCCAATTGGAATAGATAATTCATCGTCAATCAGGATTAGATCTAGTGGAGTGTGATCGATTTCTACCCGTTCTAATATTCGCGTTGGGGGAATATGGGATGAGCAATATGCAAACCATTGATCTGCTTTAAATTTACCATGCCGCGCTACTGCAACAGGATAAGGAGGTAATGACTTTATTCTTTGGTTAAAGCTTTTATAAGAAATGATAGGAATGTGTCCATCAACAATACTCTCATTTTCAATTGTGATGGCATCTCTATAGTATTGATATGCTGTAGATACTCTAGGTCTTTTGGCATCTAGAAAACGAGTTAGTGCTTGCTCAAAAAAAACTTCATCCCCCTTAACTCGACTCGTTCTATTACCCATTTTGTGCCGCTTAACGACTAATGATGCAAGGTCACCATCACTTTCAATGTAGCTTTTACGCCAACGGACTAACGTTCGCCAGTTAGGCCGCTTGTCCATGGCCGTAGTAAAAAGAACATCAAGAATTGGATCTAGATTTTTTTGAGTCCATCCACCAGAAATTTTTTTGTCTATGAAGACAATGAGTTGATATTTGTTTAACGCATTGTCTCTTAAAAATTCAGGGAAGGTATCTAAGTCTCTTTTGACTAATGCTGTATCTTCTAACTTCACATATTGAATGGGGGTATCTGGTTTTTTAACTAATTCAGACTCACTAAATTCATCCTCAAAATCCATCATTCAATGCACCATACCGCTGGATTACAACCAAGATCATCCTGGCTTAAGTTCGCCTTAACCAATCCTTTATGCATAAGGGAATACAAGTGTGAACGGGTTTCCCCTAATGCTAATGATTGCTTTGCAGCCACATCGTTAACACTAATTTTCCCTGTTTTTTTTATAAGATTGAGCAGTTCAACTTGAATATCGCTCAAGCCGTAAACTCCCGAATATCGATGCAAAATTTTAAGATTATTTAGAATCGGGTTTACACGGATTTGACGTTCAGTGACCAAGATAAGATCTGCACCTAAAGACTGAGCAACCGCTTTCTTTGCTAGAAATTTAGCCCTAAAGATTGGATCGAATGTTTTGCTATAAGGTTTATATTCATGGAACTTTACTGTCCCATCAAAAAACTGAATTATCGCATCAGGAGTATAGGGCAATCTTTTGCCCTCAAAAGCGTAATAGAACCCTTCAGGCTGGCTACCAAACACCTCTATACAATCATTGTATTCATGATGAAAGCACGCATCAAATTCCAATGAACTTTCACACATTATCGTTTCGCTAACTTTTGCGCTAGCGAATTTAAATACGTTTTTGTTCGGTGATGGTTTACGTAAGCTTCTTATATACATAAGTATAATTCGAACCAATAGTGTACATTTAGTGTACTGGCATGCAGTTTTTTGTCAATCTATGGGTTATTAATTGTTCAACATACTAATATTAAAGAAAATAGCTTTTGTAACATGATTACAAAAGCCATTTTTATGTCATTGAATGAGTTAAATTTGTCATACTATGGGTACATTATGTCAGTGTATGGGTTCAGCGACAGAAAGCATACTATGTTCGCGATGAGAAAAATATTCCCTATTTCATCGCGGCTTTTACATAGACATCGAAACGGTTTTTTTTGGTTTCAATAACCATATTAGGCTTAACCCCATCCAAATCTTCGGCATAGTCTGGGCGCTTAACGACGACACGTTTAGTTGCTAAGGCTAAAGCTGGGGCGAGTAAACCATCGGCATCTAAATCGGCACCGACTAAGGATTGGAATACACGCATTTCTTTTTTAACAAGGGCCGATTTATCACGGTGGGGGTACATAGGATCGAGGTAAACCACATCCACCTCTTGTGCCAATTTCGATAGTGCTTCTAGGCTAGAACCATGAAATAGGCGCATCCGCTCACGCATCCAATCGCCGATTTCAGCATCTTGATAGGCGCGGCGCAGGCCGTCTTCAAGCAATGCCGCAACCACAGGATGACGTTCAACCATAGTTACAGTGCAACCAAGGCTTGCGAGCACAAACGCATCGCGCCCTAAACCCGCAGTGCCATCAACCACACTCGGTGTTACCCCTTGCTTTAATCCCACCGCTTTAGCGATAGATTGGCCGCGACCACCACCAAACTTACGTCTATGGGCGACGGCACCAGTCACAAAGTCCACCACTATGCCATCGAGCTTAGGCTCATCGCGTTTATGCAGTGATAACGTATCTGATTCAAAACGTAATTCGAAGGTCGCATTCGCATCGTAGACGAGTTGCCAACGTGCACAAATATCCACAAGTGTTGGGTATTGCTGATTGAAAAAAATCGGGGTCACAGGCTGTCTTCTTACCAACGAAAATGATGGCCATTATGCCTAAAAATCTCGTTTATGAATATGCTAGTAAGCAAAACACATCGCCAAACTCATCACTGTCTTAGCCAATTTGTCTCAGTGCGCCCTTAATAATTCAAACAAGTATCACACTGTAATATACTGATTTATAAAGGCGGTAATCTATTTGTATAACAGTTTAGTGATTTATGTTATATGTTACGTCCCCAGCCAACCTGCGTGACTTCCGTACGGGATAAGGACTTTTTTTGCTTCAATGGCTAAAAGGTTTTTTGTTTATCAGGGAGCAAGATTTTTTAAATCCTGACAAAACGATATTAAAAACCAGCTTATTGCGGATTATTCTGCTCAGTGGCGCCATCTTGACCACTAGCATAGTGCTGCATAGCTCTTTAATTGCGTATGAGTTAAACCTCACTTTCATTATCAGCATTACGGTCAGTTTTTTAACCGTACTATTCCTATCTTTATGGTTTACGCGCAAATATTTACTCGTCAGCTCTATCAGCCTGCTGGCGATGGTTATTGCAGCCTGTTTATCTATGCTGTTGTTTATCCCTGACTTCAACTTATCGCAGGTAGGTATTACTTTCTTATATACCTTGCCCTTGATGGCGCTTTTCCTGTTTGGCAGAAAAGTCGCTTTTATTATGATGTGTTTCAACGTATTGCCTTTTTTACTGCTACTGCGTAACCAAAACCTGCCTCCCATTATCGATATTGATATCAGCCTACCTGCGACCCACGCTTATCTAAACGGTTTGCTGTTTATGTTTTTTAATATCTGTATCCCGTTGTCGGCGATGCGTCTGCTAAAAACCCAGAAAATCCATGCGCAGCAAATGATCCAGCATCAAAATGCACTGCAACATACATTAGACCAATATGCTGAAATATTTGAAAATAATGGTACAGCCTCTTTCTTCTGCAATGAGGATGGAGTCATTCTCAACCTGAATAATGCCGCGAGGGAAATCGCTAGAGAAGTCACACTAAACCGCACTCGCCTATGTGACATTTTTGAACTTACCGAAGATACCAGCACGAATTTACTGGCGGCGTCGTTTCCGACCCATTTAAAGAACAATAACAGCACTAAATATCTGCTGCAGAAAGCCTCATTACAGCACCATGATACTTTGTTGTTTCACTGCCACGATGTCACAGAACAGGCAAACCATGCGATTGAGCTGAGTCGACTTAAAAAGCACCACATCAGCACGCATTTCTATGATTTAGTGACAGGATTACCCAACGAAAATCACTGGTATAACCCAGCGCCAAGCTTGATCCATAAGGAAATGACCGTAGCCTTAATCAAAATTGATAATCTTAGCCAAATTAATGCTGCTTTCGGTATCAGCGTCGGAGATGCCATCCTAAAAGCCTTTGCTATTGAACTCAAAAATCGCTTTGGTCATATCGCAAAAATATACCGATTTAGAGGAGCATCGTTTGCACTCGAGTTTACTAGCCTGCCGCTTATCTCCCCTGAAAACCTAGCGCTACAATTACGCGAGCGTATTCCAACAAACCTACAACTTAAGCAAGAACAACAGACTGAATATCATCTCGAGTGCAGAGTCGGTTGCAGCTCTGGTAATAAAGCCTCACCGCAGCAAGCCGCGGAGCAATGTTTAATTGCCATAAAACAAACCACCCAAGCTAGCCCAGTGATGGTGTATTACATTGGTTTGATTAACAATCTGCTCGAAGCTTCATCGCAAAAAGCCAGAATCCGTGACGCGCTGAAACACAACCGCCTTGAAATGTGGCTGCAACCTAAAGTGATGGCCAATGGCCACATTACTAGCTTTGAAGCGCTAGCCAGAATGTTTGACGAAGACGGCACTATGATCATGCCGAACACTTTTATCCCCATCATAGAGTCATCTCAATTGCAGGCGATTTTTGCGATAAAAGTCTTCAGGCAATTACTACAACTGATCCGTTCTTGGCCTAAGAATGTGCCTCTGGTTAGGATAGCCTTTAATTTATCAGGGCAAGATATTCTGTCGGATCGCTTCTTTAAGGTGTTGATCCAAACCTATATGAATCATCCTGAACTCATCCCATTGTTGGAAATTGAAATTACTGAAACCTCTGTATTTTCAACCCATAAAGAAACAGGCCGACGCCTAAACACCTTAGCTCGCATGGGGGTTTCTATCGCCATTGACGATTTTGGCACTGGCCATGCGTCATTAAGCCAGCTCATTGATATCAGTGCCGACACGATTAAAATCGACCGTTACTTTGTCAGTCAAATGGGCATTAGTGAACGCCATACCCAAATTGTTAACGCCGCCATCCTGTTAGCCAAGAGCTTAAAACTCAACGTCATTGCCGAAGGTATCGAAACCGAAGCCCAGTTATTGCAACTCACTGCGCTAGGATGCGAACAATTTCAAGGTTATTTATTCGGTAAACCCGCACCAGCGAATCTCTGGCTGAAAACCTTTCAAATGCAAACCCCCACACATTGGTTTGCCAATAAAAAGAGCGCCAACTGAGGCATTAAATTTACGCCTAGAACCATCGCAGGTATAATTGCCGACTGGCATTTGCCTCTCTTTGCTATGTTTGCAAATTACTAGGATTACCCCATGTTAAGTTACCGCCATGGTTATCACGCTGGCAATTATGCCGATGTGTTGAAACACGCCATCTTGCTACAAACCTTGCAGCTGATGCACAAGAAAGACAAACCACTCGTGTATATCGATACCCACGCAGGTGCGGGTGGTTATGCTTTAAGCGATGAATTTGCACAGAAAACCGGTGAATACCTCGAAGGTGTAGCTAAGCTTTGGGATAAAACTGACTTACCACAATCGCTGCAGGACTATGTCGCCGCCGTGCGCCATTTTAATGAAGAAAATCCAGACGAACTCAACTTCTACCCAGGTTCACCCGCCATTATCGACATGGAGCTAGGGCCTAAAGATCGCATGGTGCTGCACGAGCTGCACAGCACTGATTATGTGTTATTGGATGATTATTTCTGTGAAGACAGACAAGTTAAAGTGATCAAAGGTGATGGTTTAAAAGGCCTTATCGCCGCAGTACCACCATTAGAGCGTCGTGCTCTGGTGCTAGTCGATCCTAGCTACGAGATGAAAACCGACTACCAAGATGTGGCCGAAACCCTGATAAAAGCGCACAAGCGTTTTGCTACAGGTGTGTTTATCCTGTGGTATCCAGTCGTAAATCGTGCTCAGACCGAAGGTATGTTATCGCGCCTCGCCAGCAGTGGCATTAAACGTCAGTTGAGAATTGAACAAGCCATTAAGCCCGATTCAGATGAATTTGGCATGACTGCGGCAGGATTATGGATCATCAATCCACCTTGGCAGTTAGACGAAATCGCAACAGAATTAATGGATTACTTGGGTAAAACACTTGGACAAGTGGACGGTAACATTACCGTAAAATGGGAAGTCGGCGAGTAACCTTCGACTCGAATGGCGGCGATGATCTCTGGATTTTCGCCACTTCATTTCAGCTTATCAATGCGGTAACTAAACGTCTTTCTGCTCGCGGTAACGCTTCAATAAAATTTTCACACGCTCAACATAGGCTTGGGTTTCAGGATAGGGCGGAATGCCATTGTACTGAACCACGGTCGTCGGCCCCGCATTGTAAGCCGCACAGGCCAATGCGATATCACCATTGAACTGTTTTAGCATTTGTGCCAAATACTTACTGCCACCTAAGATATTCTCTTCGGGCAAAAATGCATTTGCCACACCCATCTCTTTTGCTGTTTCTGGCATCAATTGCATTAATCCCATGGCACCAGTTCGCGAAAGTGCACGCGCATTAAAGGCTGATTCCGCGTGGATCACAGCGCGGATTAAGGCGGGATCAAGTTGATGCTTATGGGCGGCATGGGAGATAAGGGCATCATAATTAGCGGTAAATAGCCGAATACCATTCCAGTCTATGGTCGAATCGGGACGACAGGCAAAACAGTCATATAACAAAATTTGATATTGGTTATTTGCAGGGGCTTTGTCAGTAAATACGGTGACACCATTAGCTTGTTGGTATTGATAAATTTTGAGTTTTTCTAGACCTTCACTACTCACTATGCCGCTCTGTGAGTACCGCGCCACAATACGCGGCTTAGCTTTTTCGCGCGCCTCCTCAGCATTTGCATTTATCATCAAACTCGATATCAATAATAAGCACAGGCCTAGCGCCTCAAATCTGCAGGGCAATGAAAAGGCTGCAAAAGTCAGTGTACGAGCAAGCGCTAAGCGAGTAAGCAACATCAAAGTCCCGTGTACTGATTAAGTTTAAGTACTTCAATAATAGCAAAGAGTTGCTTCATTTCTCGGTTTATCTGACTAAATTCTACTGAAAAGGTCGCGCCATAAAAAATGGACTGCATTTGAAAATGCGTTCTGCGATTCGGTAGGAACAAAGTTAGTTTATTGCGGAAAAATGCACATTGAATATTGCCATCGAAATGTTTGGCAAGCTCCTGTAAGCGCTCCATAAATGCCGTATTGAGCAAATAGCGTGACTCGATTTGATCCGTTGAAAACACGTCGAACTCTTTTTTAAATTGCGGATCTTCAAGTTTGACTCGTACCAGTCCCGCATGGCTGTCGGACAGGAAATTTGCTAAACCACCGCGATCCCTCAGCACAACAGTATGACCCATAAAAGCTTTATGGCTACTCAGCTCAACCACTAAGCCACGAAACTGGGTTTCCGTGCGGGTCACAGTTCTGCGCCTGCTGGTACTGACATCCAGTTCTTCGACTTGCACATTCTTGGTCAGGGTAAGCTCATTGACCGCCAACTCAACGCCCTTATAGCAGCCTTGTATATAGTCACCGAAGCTGACTTTGTCGTATCGCGGTAATACTTTAGCCGCAACGAGTCGATTCATGTCGAGGCGCATTTCGCGGCTATAAATAAAATCATCGCCGAAATATTTAAACATCAGCGGATAAATATCATTTTGAACCAAATGCTTAAACTCACGAGTCGGAGCAAAGCTCCACCAGCATAATCCTACTAAGGCAAGCAATGGCAAAGACGGGAAATAAGCGCCACCGCTGTAGTAGCCAATAACGGTGAGCAAGCTCAGCCCAAGCACTATCATCAAACTCAAATACAAACGTTTACGCGCCGCCTTAAGGCAAGCCACACGCTTAGTTTCATATTTGCGACTGATTGGAGCGATATATTCTTCGTAATAGGCTTCGAGTTGAGGTAGTTCGTCCAAATCCGCAGACAAACCAACATGACCCCGATAAGTCCGAATCGGGCTACCTAAAATAAAAGTGATGATATTCATATTGATGTCATAGTATTGCAGGGTGATAACTCACCCTGCAATACTAAACTTACAAGTATTCGGCCGCATCTACGGGCGCTTTTGCCGCTTCGCTCACCTCATAGAATGGCATCACTTTAATACTCGCCATAGAAGCGATAATCGAGCCGGGGAAGATTTCTACTGCAGTATTAAGCTCGGAAACTGCCGAGTTGTAAAAACGCCTCGCAGCTGAGATGTGTGCTTCGACCTCGTTATAGGTCTGCATCGCCTGCAACATAGTGTTGTCGGACTTGAGCTCAGGATAGTTCTCCACATTCACCATCAAGGTGCTCATTTTGTCGTTCAACCGCTCGGCCTGAACTAAATGTTCTTTAACTGCGCTAGGGTCGGCCTTGTTGTAATTATGGCTTAGCAGAGTACGCAATTCGGTGATTTCAGTGAGCAGTGACTTTTCATGCTCCATAAATCGTTTAGCGATTTTTAGAATATTAGGCACAAGGTCGGCACGCTTGGTCAGCTGTACATCGATACCCGACAAGGCTTCGAGCGCTGTATTGCGCTTTTTGACTAGGCTGACGTACCAAAGATAGGTCACGATAAAAATCAGCGTTAATCCCAATAACAATTTTTCCATCTTCCATCCTTAGGTTTCTTATTCTTGTTAATAGGATACAGCTAACCATAAATGAGTGAAAATTTCACCTGCGGGCTGATTAAGACAATGAAATTACTCGCTGGTCAGAGCTGGCGATGTTATCTAACGAGCAATCATCAACGAAACTGGCCATATTCAACGATGAAAAGTGATCATCTGCATAAAAAACAGCATTTAACCTATAAATTTATCGATATTCAGCTCCGATACAGCAAACAACGTCTATAGTGATATGGCACAACATTAGAGCATCCAATTTTGCTCGTGAATACTGGACTCCTCGAGAGTCCATTTTTTATCCTAATTTTAGCCCTCCTCACCTCAACACAGTCAATAGCAACATTTAAGTTTCAATTAAAACTTAACAATCATACTTTACCGCTAATTTTTTAACTTTTACCTTAGCTTTCACTCCGAGTCTTGCACCTAGAGTTATCCCCTCAGCCACATCATCCACAATCGGCCGTCGGCAATGTCTCGAGTCTGTTATAGGGTCCAAATATTGCGCTGCGTAAAGGTCGACATAAAGGAAGGACGATGAGTTTTAATTCCGGCGATATTCCCCCACAAAAAGCTTCTGAACCCAATCCACAACAGGGCGATATCAGCTCTAGTGGTTGGTTTGTACGTTTTCTCAATATTGTTGAACGCTTAGGCAATCTGCTGCCCCATCCAATCACCTTATTCGCACTGTTCTGTGTTGCCGTGGTCATTATTTCAGGTATTGCGGGCTACTTTGGGTTAACCGTGGTCGATCCTAGACCTATTGGCTCACACGGCCGCAGTGCCGACGGTTTAATCCATGTGGTGAGCCTGATGAACGCCGAAGGTTTGCGGATGATAGTCTCGCATCTAGTGACCAACTTTACCGGCTTTACGCCGCTCGGCACTGTGCTCGTGGCACTACTCGGCGTCGGGATTGCCGAACGATCTGGCTTATTATCTGCGGCTATGCGCGCCTTAGTCATGGGTGCCTCTAAACGATTAGTCACTGTGACCATAGTATTTGCCGGCATTATGTCCAACACCGCTGCCGAGCTTGGCTATGTGGTACTTATCCCTATGGCGGCGATGATTTTCCACTCCCTTGGCCGCCATCCACTTGCAGGTTTAGCTGCCGCTTTTGCCGGGGTTTCAGGAGGTTATAGCGCTAACTTGTTGCTTGGTACTGTCGATCCCTTGCTATCGGGCATTACCGAAGCTGCGGCGCGCATGATAGATCCTCAATACAACGTCGGCCCAGAAGTAAACTGGTACTTCATGTTTGTCTCCACCTTTGTGATCACTTCCCTTGGCGCCTTTGTCACAGAGAAAATCGTCGAACCTAAGTTAGGTCAATACCAAGATGATGATGCAGACGAAACCGTACTGCAATCGATGGAGAGCATCTGTGCTATTGAGAAACGCGGCTTAAAATGGGCTGGGTTATCTATGTTAGTGCTCGCGGTTATTTTAGCGATTTCAGTCGTACCAGAAGGCGCACCGCTGCGCCATCCTGAAACCGGTCTCATCTCAGGTTCGCCATTCCTCAAGGGCATAGTCGCCTTTATCTTTATCTGTTTTGCCATACCGGGCTTTATTTACGGCAAAGTCGTGGGCAGCATCAAAAATGATAAAGATGTCATCAATGCCATGTCCCACAGCATGAGCACTATGGGCATGTATATCGTCCTCGTCTTCTTCGCCGCGCAGTTTGTCGCCTTCTTCAACTGGAGTAATTTAGGCGCTGTATTGGCGGTGTTAGGTGCCGATGCTCTGCAATCCATTGGCTTGACGGGCCCGATCGTATTTTTGTTCTTTATTATGCTCTGCGGCATTATCAACTTGATGCTTGGCAGTGCCTTGGCCCAGTGGGCCATTACCGCTCCTATTTTTGTGCCTATGCTGATGCTGGTTGGTTATGCGCCCGAAACGATTCAAGCGGCGTACCGTATTGGGGATTCGGTGACTAACTTAATCACACCTATGATGAGCTACTTTGGTTTAATCTTAGCGGTTGCCTGTCGTTACCAGAAAAACCTAGGGATAGGTACGCTGATCGCCACTATGCTGCCGTACTCGCTCGTGTTTTTCGTGGGTTGGACAGCGTTCTTCTTCCTGTGGGTATTTGGCTTTGGTCTGCCCGTTGGGCCGGGAGCCGCGACTTACTACACGCCTTAACCGCAATAAAAAAGGCGTCGATAGTGAAGTCGACGCCCTTTCTTTATTCGATAGCTTTAGTCGTATAGCCATTCCATTAACAAACTGCAGATCATCAAAAAAATACCTAGATTAAACACATAGGTCTGTAGGGTAGATTTTAATGTCGTGTCCTCAGCTTGCGACACTATCTGGCTCACAGACATAAAAAATAATTGAGGGGCTAGCCCCATGCCCACAAATAACACTGCAGCACCGACACAGCGAGTTAACTCTGGCAGTACAAGCTCCTGCAAGTAAAATGCATAAACGCCATAGGCCAAAAATGCAAGCGCTATGCCATGACATATCATTCCCACGATAAGTTGCTTAGTGGCAAGATTACCCCACGAAAACACCATGTCACTCCTATACTCAGCTTAACCAGAACTATTGATACTATTGGGCGCGAAGTTTATCTCGCTTACGATTAATCTGCACCCACACAAACCAACCAAACAAAATACCGCCAATGGGATAAATATAGAGCGCTCTTTGCAGTTCCGCCCAGAATGGATCGCCCGAGATAAAATAATGTATTAAGGCGACCACGAGGGACGTCAGCATACCCCAGAAAAATACGCCAAAGACCAAAATGACGTACATCTTACCTTTAGCAATGAGTGCATCTAGTTTTTGCAATTCCAACGCAGCATCATCCATGTTTCGTCCTCTTAACTGCCTCAGCGCAATATGCCAGAACTCGCGCACAGTGCCTATCCATCTTTATAACTAACAGCATTAAAATAACAAAAAGCCCTGCAATTGCAGGGCTTTAGTTTAGAAGTTTAGAAACGATCGAGCTTATTCAGCTGAGTTTGGCTTCTGTTCTTTACCTTTCTTCTCGCGCTTACTGAAGAGACGCTCCACTATCACGAAGAATAATGGTACGAAGAAGATCCCTAGGAAAGTCGAGCTCATCATACCGCCGAGTACACCTGTACCAATGGCGTTTTGACTACCAGAGCCTACACCGGTACTGATAGCTAACGGCACAACACCCAGACCAAAGGCTAGAGACGTCATTAAGATGGGGCGAAGACGCACACGCACCGCATGCAAGGTCGCCTCGACTAAGCCTGAACCTTTCTCATAGAACTCTTTGGCGAATTCCACAATCAAGATGGCGTTCTTAGTCGCTAACCCTACTGTGGTTAACAGCCCCACTTGGAAGAACACGTCGTTTGGCAAGCCGCGACCATTCATTGCAATCAAGGCACCGATGATCCCGAGCGGAACCACGAGCACAACAGCAAAGGGTACCGACCAGCTTTCATAGAGTGCTGCCAATACTAAGAAGACCACTAAGATCGACAGAGCATACAGCGCTGGCGCTTGGTTACCCGATAGACGTTCTTCATAAGATAGACCGTTCCACGCGACACCAAAACCAGGAGGAAGCTGCTTGGCTAAGTCTTCCATAATTGTCATAGCTGCACCGGTACTGAATCCAGGAGCCGTGGCACCTTGAATGTTCATCGATGGTAAGCCGTTAAAGCGTTCTAAACGTGGAGAACCGTATTCCCATGCACCAGTAGCAAACGCAGAGAATGGCACCATGTCACCCTTGTTATTGCGCACGTACCAAGAATCTAAATCTCCCGGTTGCATACGATACTGGGCATCACCTTGCACATATACTTTCTTCACGCGGCCACGGTCAATAAAGTCATTCACATAAGAACCACCCCAAGCCGTTGCAAGCACATTGTTCACATTAGTGATTTCAATGCCTAACGCACTCAACTTAGCGTGATCTACATGTAATTGATAAATTGGCGCATCTTCTTGACCATTTGGACGCACACCCACCAGATTTGGATTCTGTGCCGCCATACCAAGCAGTTGATTACGTGCCGCCACTAACTTCTCGTGGCCTTGGCCGTTCTTATCCTGCAGGTACATGTCGAAACCGTTCGCCGTCCCCAACTCGATTACCGCAGGCGGTACGAAGGCGAATACTAAGGCATCTTTCATCTGACCGAACACACCCATAGCGCGACCAGCAATAGACTTCACATCCATACCAGGCGCTTCACGCTCAGACCAATCCTTCAAACCAACGAAGGCGATACCCATGTTTTGCCCTTGACCCGCAAAACTGAAGCCTGCCACGCTAAACACCGATCTCACTCCCTCCTCAGCCATAAAGTGATCAGACACTTTCTCCAATACTTTTAAGGTGCTTTCTTGAGTCGAGTTAGTCGGCAAAATGGCTTGCGTGAACAAAATACCTTGGTCTTCATCTGGTAAGAACGCCGTAGGCATACGGATAAAGATCCAACCCACTGCAATAACCAGCACAACGTAAATCGCCATCACTCTAAAGCCGCGCTTGATGATCCCAGCAACGCTCGACTCATAACGATTAGTCAGTTTATCGAAACTACGGTTAAACCAACCAAAGAAGCCAGTTTCGATATGAGCATGGCCCTTCTTAATCGGTTTGAGCATAGTCGCACAAAGTGCAGGAGTTAAAATCAAAGCAACTAGAACAGACAACGCCATCGCAGATACGATAGTGATAGAGAACTGACGATAAATAACCCCCGTTGAACCTGACATAAATGCCATAGGGACAAACACTGCGGAGAGGGTCAGACCGATACCGACTAAAGCACCGGTAATTTGATCCATCGACTTACGCGTCGCTTCCAGTGGACTTAAGCCCTCCTCGGCCATTACCCGCTCGACGTTTTCCACCACCACAATCGCATCGTCCACCAACAAACCAATGGCGAGCACCATAGCAAACATGGTTAAAGTGTTAATCGAGAAACCCGCTAACGACAGAATCGCAAAGGTTCCCAGCAATACCACAGGTACCGCAATAGTCGGGATCAAAGTTGCGCGGAAATTTTGCAAGAAGAGGTACATGATGATGAACACTAGTACAATAGCTTCAAGCAAGGTATGTACTACACCTTCTATCGATTTTTCAACGAAAGGCGTTGTATCGTATGGATAAACAACTTCTAGCCCTTGCGGGAAGAAAGGTTTCATCTCAGCAATTTTTTCACGAACGGCTTCAGCAGTATCAAGCGCGTTAGCACCCGTTGCCAGCTTAATCGCTAACCCTGTCGCAGGTTGACCGTTATACAGTGACACCACAGCATAACTTTCAGAACCTAATTCAACCCGTGCCACATCGCTTAGGAAGACGTTTGCGCCTGAAATATCCGATTTAAGGATAATTTTGCGGAACTCTTCCGCCGTTTGTAAGCGGCTTTGAGCCGATACCGTTGCGTTCAACTCTTGGCCAGCCACAGAGGGCGCGCCACCTAACTGTCCAGCTGAAACTTGAGCGTTTTGAGAACGAATCGCAGCGATAACGTCTAAACTGGTCAAGTTGTATTGAGTCAATTTCAACGGATCTAGCCATATACGCATCGCATATTGGGCACCGAACAGCTGAATTTCACCTACACCAGGAACACGGCTCATAGGATCTTGGATGTTCGCACCAACATAGTCGGCGATATCGCCTTTATCTAACGAACCATCGGTCGATACGAAGCCTAATACCATTAAGAAGCCAGAACTCGACTTGTTAACGTTAACCCCTTGCGCCTGCACTTCTTGCGGTAACAGGGTCATAGCGCCCTGCAACTTGTTCTGTACTTGAACCTGTGCAATATCCGGATCGGCTTCAGCGTTAAAGGTTAAAGTGATCTCAGCATTACCAAAACTGTCACTGGCTGAGGCAATATAACGGAGGTGATCGATACCCGTCATACGTTGCTCAATCACCTGAGTCACAGAATCTTCAACAATCTTAGCGGAAGCGCCTGGATAGTTAGCACTGATCACCACGGTCGGTGGTGCAATGTTAGGATATTGGGACACTGGCAGCGAGCGGATCGAGAGGATCCCCGCCAGCATAATAATCAAGGAGATCACCCACGCAAAGATGGGGCGATCAATAAAAAAACGTGCCATAGCTATGCCCTATTGTGCTTGCGTTTCAGAAATAACTTTGGTGGTTACTGGAGCGCCGGGACGAACTTTCTGTAATCCTTCCACAATCAACTTATCGCCCACAGTTAAACCAGAAGTGACTCGCCATTGGTTGTTAATCACTTCTGCGGTCGTCACTGTTTTCGCTTCGACTAAACCTTGGTCATTCACCACCATAGCCACAGCTTCACCCTTAGAGTTACGCGTAATCGCTTTTTGTGGAACCAAGATAGCCTGTGGATCAGTGCCCGCATTTAACATAGCGCGAACATACATGCCAGGTAACAAGATACCTTCAGGATTAGGGAATTCGGCGCGCAGAATAACTGAGCCAGTGTTTGGATCCACGCTCACTTCAGCGAACTGCAACTTACCCGGATGACTATATTGAGTACCATCTTCAAGCAATAATTTCACGTCTGCATTTTCTGAAGCTTGTAGTTTACCTTGCTGCAACTTAGCTTTAAGACGTAACAACTGAGCACTCGATTGCGCGATATCCACATTGATAGGATCAAGTTGTTGAATCGTCGCCAGCGTTTGGCTCTGGTTGGCAGTGACTAACGCACCCGCAGTCACACTCGATTTACCGATACGACCAGAGATAGGCGCTAATACTTCAGTATATTGCAAGTTGATTTTAGCGGTGTTAATCGCAGCTTCAGCCACGGTTACATTCGCTAATGCTTCTTTATAAGCCGCTTCAGCTTCATCGAACTCTTGCTTACTGATGGCGTTGGTTTTTACCAATTGCTGATAACGTGCCGCCTTAGCTTTTGCTGAGGCTAAGCCCGCATTCGCTCTGGCTAAATCAGCATTGGCACTCACTAAAGCAGCTTTATAAGTTGAAGAATCAATCTGATACAGAGATTCACCCTGTTTCACATTGCCACCTTCAACAAAACTACGCTTAGTGATAATACCGTTAACCTGTGGACGAACTTCAGCCTCGAGGAAAGCTTTACTGCGTCCTGGTAATTCCACCTGAATCACTTGTGGCTGGGCAACAACATTAAGGATTCCCACTTCCATACTACGTGGACCAGCGCCCGCCTGAGCGCTCTCTTCTTGAGGGCTGCAAGCTGCCATCCATAACGCCACGCTTATAACTGAGGCAAGTTTAATTGTCTGCCGCATGAGAACTCCTTCAAATATTAACTGCCCACATACCAGTACACTTATTGCGCTGACACGAGCCGTAATTATAACTAAAATCAAATCCGTTATTTATCTCATAGCCTATATGAATCAACAAGGAAGATAACGAAACTAAATTGTAAACTAATGAAAATTTTCACTCATTCAGCATTACTATATTCATCGAATTGTTATTCGATTTAAAAAATCGGTTAACTTTGAGTGGCATTGTTAGGGGGATATGCCGTAAAACACCCAATAAGCCTACTCCATATTGAATATGTTGCAAATCTGTTCATATTCTAGACTTGCGGCAGGCCAAGGCCCACTGCTCAATGACGTTAGCTTAACCGTCACTTGTTGCAATAATTTGTACATAGAGACGAAAACGCAGCGCGCTTGTTTTTACTCAGGCCACTCTCAGCATCAAGTCGTTAAAAACGACCCTATCAAGACTGACAATACCGAAAGAGAGTAAGCAAAGAGCTGGCTTCAGACTGCTTGTGCGTAAAAACATGAATACATCCGATAGCGGATTGCTGTGCAGTTTATTACATCTACTATTTGTGCACGGCTAAAAGGCAGCGCCAGCGTTATGAGCCAACGCCACACAATTAAACAGTCACAAATAATAGCTAGCGGGCTATTTTAGTGGTTACCCCAAAACGGAGCAAACCCGAAATTCAGATTAATACCCCATTAAATGAAACTCAGACTCCCACAAATAATGCTTCTGTAATGAAAAATATTGCTAACAAAGCAATATTTGTCTATTAAAACTAATTTGTTCATCTTCAATCACAACTTAACAGGACTAAATTCGATTATCGCCCACGCTGCAAGCCAAAATACGGCTGATATCAGCCAAACAACGACCCGACTCCTGTTGCCACTGATTAAATACGGCTTGCACTTGTTTAAGCGCCGTTTGTGATGAAAAACCCGTATCGACTAACTTATGTGCTTTAAAATAGCCTTGTACATCATCGGTTAACAAAAAAGTATCTTTGCCAATACCGCGCAGAAAATAGGGACCCGTATTGCCGCCCAGTCGGGTACCGCGTTTCTTTAAAAATGCCCACAACCCGATAATATCCTGCGTCGGCCAAGCGGCGATCAGCTGCGCCAAGCTGCCATGTTCGCGAGCAACATCGTGGATCATCAGAGCATTATCATAAATGGCTTGAGTCTTTTTAAGATGGCGAATCAAGGTCGCATCACTTGCCCGCGCTTGAATTTGCTCAGGTGATAACATTAATACTTTATGCGGTTCGAACCCAAAGAAAGACTTCTCATACTCGGGCCATTTGTTAACAACCACCCGCCATACAAAACCACTTTGAAACACCTGACGGCTCATCGCCGACAATAATTCAGCATCCCGATATTGGCGAATTTCATCATCAGACAGGCAACCAGACAATAAGGCTTCGAGTCCAGCAGGTCCGCCTTTGCGCTCACTGGCTCTGGCATAAATAGATGAAAAACGCTCTAACTGGCTCATATTATTACCTTTAAAATGATTAAATCCCGACACTTTCTATATGGGCTCATAATACCGATTTTTATCCCTGATGGATCACTTGGCTTTGCCAAGAAAAATTGTGTTTATTCCAGCATTTTTTAAAAAAACTCTTACAGCAAGCGCTTCAATTACGACTAAAGTTAAAACGTAAAGTCCGTAAAAGACTGGGTTTGGAGTGAGTGCCTATGGAGCTTTTTTATCACCCGTTATCACGCTATTCACAGAAAGTGCTCATCGCACTTTATGAAAAGCAGGCCAACTTCTACCCCAGAATCATAGATCTACGCGACCCTTTGTCACGCAAGGAATTTCACCAACGTTATCCGCAAGCGCGAATCCCCCTGCTTAAAGCCCAAAATGAACAGCTGATACCCGAATCCAGCATTATTATCGAGTACTTAGATAGGCATTTTGAAAACAGTACCCAACTGCTGCCACAAGAACCACAACGCAACTTACTGGTACGTTTGTTCGATCGCATCATAGACAATGATATTAACAACCCATTATTTCAATTAGAAAAGTTAAAGCATATAGAAGACAGTAATGAATTCGAAATCAAACAATTAGAGAAGCAACTACTGGCACAGTTTCAACGCTTAGACGCGCAACTCACACAACATCATTGGGTCTGTGGCGACAGTTTTACCTTAGCCGACTGTGCACTCATCCCTTGCTTAAGCTATAGCTTCCAACATCTAAACCTGTTGGATTTAGATGAAATCGTGCGCTATTGGCAACAGGCACAACTGCGTGGCGCTTGGATGTTAGTACAAGAAGAGGTGTTACTGGCTGAGATGGAGGAAACGGCAGGAATAAGAGGCATACCTTAGCGAGTAAGTCATGCCTCAACACAATCACATATTGCGTTCTTTCTTCAACTGCAAAAACGCTTTCCACTTCACGACTTCGGGCGGCAACTCAGGTGCAGGATCGGTATAACCAGCCTCTTTCACTAACACATCTAGCGGCACTTGCTTACCTTTGCACACAAACACACCGCGTACATGGACGATACAATGTAGGCCACGTTCGCTCACAAAGCGTTGTTCAATATAAAAATATTTTTCATCCCAACCGACGACTTTGGTTTCAATCTCAAAGGTTTTTAGCGGCTTAATATCGCGAATATAAGTAAATTCGGCGGCGTTGACTATTGGCATCCACTTCAACTTTAAGAAACGTTTCAGCAGACCCATCTCAGCCAACATATAAGTCCGCGCCAGATCCATAAACGCAGGATAGCGAGAATTAGTGAGATGGAAATTGATATCGCAATCGCTCGGTAAAGCACGATAAGTGATACGGCTTGTCCCTAGAAAATCGATCTTACGACAATGGCGCGTGCGCCAGAATAACAACCAAAACAAACGAAAATACAGATTCATAACGCACCGCCCTTGAAATAAGAGCCACAGGCTAACAGAGGTCATACCACAGGGCAAGCGAGATATAGCTCACAAAAAAGACGCCCTAAGGCGTCTTTTTATCGTTCGATTAAGCTAAATACCCTCAGATAATCATCCCATTAAAATGGCTGATTTATCAAAACTCACAATTGCTTATGCAGCAATGCCTGAATGTCTTAACAGAGCATCGATATTCGGCTCGCGTCCCATAAACTGTTTGAACAAGTCCATCGGTTCGGCTGAGCCACCCATTTCGAGGATATTGTGCAGGAAGCGACGACCCGTTTCAGGGTTAAAAATACCTTCCTCTTCGAAACGGGAAAACGCATCAGCCGAGAGCACTTCAGCCCATTTATAGCTGTAATAACCTGCGGCATAACCACCCGCAAAAATATGGGCAAATCCATGTTGGAAACGGTTAAAATCCGGCGGTGTTAATACGGCCACCTGACGACGCACTTCGTCTAAGGTTTCTTGAATGCACGCGCCTTTAGCTGGGTCGTATTCGTGGTGCATTCTAAAATCGAACAACGAGAACTCGAGTTGGCGCAGCATCATCATGCCAGACTGGAAGTTTTTCGCCGCCAGCATTTTATCTAACAAGGCTTTAGGTAATGGCTCGCCCGTTTCGAAGTGGCCAGAAATTTCGGCTAATGCTTCTTCCTGCCAACACCAGTTTTCCATAAATTGACTTGGTAACTCGACCGCATCCCAAGGCACACCATTGATACCCGACACGCCTGCAACATCGATTTTGGTCAGCATGTGGTGGATACCATGGCCAAATTCGTGGAACAGGGTTGTCACTTCATCATGGGTAAACAGCGCAGGTTTGCCATCGACCGGACCATTAAAGTTACAGGTCAAATAAGCCACTGGCTTTTGTAATCCATTGGCGGTTTGACGGCGCACACGGCAGTCATCCATCCAAGCACCACCACGTTTACCTGTGCGGGCATATAAATCGAGGTAGAAACTACCTCTGTGTTCGTCAGTTTCGTCGAAAATATCGAAGAAACGCACGTCTTTATGCCATCGGTCAAAATCCTTTTGCTCAAGGATTTTAAGGCCGAACAAACGCGATACTGTGTAGAACAACCCCGAGAGCACTTTATCTTCGGGGAAATACGGACGCAGGATTTCCTGTGAAATCTCATACTTATGCTGCTGCAACTTCTCAGCATAGAAACTTAAGTCCCAAGAGGCCATTTCAGTCACGCCATATTCGGCCTCAGCAAACGCTCTCAGCTCAGCCAGTTCTGCCTTAGCTTGATCCTTTGAGCGCAGCGCTAATTCATTTAAAAATGCCATCACCTGCGCCGGCGTTTCAGCCATTTTCGTCGCTAGGGATTTGTCAGCAAAACTGTCAAAACCGAGTAACAATGCGAGTTCGTGGCGCAAAGCAAGAATTTCGTCCATCAGCGGGCTGTTATCAAACTCTCCGGCATTGGGACCTTGATCTGAAGCGCGAGTGACAAACGCACGGTAGCATTCTTCCCTAAGACTGCGGTTTTCGCTGTAGGCCATGACGGGTAGATAAGATGGAAAATCTAAGGTAAATAACCAACCTTCTAGCTCACGCGACTGCGCCATCGCTTTAGCGGCGGCTTTGGCAGACTCAGGCAAACCAGCAAGCTCAGCTTCATCAGTGATCAACTTAGTCCAAGCTTGCGTCGCATCCAGTAATTGATTAGAAAAACCACTGGTGAGTTCAGAAAGACGTTTTACAATCTCGCCATAACGCACTTTTTGCGCGTCATCTAAGCCAATACCCGATAGTTCAAAGTCGCGCAGGCTGTGCTCTATCACCATCTGCAGGGCTTGGCTCAATTGTGCAAATTCATTGGATGCTCGCAGCGCTTTATAGGCTTGATACAAACCTTGGTGTTGGCCAACGTAAGTACCGTATTCCGATAAAAGAGG
Organism: Shewanella sp. SM73; assembly: GCF_025653795.1. Lineage (NCBI taxonomy): Bacteria > Pseudomonadati > Pseudomonadota > Gammaproteobacteria > Alteromonadales > Shewanellaceae > Shewanella > Shewanella sp. SM73. The sequence goes on from NZ_JAKKRY010000014.1 coordinate 38,860, forward strand.
TAAACAAGCATCATGGGCGGCACGCCACTCATCTGTGCTAGTCACTGAATTCATATGAGAAACGGGCGACCAAATTTGGCTTAGCTCATCGTCAACCTGTTCTAATGGCGCGACCAAGTTGTCCCACGTAAAAGGACCTTGGTTCTGCAGCACTTCATCAATCTTAGTGCGGCACTGAGCAATGGCATGCTCAACGGCGACTTGAATATGTTCCGGTTTAATCTGTGAAAAAAGCGGTAATTTTGCGCCGCTAAGCAAAGGGTTGCTCATATTGACTCCTCAACAATCTGTATCTGTTATAAATAAGGGCTAATGGCCTATTTATCAAGGCGAGAAAACCGATTGTCCCCTTCGAACGCCTTACTTAACCCTATTTCCCCTGAAAAAAAGTGAACTAGTTCGCATTTAGGATTTACGTTTTATTTACCTACACATTGTTGCAATCTCGATCGCAAATCGAATCAATTCGCATTAATGTTTGTATGTGGGCAAGGTATTATCTGCATAACTAACGTACCTCGACCAAAATCAGCAAAAATATGGCAACACACTCAGTGAAACTTATCGCCAGCGTCCTCTGCACATTAGGGATCAACTGCCTTAGTCACAACGCAGTTGCTAATGAGGGCCTAGAACAAGTCGATAGTATTTCAAACACCATATTACCCCGCCAGATGACAGAACCTTTGGCGGTGACGCTGGATTTAGGTTGGGACAGCAAATATGTCTCACAGGGTCGCAATAACTTGCAAAATGGGGGTATTTATTGGCTCAATGCTGCTGTTCAACACGGCAACTTAACCACTTATGCCTTAGTCGGACGCGGTGATAGCCAAGCCTATACAGAGTGGAATATCGGCCTTGAATATGGGTTCAACTTAGCCGAAAACCTAGAGGCTAATCTGGGATATCAGCGCATTGAAGGCTATAGCAATAGCCGCTGCCAAGATAACGAGCTATTTGCAGAACTCGCCTACAACGCCACAGCTTGGTTGGTACCATCGGTGAGTTATGTCTATTCCACAGAGGCGGCAGGCTACTTTGTTGAAGTGAGTTTGCACAGTTATTGGAATATCACAGACCAGTTCAGCCTCACGCCCTATATCACTCAAGGGTTTGATTTTAAATACCGCACAGAAGAACACGATGGCAGTAATAACCTGCAGTTTGGCCTCGAAGCGAATTATCAACTGACCCCAAGCATGAATATTAGCGGACACATTAGCCACAGCATTGCCCAGAGTGATATTGAGCAAGAAGCCTCAGCCAATGGCGATATGAGTTCACAGGATCAAACCTATGCAGGCATCCACTTTGCAATAACGTTTTAACGTCGTTTTAGCTCTGTGTTTCTAGCGCTGTATTGCAACCTTCCTCTGTCAATTTATCCCGCGACATTTGGCAAAAACAAAGCTCACTAACTAAACTCAAAATGTCGACGGAGCGACTCACTATTCATATCGATTTTGCCGAGGAACAGGGAATGTTAACGCATCATTTCTATCTTATCCGAACCGCTATCATTACCTTGCCCCTGCTTTTTATCCCAGTGACAAGCTCGACTAATGCGCAACAGGTATCTGAGCCTGAACCGAGTCTAGAGTCCTTAGCGCAACCGACACAAACCGCGCCTTTGCCCCTAGGCACTTTGCTCGACAATGAGGGCAAGCCGATTAATGTGCCTAACCAAGTGCAAAGTGCATTCGAGTATTCACCCCCCACTGTCACACCCGCAGAGCCATCCAAAACCACTAAATCAACTAAAGCCACTCAATCGAACAAAGCCGCTAAGAGTAAAAAACTCAGTCGCAAACAACAGCTCGCCAGTCGTGAACATGTCGCCAATGATCCTAACTGCCGTTGGCTCGATAAACGTATGGATCAGCTAGAGTCCCTACTCGGCGACAAGCAAGATAACGCTGCTAAGCATCAAGCCGATGAACTCAGCGCCCGCCAAAAGGAGTGGCAATGTTTGAAATGTGGTGCAGAAGGCCCAGCTCAAAACGATCACTCTAAGTGCCAATATCGCCGCGAAACAGCCACACGATAACAACTGAATGCAACTTTAGGAGTATTTTTATTAAAAGCAATGCCTTATACGTTAGTGATGCAATAGGCTGGTCTGTTACCGCAAAGCCCCCTACAATGACCTTCTGCTGTAAAGCATCTCATCCTTGAAGTAAGACGGAGAAACTCATGGCTCAACATTTTGACTATATCTGCCTAGGCGCAGGCAGCGGCGGTATCGCCTCAGCAAACCGAGCGGCAATGCGTGGTGCTAAGGTTCTACTCATCGAAGCCAAACACGTGGGTGGCACCTGTGTAAACGTAGGTTGTGTGCCCAAAAAAGTCATGTGGTATGGCGCCCATGTTGCCGAAGCGATGAACCTTTACGCCAAAGATTATGGTTTCGACGTCACTGTTAATAAATTCGATTGGAATACTTTGGTCGAAAACCGCGAAGCCTACATTGGTCGCATTCACGATGCCTATGGCCGTGGTTTTGCCAACAATAAAGTGACCCTGTTAAATGGTTACGGCCGTTTTGTGGATGGCAACACCATCGAAGTGGACGGCGAACATTACACCGCCGATCACATCCTCATCGCCACTGGCGGCGCACCGACGATTCCGAATATTCCTGGCGCGCAATACGGTATCGACTCCGATGGTTTCTTCGCCCTACGCGAGCAACCTAAGCGCGTTGCCGTTGTTGGCGCGGGTTATATCGCTGTTGAAGTCGCTGGCGTGTTACACGCTCTGGGCAGTGAAACTCACTTATTAGTGCGTAAACATGCGCCGCTGCGTAACTTTGACCCTATATTAGTCGATGCTCTCGTCGATGCGATGGCAACCGAAGGCCCGACATTACACACCCATAGCGTGCCAAAAGCCGTGGTTAAAAATGCCGATGACAGCCTGACATTAAACTTAGAAAACGGTGAAAGCATTACAGTCGATTGCCTAATTTGGGCAATTGGCCGCTCACCTGCAACAGGCAATATCGGCCTAGAAAATACCGAAGTGCAATTAGATAGCAAAGGCTATGTCATCACTGATGAGCAGCAAAATACAACTCACAAAGGGATTTACTGTGTCGGCGACATTATGGCGGGCGGCGTAGAGCTCACCCCTGTTGCGGTTAAAGCGGGCCGTTTGTTGTCCGAGCGTTTATTTAACGGTATGACAGATGCCAAAATGGATTACAGCCTGATCCCAACGGTCGTGTTCAGCCATCCACCAATCGGCACTATGGGCTTGACCGAACCAGAAGCGCGCACTCAATACGGCGACGATAACGTCAAAGTGTATACGTCGACGTTTACCTCCATGTACACCGCCGTTACGGCCCATCGCCAAGCCTGTAAGATGAAGTTAGTCTGCGCTGGCAATGACGAAAAAGTCGTCGGTATTCATGGTATTGGTTTTGGTATGGACGAAATCCTTCAAGGTTTTGGCGTCGCCATGAAAATGGGTGCGACTAAGGCCGATTTCGATGCGGTCGTTGCTATCCACCCAACGGGCGCCGAAGAGTTTGTTACTATGAGGTAGAAGCGATTTTCGCTTTGATTTCATCATATTTAGGGCCAGCTTATGCTGGCCCTAATTGATCACAGATAACATAAAACCATTAACTCTCACGCGACTTTCCTATAATCTCGACTGAGTACTTTGCATTTTAAACACCTAGCGCGGTTATCGCTGCGCCACTGTCATCGGGATAAATAGCGTAATGCTTAAAGAACTCGCGTTCGATGGTTTGTTATTTAGTCCATTAATTATCTTTATCCCCTTAGCTTTTCTGCTTTCCTGCATCACTCGCTGGGTACTCTATCAAACTGGGCTCTATCACACGCTGTGGCGCGCAGCTTGGTTCGAAGTTGGGCTGTTTATCTGCTATCTGGCGTTGGTCATTTACTTGCTTGGGAGTTGATTGTTCATGGGAAAAATCTTTCGTATCAGCCTCACCCTTATTGTGGTCGCGATTGCAGGTATCGCCGGACATTGGATATGGTCGCACTACCTTTATTCTCCTTGGACTCGCGACGGCCGAGTTCGCGCCGAAATCATTACCATAGCGCCAGATGTGTCCGGTTGGGTGAACCAACTGAATGTAAAAGACAATCAAGTCGTCAATAAGGGTGATGTGTTGTTCACTGTGGACGATACCCGCTACAAGGCCACGATTGCCGAATTGAATGCCAAAGCGGAAAGCCAAAAATTGGCATGGGAACTGGCAAAGCATAAGTACAAACGCCGTATCGGTTTGACCAATGACAACTTGGTCAGCAAAGAAACCTTCGACGAAGCCTTTATCAATACCGAACTGGCAAGAACCAGTTATGAGCTCGCACAGGCGCAATTGAATACCGCCAAAATTGACTTAGCGCGAACGCAAATTCACGCTCCCGAAAACGGCACACTGATCAATTTAAGCCTGCGTAATGGCAACTATGTCAGCAAAGGCAACTCAGTATTTTCGCTGGTCAAACAAGATTCTCTCTATATCACAGGCTATTTTGAAGAAACCAAAATCCCCTTGGTTCACATAGGTCAAAACGCCGATGTCAGCCTGATGAGTGGCGGCCATGTCTTGCACGGCAAAGTGGTCAGCATAGGTAAGGCGATTGCCAATACCAATGTCACCGCTAATGGGCAGTTATTACCGCAAATTGGCCAAACCTTTAATTGGGTGAGGTTGTCGCAGCGTATTCCGGTCGATATCCAGCTAGATAGCATTCCTAAGGACATAGAACTGAGCGTCGGCATGACAGTTTCCATCCAGCTACAGACTGACAAATAGTCATTATGACGCTGTTACTTAAGAGTTTATTTTTTCCTGACCGACGAACCCTCATCTTCGCGATTAAAGGCGTGATCTCGATGGCGCTCGCCTTATATGTGGCCATGTTTTTAAATTTAGAACGGCCATATTGGGCGCTGGTGTCAGCGGTATTTTTGCAAATTCGCCCCGAAAGTGGCCTCGTGATAGAAAAGGGCTTATGCCAAATTGGCGGCACCTTAGTCGGCGCACTTGCAGGGATTGCCATACTCAACGGGTTTACGCCCTATCCCGAACTCGCCTTAGGATTACTCGCCTGCTGGATAGGGTTAAATTCTGGGTTATCGGCCATGGTGCGCCAGCAAAACTTTGTCTATGCCTTTGCTATGGCGGGCATGACAGCCTGCTTGATAGTGCTCATTGTGATGGCGAGCCCAGGCACAGCCGATAGTGCAAAAATATTCGATGTGGCGCAGGCGAGGATCAGCGAAATTATCGTCGGCGCAATTTGTGCCGTCTTGGTCAGTTCGCTACTTTGGCCGACTAAGGTAAAACATGGTCTGCAACTGCATGCTAAAAACACAATTAATCAAACGCTTAACTATCTTGCATTAGAACTAGATTTACAGGGCGTACATGCGAGCCGCCATGAACATATCGACACTATTATGGAATCAGTATCGGCGCTGAGTGACGACTCCAGCGCGGTGATTTATGAAGGTCCCGAAGGTCGCGGGCAGAGCCATGCGGCGAACTTTCTCTGCAATAAAACCCTTTCGCTGTTGGCGGCAATCCAAATATTTGGCCGACTACAACGTAATCATTCCCATCTGGTCAGCGAACCGCTCGCGAAAACCTTAGCCAATATGCGCAGCAGTTTTACCCTGATGGCGCAATCCACTGATGACCAAGAATGCTACAAAATGGCGCGTACTTTAAGGTATCAACTCCAACAAAACCTGATGCAATACCGCGACCGAACCCCATTAGAGACTCGCTTACTCAAAGTTGCGATGGAGTTAAGCGCCGATCTGATCATGGTGCTCAAGAGTTATAACGTACTGACAAGCAATTCTGCGGTACAACTCAACGCGCCGCCAATGGAATTTCACCGAGATCCACTGATAGGGTTTACGACCGGTCTACGCAGCATGGCGGTATTTGTCATTGGTGCTTCGCTGTGGATTGGCACAGGGTCGAGCGCGGTACTCATGATGATCCTGATGCCTGTGGTCTTTTCCATCATGATGGCGCGCCAGCCACTGCCGATGCTAACCACGATTTTGCGCCGTATTCTTGTCGGTATAACTATCGCTGTGCCCCTCACAGTGTTTTACGCTTTACCTTTGCTGGCAGAGAGTAGCGGCGATTTCGAAATCCTCATTTTAGTGCTCGCAGGCCCCTTTTTTATTGGGCTACTCGCCTTAGCGAATCGACCGACCTTGCCCTATGGTCTCGGGATTTGCGTGCCGTTTGCGGTATTAGTACAGCCCAGTAATACCATTTCATTTGCGATAGAAAACACTGTCAGCAATGCCTTAGCGATTTTTGTTGGCGTTACTGTGCTGTATTGGCTATTTAAATTGATCACCGAACCTAGCCAGCGGCTGATGCAATATCGTCTGCTGCAATCTATCCAAAAAGATCTAGTGCATATCGCGCAACATGATGATCCTGAGCCTTGGTTTAACGCCCGCATGGGCGATCGACTCCTGCGGATCGCCAGTTACGAAAAAGGCTCGGGCAAGAGTTCGAGGGTATTTACCGATCTGGTGTTCACTGCACTTAATCTAGGCCATGTGTCGATTCGAATGCGGCGCATGTTGCAGGGGATTTCAGATACGCACTCAGACTTAGAAAATGCACTCAACCTCTGGCAACACAATTTAGGTCAGGCATTTATCGCCTGCGCCCACGGCCAAGTCGCAGAAGAGTTTAACACCAGCAGCGAAGCCTTATTACAAGCGCTGGCGCAATGCCCGTTACCCCACGAACAATTCACTCTGATTACTGGGATGTTTGAACGCATCACCTTAACCTTCGAACGCACTGCCCACAGTATCGCCGAGCAGAAAAACACCTCTGAAAAATAGTCAGTTCTCAAACTATTTTCCGCCGAAAAAGCCACTCTCGTGCTGCCGCCAAAACCATTTAAATCCAATAGAAGCTTGATATTTGGCCGATAAAATGCCTTAATATAATTAGATCACTAACTATATTGGTGATATAAATTCAATTATCAACCAAGGAGCAATTATGTCTACGGAGAACCCACCAGAGGAAAATCTTATCTCGCAAGTAGCAAGCTTTACCCGATTACACGCCAAGGAAACAATGCAGTTTATGTGTTTATGCGCAATATTAAGCACCTATCTCTTTGTCATTTTGAAACCGAGTATTATTCAAAATAACAAAGCGTTAGGAGACAAATAACCCATGAATTACCTGGCTTACGTTTCCTTAGCGATTTACTTTATCGCCATGCTTGCTATTGGCTTATTCGCCTATAAAAAATCCACCAGCGATGTGTCCGGCTATATTTTGGGCGGCCGCAAGGTGAGCCCACAGGTCACCGCACTCTCAGCGGGTGCATCTGACATGAGTGGCTGGATGCTAATGGGTCTTCCCGGCGCAATGTTTTTGGTTGGTTTCGAAACCATTTACATCGCACTTGGACTATTAATTGGTGCTCTAATTAATTACTTGGTCGTTGCACCCAAATTAAGGGTCTATACCGAAGTCGCGGATAACGCCCTCACTATCCCGGAGTTTTTTGCTAAACGCTTCGGCAATGCCAACAGCAGTATCCGAATTATCTCGGCCGTGATCATTGTGATCTTCTTTACCTTGTATACCTCAGCGGGTTTAGTGGCTGGCGGTAAGTTATTTGAGTCAGCATTCGGCCTGAACTACGACATAGGTTTAGTCGTCACCCTCGGCGTAGTGGTTTCTTATACCTTGTTGGGCGGATTCTTAGCAGTGAGCCTCACTGACTTTGTCCAAGGCTGTATCATGTTTGTCGCTTTAATCTTAGTGCCTGTGGTGGCATATCAAGAGTTTACCAGCGCTGACACTATGCTGAACTTTGCGTATCAATCGATTCCACACTTCACCGATGCCATGCAGAACGTCACTATGTTAGGGCTTATCTCAAGCTTATCTTGGGGACTCGGTTACTTTGGCCAACCGCACATTATTGTGCGCTTTATGGCAATTCGTTCAGTCGCTGACATTAAAACCGCCAGACACATAGGTATGGGCTGGATGACAGTGACCATTGTGGGTGCACTGGCAACAGGTCTTGTCGGTATCGCTTACGCCAATAAATTTGGCATGAAGCTGACCGATCCTGAAACCATCTTTATCGTGTTTTCTGAGTTGTTGTTCCATCCAATCATTAGTGGCTTCTTATTAGCCGCAATTCTGGCCGCGATCATGAGCACCATTTCATCGCAACTATTAGTGTCATCAAGCTCGCTAACGGAAGATATCTATCGCGTTATTTCGAAGAAAGAATCTAGCGAAAAAGACATGGTGAAAATGGGACGTTTTGGCGTAGCAGGCGTGGCAATTGTCGCAAGTCTACTGGCGCTTGACCGCTCTAGCAGTGTGCTATCACTGGTGAGTAATGCATGGGCAGGATTCGGTGCAGCCTTCGGTCCGTTAGTCTTGTTTAGCTTGTATAAAGCTAACCTAACCCACAAAGCCGCGATTGCCGGCATAGTGTCAGGCGCAGCTACAGTGTTGTTTTGGATTTATGCACCTGTACTTGCTGACGGTAAAGCTTTAACCACAGTGGTGTATGAGATGATCCCCGGCTTTGCCGTGAGCAGTGTGGTGATTTGGATAGTCTCGTTACTCGATACTGATCCCTGTGCCAAAACCACTAAATTATTCCATAAGGCTGGCCGTGTTTTAGCCGAAGACAGATGAGGCGCGCAGGTATGACAGACTTACCCTGGAAACGCATTGTCGTTAAGGTAGGTAGTGCCCTGATTGCTCCACACAAACAAGGTTGCAGCAGCCACTACTTACTCGGCATTGCCCAATTTATTACTTATTGTCGTGCCCAAGGGATCCAAGTTGTCTTGGTCTCTTCGGGCTCAGTCGCTGCAGGATGGCATCACTTTGGCGAGGTTGATAAACCGAGCGTCACAGTGAAGAAAGCCATGGCTGCAGCGGGCCAGGCCGATATGATGGCCACATGGAACAAGTTATTTGATTTCCCAACCGCACAGCTACTGTTAACCCACGGTGATTTACGCAATCGAGATCGTTACATCAGTATTAAAGACACGATTTTCAGCCTACTCGAACATGGGCTATTGCCTATCATCAACGAGAACGATGCCGTCACCGCCGACAAGCTCAAAGTTGGCGATAACGATAATCTCTCGGCCATGGTCGCCGCGGCGGCCGATGCCGATACGCTGATTATCTGTTCGGATGTGAATGGGCTTTACACGCAAAACCCCCATGAATATCCCGATGCACAGCTTATCAAGCAGGTGACCGAGATTAATGCCGAGATCTACGCCATGGCGGGCGGCGCCAGCAGTGCCGTCGGTACGGGGGGAATGCGGACTAAGATACAAGCCGCCAAGAAGGCGATTTCCCACGGGATCGAAACCTTTATTATTAATGGTTTTGATGCCGACTCATTCAACCAATTGTTGAAGGGCCAAAACCCAGGAACCTTATTTACCCCCGATGAGAAGCCAATGCAGGATCACTTGCACTGGATGACACATACCTCGCAGGCTCAAGGCGAAGTCATTGTTGAAAATGACTTTAATATCGCCCTTGATATCCATAGCGAGCAATTGACCAGTGACGATGTCGTTGCCATCAATGGGGACTTTTCTGTCGGTGACACCATTTTAGTACGCAAAGACGATGGCACTAAATTGGCCAAGGCCAAATCCAATTACAGCAGTTGTTTACTTAGCTTTATTACGGACCAAGACGATCGCGAGTTTGCCAGTGAATTTCAGCAAAAGACTGGACCGATTATTTCCGAGAAAAACATCGCCATTCTCGAATAAGCATCAGCCGAATAAAACTAAGCGAGTAAACATCTAAGCGGAGTAAATATGACTTTAATCAAAAATTTATCTCAAGAAGCTGCCAAAGCGGCTCTGATCCTCGCCCAAGTTGACGAACAGCTTAAAAATACTGTACTCCTCGATATGGCACGCTCATTACGTGAAAAGTCCTATGAAATCCAAAGCGCAAATTTAATCGACTTACACAGAGCGACCGCCGATAACGTCGGCCCTGCCATGCTCGACCGATTAACGCTAACGCCAGAGCGTATCGAAGCTATGGCGGTAGGCATTGAAACCATCGCCGCCTTACCCGATCCCATTGGCAACGAACGTTATATAGGTCAACGACCTAATGGTTTATCCATCAGTAAGATGCGCGTTCCATTGGGCGTGGTTTGTATGATTTATGAAGCGCGCCCCAATGTCACCGCCGATGCGGGTGCCCTGTGCTTTAAATCCGGCAATGCCGTGATTTTGCGCGGCGGTAAAGAGGCGCTACACAGCAGTAAAATTATCGCCACTATTTTGCAAAGCGTATTGAAACAATACGGCTTGCCCGAGGCGTTAATCACTGTGGTGCCCGACCCAGATCGCGCCCTCATGCTAGAACTGCTGCAGCAACGAGATTATATCGATGTGATCATTCCCCGCGGCGGCGAAGGCTTGATTAACTTTGTGACTGACAACAGTAAAATCCCAGTGATCCAGCATTTTAAAGGCGTGTGTCATTTATACGTCGATAAAGATGCCGATCTGGATATTGCTATGGACTTACTGCTCAACGGTAAAACCCAGCGCACTGGCGTATGTAATGCCCTCGAAGCCCTATTAGTACACCAAGAAATTGCCTCGCAATTCCTGCCTAAGGTAGCCAAAGCGCTGGCCGAGCATAAGGTTAAAATCAATGCTTGTACTCAAGCCGGTGGTTATTTTGAAAACTGTACTTACATGGAAGAAGACGATTTCGGCCAAGAGTATTTAAATCTCGAAATTGCCATTCGCCAAGTCGATCACTTTGACCATGCTATCCAACATATTGCTCGTTTTGGTAGCCAGCACACCGAAGTGATTTGCACCGAAAACGAAGTCACAGCCGCACACTTCCAACGTGCGGTCGATGCTTCTGTGGTAATGGTCAATGCCTCTTCGCGCTTCTCCGACGGCAGCGAACTCGGCCTTGGAGCAGAAATCGGCATCGCGACCTCTAAGCTACATGCCTATGGCCCAATGGGACTCGAATCCTTGACCGCTGAGAAGTATTTAGTCTCAGGCACAGGCCAAGTGCGGGCGTAAACCTAAGCTGTAAATCACACTTTTAGGCTTAACAAGTCCGTTGGATTTCGATTCAATTGTAAAGATTAAAGGCCACAGTCGGTAACGACTGTGGCCTTTTTGTTGGCTAAATTGACCCTATCCACAACAGCCTGAGTTCCAAGTCGATGCCCTGAAACCGAGTTATAGTAAGGCATGCGCTAAAAGTGCAGATCCCACTGCGACGGCTTATCACAGCTCGCTGACAAGCTATTCGCCAATAAGTTACAACCCAGCTTAAACAATTTACACATTGAGCATATTGCATTTATTTTCAACAAACCTATCATGCGATCGATTCTCATTTGCACCTAAACGCTTTATTTGCACTCAGGATCACCAATCATCATTTAATCTGAAATCGCCTGAAAGGATTGAAATACCATGCCTCCCCTATCTGTTTTAACGTCTTGGCGCTCGCCATTGATCCCTGTACTTCTCAGCACACTTACTCTGACGGTTCAAGCCAATACTGACCCTAAGCAAGATGAGAAAAAAGATACAGAACAGATAGAAAGATTGAACGTGGTAGGAACATACACCCGCGCGGCAATGAATAGCGCCACGGGTTTGTCTATGTCACTCAAAGAAACCCCACAAAGCGTCACTTTGATTACCGAAGAAATGATCAGTGACAAAGGTTTGGTCACTATGGAGTCAGTGTTAAATCACACTCCTGGCGTCACTATGGTGGGCGATGCCTCTGAAAATAGTCAGATTTTCGTGCGCGGTTATGCACTCGACAGCGGTGTCCAAATTGACGGCTTAATCACGACCTCTTCATCCCATGTTTACAGCGGCTCAATTGATCAAGGTTTAGACCCCGTGATTGCCGAACGGGTTGAAGTATTAAAAGGGGCGGCAGGGATTTTAAGCGGTTTAGGTGAACCTTCTGCCACGGTTAATTTTATTCGTAAACGTCCAACGGATGACACCCGCGCCACGGCAAGTGCGAGTTATGGCTCATGGAATACCTATAGACTTGAGGCCGATGTTTCTGGCTGGCTCACGGATTCAGGCAATGTGAAAGGTCGATTCGTCAGTGCGGTGAAGAAAGGCGATTCTTTTATCGACCGCTATCAGCGCGATACCACAGTGCTTTATGGCGTGGTTGAAACGAGTCTAGGCGTAGATACTAGCCTGTCACTGTTTGCGGACTATCAAAAATCGCAAACCGATGGCGTGTATAACTGGAACTCTAATCCCGCATTTTATACCGATGGCACAGCTGTCGATTTCGGCCGCAGTTATTCCAGCTCACAGGACTGGACCCATTGGGACGTGACCCAAAAAAGTCTCATGGCCGAGTTTAAACATAGATTCGATAACGACTGGTCACTTGTCAGTGCCTATCGTATTGCTAACGCCACCATAGACGCATTGGCCTTTTACCCAGGCGATTATATCGTCAAATCAACCGGCGAATTTGTTGGCCCTTGGGGCGATACTTATGCCGCCCAACATGATCGTGAATCCGATACCAACAGTTTCAACCTGTATGCAACGGGTAACTTCGACTTGCTCGGCCGTGAACATAGCGCTGTGATCGGTTTTAACTATGGTGACAACGAGTTCGATAACATCAACACGAACTCCGCCCCCCAACGTCGCTATAACGTTGCGGATCAGGGCAATTACCCCAAGCCTAATATTCCTAATTCACCCACCAATGGCCAAACCAATGAGCAAAGCCAATCGGGTGTTTACGGCACTGTCCGTGTCAATCTGTTGGATTCACTGAAATTAATGGTCGGTGGACGCGTAAGTAACTGGTCCTATGAAAAGCATGATCTCGTGGGTAACAGCACAGATGCGACCATGGAAAAAACCGGTATTTTCATCCCCTACTACGGCCTAGTCTACGATGTGACCGAGCAGATCTCTGTCTACGCTAGCCGTACTGAAATCTTCAAACCTGGCACCTATTTTGGTGAAGATGGCCAACTGCTCGAACCTGCAGAAGGCACAAACGTCGAAGGCGGCGTCAAGGTCGCGCTGTTCGATGACACGCTAAACATGTCAGCCGCCGTCTACGAAACCAATAAAGACAACGAACCCGAGTATGCAGGTAAAGGTCAGCTACCTTCCGGTGACTCTATCTACGAAAGTGTGGATGGGATTACCACCAAAGGCTATGAGTTAGAAATTGCCGGACGTCTTACCGACTTATGGGATATCAGCGGTGGTTATACCCACAACAATGCAGAAGATAAAGATGGCCTACGTCGTCAAACTTATCTACCCGAAGATATCTTCAAACTCACCACTAAATATAACTTTGAAGATATTCTGCCGGGCATTACTGCAGGTGCGAGCTGGCGCTGGCAGAGCAGCACCTTCTATCAAGGCACTATTTGGGGTGTCGATGGCGCGCCGAATGTGGCTTACCGCCAAACACAATCCGCCTACTCACTCGTTGACTTAATGTTTGGCTACCAAATCACACCTTCTATTTCTATGCAAGTGAACATTAACAATATTTTCGACAAGAACTACAACCGTTCACTCTGGGGTTACGCCGACTTTGGCGAGCCACGTAATGCCACACTATCACTACGTTGGACGCTCTAAAACATAGCCCTAACCCGAAATAACATTAAGGATGTTCAAATGAAACAAGCACTTGTAATACTCACTTTACTCGGCGGTATCGCTTTTTCGGCTCAAGCACATGAAGTATGGCTTGAGCGTAATACCGATGGTTCGGTTAAAGTGCAATTTGGCGAACCGGGTTCAGAGCAAGCTTCGGCAGAAGAGTTAGCATCGTTAAGCGCGGCGCGTATTTTCGCCGCCAATGCCAAGACGCCGTTAACCGCCACAGCACAAGCCGATCATCTACTGGTCAAAACCCAAGATAGCAAGAGTGACATCAGTTTCTATGCCGATACCGCGTGGCAACCATGGAAAACCGAGACCGGATTGCAGGCCGCAATACTCTATGCCCGCACGGGACAAGATCACACAAAAGCGCTGCAAGATTTTGAATTTACGCCAGTAAAGTCAGGCGTTCCCGAGTTTGTGCTTAGCTATAAAGGCGCACCACTGGTGAATCATCCAGTACAAGTTTATCGCCCCGGTTTTTGGAGTAAATCTTTCACCACCGATGCCCAAGGTAAATTCGCCCTAGATACCCCAGATGCGGGCCGCTACTTACTCGTCAGTAATCACACCACAGAAGGTAAACAAACACTCGCAGGCAACGAGGTTGATAGCGTTTTACACATCACCACCACGAGTTTTATCACTCAGTAATAATCTTAATAGTGAGATGGAGTTAACGTGCGTTATTTAATGATAGGTTTATACATGCTGTGTTCTGCAGTCCACGCAAGCACAGCACCTGTAACAGTCGCCTTGCCCCAAACAGGCAGTACCAATGAACTTTTGCCACTCAGTGGCTCCATTAAATCCGCACGGGTAGCCCGCTTATCTGCACGTACCGATGGCTTAGTTGCCAAAGTACTGGTCGATGCGGGCTCTAACGTTAAAGCTGGCCAGCCTCTACTCGCACTCGATGACACCTTAGCCATACACCAATTAGCACAGCGTCAGGCCGATGTAATGGCCGCTAAGACCATGCTGGCAGAAAAGCAGCGACTCCTCACCGAAGCGCAAACACTCAGTTCTCAGCAATTATTCCCCGAAACTGAGCGCGCGATTCGTCAAGCGGCGTTAACCGAAGCCGAAGCTAATCTGCAGAGTTTAACGGCGGCATTAGCACACCAAAAAGAGGTGGTCGCCCGCCACCAACTGATCGCGCCGTTTGCGGGAGTGATTTCAAGCAAACAAACTGAAACTGGGGAATGGGTCAATGTCGGCACTGAAATCTTCACTTTAGTGTCCCAAGAACAGCTCTGGCTCGATATTCAAGTGCCACAGGAAATGTTCCAAAACATAGCCACTGCAACTCAAGTCGATATTGCCGCAGATATGCTGCCTGAACAGCAGTTTATCGGCCATGTGAATGCACTCGTCCCCGTGAGCGACCACAATGCTCGCAGCTTCTTGGTGCGCTTAACCATTCCTGATGCGAGTGGACTTTTGATGCCCGGCACATCGGCCACTGCGACCTTCCACTTACAGCGGGCGCAACACAGTGTTGTCGTGCCGCAAGATGCGCTAGTCCGTCACCCGGACGGCCAGTTCAGTGTCTTTACCGTGCAAAACAACATAGCCCAACGGCATACCGTTCAAGTGGGCCACACGAGCGCCATAGGGATTGAAATCCTTAGCCCATTACCCAAAGACGCGCCCGTGGTGATCCGCGGTAACGAGAGCCTACAAGACCAACAGCCAGTCTCTGTACTCAACTCTGCTGTAGGAGGTTAGTGGGATGCTGAAGTTTGGAATTAAACATGGCACCTTACTGTCTGTCATCGTCTTGATATTCTGCGTGTTGGGCACGGCTGTAGCACTGCGTATCCCAATCCAAATGATCCCCGACTTAGATGTGCGCACCATCAGCGTGGCCACAGGTTGGCCGGGGGCAACACCGCAAGACGTCGAAAAAGAAATTCTACTTGAGCAGGAACGCTACCTGCGCACCCTGCCCAACTTACAACGCATGACATCTTGGGCTGATACGGGTTCGGCATGGATAGAACTCGAATTCCCCCAAAGCACTGAGATCAGCGACGCGCTTATTCGTGTTAGCAATGCGCTCAGCCAAGTATCGTCTTATCCAGAAAACGTCGACCAACCACAGCTTTACAGCAGTTCATATTCAGACAATGCTTTCATGTATTTTCGTCTCGTACCTGTCGCAGGGAACCCGCTGAATCTAGACATAGACATGATGCGCGATTTTGCTAACGACTTTATTCGCCCACAAATGGAGCGCGTCAAAGGCGTCTCCTCCGTCACCATTCAAGGCGGCGCTGAACGACAAATCCAAATACGGCTCGATCCCGCCAAACTCGCCCAACGCGGCATCAGCATTATGGACGTACGCCAAGCCATTCGAGATCGCAACAAGGACACTTCTGCGGGCGATATCGACAGTGGTAAAAAACGTTATTTACTGCGGGTAATTGGCCGTTTTGAGGATTTAAATCAACTTAAGCAACTGATTTTAAAACGCCAAGGTAATACGAATATTCTGCTGCAAGACGTTGCCGAGATAAAACTCGACCACGCCGAGATCCGTGAACTGTCCTTTGCCGAACAAGAACGTACCCTCAGCTTAGCGGTCAAACGGGATGTCGGTTCTAACGTTATCGCCATCAAAGATGCCATGATGCCCGTGATAGCGCAGATCAATCAAAATCAACTCGCCCAGCACGCCATGCAGTTAGAGTTATTCAGTGATGATGTGCGCTATGTGCAAGATTCAGTTGAAAATGTGTGGGTGAATTTAGGTCTAGGTGCCTTACTGGCAACCTTGGTCATGTACCTCTTCTTGCGCTCGAATCGAGCCACCCTGATTGGTGTTATCGGTATTCCGCTGTGTACCTTAGCCGCCTTCGTCGGGCTACTGGTGTTTGATCGCACCATTAATGTCATTTCGCTGGCGGGTGTTGCCTTTGCCATAGGCATGACGGTCGATAACAGCATTGTGGTGCTCGAAAGCATTGAACAAGCGCGCAGACGCGGATTAGATCGTCTCGAAGCAGCCATCAGTGGCATCTACGATGTCTGGCCCGCAGTATTAGCCTCGACGCTCACCACAGTGCTAGTGTTTGTACCCATTCTATTTATCAAACAAGAAGCGGGACAACTGTACTCGGATATCGCGATTGCCATCGCTTCATCCATTATCGCTTCTATGCTGGTCGCAGTGTTCATCGTACCCGCAGCTATTGCCCGTTTTGGTTTCGGTAAGATGCACTCGGCGCAGACAAACCAAAGTGCGCCGCCCAAAGCATCACGCATATTGAGCTTAGTCAGCCAACTTGTACTATCGGCCAAACGCCGCACCGCTGTGATTGTGTTATCGCTCGTCTTAACGATTGGGCTTGCGGCTTGGCTGATGCCTCCGGCCGAATATTTACCCGAAGGCGAAGAACCAAAAGCCTTTACTTCTATGGTCGCACCGCCGGGTTACAACCTATCGGAAATGGCTAAAATTGCAGAAGAATTAACGACTCAGCTTTCAGCGAGAGTCAATGCCGAGGCGGCATCCTTTGAACGTGGTGAGCAAAAGATCCCGCCGCTAAAATACTATACCCTCAGCGTGGGTGTCGGCAGTATTTGGGTGATGAGCGAGCCCGTTCGCAGCCAAGATATGGATGCCATGATGAGTTCACTCACCGCCTTGTTTGAGCAATATCCGGGCATGCGCGCCTATTCATCGCGGGGTTCCATTATTTCCAGCAACGATGGTGGCACCCGCGCTGTCGCCTTGGATATTTCTGGCCCGAATCAAGCCAGCCTCTATCGTGCTGCCGAAGCGGCGTATCAAGCGGCGGAAAAAGTATTTGCCGAACCACAGCTGTATTCTGACCCATCGACCTTGTCGCTAGATCAACCGCTGTGGCAGATCTCCCCTCGCTGGCAACGTCTTGTAGAACAAGATTTTAGCGGCAGCGAGTTTGGCTATGCAGTTTCGGCACTGAGCGATGGCGCCTATGTCGACGAGTTTTTCCTTAATGATAACAAGGTGGATATCTTTCTATTTAGTCTGGCAGGCAATCAACAGAGTCTGTCGCAATTAGCGCTCGCTCCGATAGTCACGCCTAAGGGCAATGTACTGCCACTGCAAGCCTTGGCCGACATTAGCGAGCAAATGGATAGCGACAGTTTACGCCGCGTCGATGGCCGCAGAACCGTGACTCTTTACATTATTCCGCCGCGTTCCATTGCGCTGGAAACCGCTGTGGCTAAGGTGCGGGAAGAATTAGTCCCCATCCTCTATCAACAGGGTGCTGTCGGTAAAGATGTCAGTTTGGATATTTCGGGCGCAGCCGATCAGCTCGAAGCGACGAAAGCGGCACTCTCCAGCAATTTTCTGGTCGCCGTGTTGATCATCTACTTGTTATTAGTCGCGATTTTTAATCACTGGGGTTATCCGTTATTTGTGCTGATCACTATCCCGCTCGGACTCGCAGGCGGGTTAGTCGGCTTACAAGCGCTTAATTCTATTGGCAGCTTATTTGCGTATCTTGGCGGCCAAGGTTGGCACCAACCCTTTGATATGATTACTATGCTTGGATTTCTAATCCTACTCGGCACTGTCGTTAACAACCCGATTTTGATCGTGGAACAGAGCCGTAAAAACCTGCAATCGGGTCAGTTTGGTGTCGTTGATGCCGTCAAATCTGCCGTCGCCAGTCGATTACGACCGATTCTAATGTCTACCGCGACGACCTTGTTTGGCTTATTGCCGTTGGTGTTATTCCCCGGTGCTGGCAGCGAACTCTACCGCGGCGTTGGCATAGTGGTATTGGCAGGTCTTATCGTGGCAACGCTACTCAGCTTAACCTTTTTACCCGCCCTGTTAATCTCTGTGCTATCCCGCACCCACAAGACAAATTCAGCAGAAGTGGCACACCATCATGACTGAAAAAACCAACATGACTCCGCCGTTAACACAAAGACTGATGCGCTGGAAAACGTCAGCCATCTGGAGCGATAGCCTGAACATAGGCAATCGCTGCCTCGCAGCAACCTTTGGTGGCTATTTGTTAAGTGCGGTAGCGACTATTTTGCTCGCACAAATCCTGCCGTTATCTCAGGTTGATCGGGTGTTAACCGCCATGATGCTGTCATTTACTGTGTACACCTGCGCCGTGATTTGGGTGTTCAGCGTTAAATCAACATGGCGATACTGGCTGGATTTATTCGCGCTCAGCGGTCTGCTGTATTTAGCTTACCTCGCCGCTAAAGCGTTTGATGCTACAAGTGCTCAAGGGAGTGGATTATGAAAGACTCCTTTTTTCGTTCAATGACTTGGCTACACACTTGGGTTGGATTACTCACCTGCTGGGTGTTGTTTCTGGTTTTTTTCGCCGGAACAGCGGCCTATTACCGTGCTGAAATCAACCTGTGGATGCAACCCGAAAACCACGGCAGCCAATATGATGCCAATGCGGATAATCAACAATTGATACTCAAGGGCCTCACGTCCTTAGCACAACAAGCGCCTGACGCTGAGTCGTGGTGGATTTACTTACCCACACAACGGGTGCCATTACTGACCTATGCATGGAGCGATCCCGCCGCTGAAGGCCAGCGATTTGGTGATTATCATCAAGGCTTTATTAACCCTGCAACAGGTGAAGCCTTACCTAAAGCATGGGAAAGCCGAGGGGGCGACTTTCTCTATCGACTGCATTTCGACTTGTACTACATGAGTGTGCTCACGGCGCGTTGGATTGTCGGCTTTTGCACTATGTTCATGTTGGTCGCCATCATCAGCGGGATAGTGATCCACAAACGTATTTTTAAGGATTTTTTTAGTTTTAGACCCGGCAAAGGCCCGCGCTCTTGGTTAGATGCCCATGTCGCCAGCTCAGTTCTCGCATTGCCCTTTCATCTTATGATCACTTATACCGGCCTAGTGACTTTGATGTTTATGTATATGCCATGGGGACTTAACACACAATATGGTGATGAAACTCAAGCCTTTTATTCGCAATGGAAACCCATTTACCAAACTCCCGCCGCCACTGGCACGCCAGCCACTATGCTCGATAATCAGAGTTTACTCAGTGCGATTCACAGTGTCGTGGGTGAGTCGCCACTTGAAGGCTTGCAGTTTGATAATCTCAACGACAGCAATGCCAGCGTAACAGTCAAAATCGCCCCTGAGCACAGCTTAAATCAGCAAGCGCCTTGGTATCACTTGTCTACTGTGACAGGTGCTGTGTTGGCGCAGTCGGCTGTGACTTCGGGAGCGAATCAAACCCAAAGTGCCATGATAGCCCTGCACAGTGGTCGCTTTGCTGGCCAAGGCCTACGTTTACTGTATTTACTGGCGGGATTAACGGGCTGCGTGATGATCGCCAGCGGTGCGATTATGTGGGCCGATAAACTGGCACAAAAGCAGCTTAAAAAAGATAAGAATCATAGCGGGCTCACGCTAGTGAACATGTTGAATCTCGCCACCTTTGCTGGCCTGCCCATTGCGCTAGCCTGTTATTTTTATGCCAATCGACTCTTACCCGTCACCTTTGCAGATAGAGAGAACTGGGAAATCCATTGTTTCTTTATCAGTTGGGCTTTAGTCGCACTGCTCGCTTGCTTCAAACGAGATAAACAAACATGGCAACGACTTTTTTTACTCACAGCCTTGCTTTATGGCCTGCTACCCCTGCTCAATGCCATGACTTCGCAGTATCAGCTGATAAGTAATCTACAGCGCCAAGCCTATGTTCTCGCAGGATTTGATCTCATGATGCTCGCACTTGCAGCGCTGTTTTGCATGGCAGCCAAACGCTTGCGTAGCCCTAAAAAAGTACTGGCTACACGGGTAACCAAAGCGACGGCAGAATTAGGAGTTGAATCATGACAGCAACAGGCGAATTGTTAACCTGTTTTATCGCCATGGGGCTGTTGGCCTTATCTTATTTTAACCACCACCGGGCCGTGCGTAACCGCCAGTTAACCGATGCACAGGCACGCGGATTTCGCACCGCTGGTACTGTAACGCTCGTCCTGTGCTATTGGCTTGCCAGTCGTCATTACGGCCCAGCGTACGCCAGCGTATTACTGCTCGGCTGGGTATGTTTGAGTTCGATAATTCTAGTGATTTTACTCAGTTACAAACCACGCTGGTTACAGCCCATATTACCCGCCAGCACCGTAGTGTGCTTGCTCGGTTTGTTGTATTAAGTCAATCATAACCGAAACTAAGATGAGTTAGGCTTGATAGCAAATCGCAGAGAGTGAGGTGGATAGCCAAACCCTAATCCAATATGATCATACTGAAAATGATTAAGCACTCACACTCCAAAGACAAACAGCACTTTTATTTTATAAGAAATATCCCTATAAGTTAGACGGCTACAAATATTTAACAAACACATCCTACTGATACGGTATGTGAGTAAAGCGTTTGAAATTTAATGAGTGTAAGTTCTTTTTTTGCAGATGCTCAACTACACTAAACCATTCAACGTGTAGTGAGAATAAACTTACTCCTTGTTCAGTATCAACAACGTTGATATCACATAATGAGCTACTATGTTCTAACCCTATCTGACGCCTCTTCAAGTTAATTACTTCTAAACTTTTTTCCATATAATCCTTTATTAGCTGTCTACTCTTCAAATGCATTTCTGAAATTGCGTAAATATAACCATCCATAATTTGATGCAAATCAATTTTTTCACCATATTTTAATAACATCTGTTGTGAAAAAATACCGCTATCGATTAGCTTTTTCTTAGCAAGTGGCACATGAAAAATAGCAACACTTTGATTATCTTCTGGACTCCAGCGAACACCTGTAGTGAACGTTTTTACGGGCAACGAAGCATGCTGTACATAATTCCTTAATTTGCATCCAAAAATATAATCAGGATTATTCTTTGATATATCTTGTCGATGCTTTTTAACCTCGTCGTGACTACTTTCTGAAGCAGTAATACTTTTAACGAATGATTTCTTATCCCCATCATGAAAGTGGCGATCAAGATATAGTTTACTGAAGTTTAAAACATTGAAATAAAGGCGATTTAGCTTACTACGATTATTATGATTCTTTATGTAATCATATTTAACACTGTCAGAAATAGCTCTGACACTCATTTCATACATTGTAGACTTAGCTTCAACATAGGATTCTATTACCTGATCATATAATTCTTCATGGTCAAGTATTTTAGATAGAATCTCTCTAGCATTACTCAACTCTAAATATTCACAATCACTTAGCTTTGCCTTATGGGTTTTCAGCAAACTGTCGCTCACTATACTAAAGTGTAATTCTTTCAATCTATCAACCTTGATGATGCTATTTATTAACTCAACACATTAGATACGTTAGTAGTATTAAGTCAAATAACAAATCATTCTGATGTGGACATTAATATTAAAAATAAAAAATAAAACAGGTAGTTCTCAGCTGGTCCTAACCCCGGCTCAATTCCGCAGAATGTAACTCCCCAAAAAATTACCATAAAAGTATATATATCTCACTATGGTCGCTCATGTGCATCCATGCACTTCACGACATTCAGACATCCTGCCTATCAAATAGCGAGCTAGCTTTCACAGGTGCAGGGGCGAATGAAAATCGGTGATTTTCGCGCTTATGAGCGAGAGGCAGGGATTGCCGAACTGGAGTGCTTTACATGGATGTAAAGCGAGGACTTCGGAAGCGATAGCAAATTTGCCAATGAGCACAAGGAGCTTTCAACTCCGTTGGGGGCGAGCATCCAGGAGGATAGGACGAGCAGTCCTCCTTGGTCGGGTGTGGGGTGAAGCCCCACGACTTTCTCGGCTGTAAGCCCGCAAAACTCAACGTAAATCAGATAGTGATTTACGTTGCCCCATCACACTGTGACTTACCTGCTTGATAGCAACTGGGTTGGCGTGGGCATACGGCGCCGCGGGAGCAAATAAGGCGGGCGTCGTTTTTGATCCCGCGTTCTATCCAGTTGATATTGAGGATTTTTGCGACGCTCACCAGATCGCTTTTAATGTGTTTGGGAATAGTGACTGAACCGCCGCTGGCGACACAGGCATCTTTCAAATCGTGGGCGATAGACAGGGCATCTTTGCCTTGGGCTTCAATGGCTGGATTTAAATCTATGCCGGCACAGAGAACATGGGGATTGCCTGCCGAGTCTTCGACTTTAATCGACTCGCAGCAGTAAATGCGTGGTTCGTTGCCGACGTTTAAAATCGAAATCTGTGCCGAAGTACCGACCGTCGGCTCACTGATCATCCTAAAGACGGCCCAATGCTGACAAGGGTCTTCCACTAACCGCATATTGCCCCAAGGCAGTGGAATACCGTTACCACGGTAAACGGCTTTGAGCTTGCCCGGTGCGTAAGCGTCGAAATAATGCCAATGAGGATAAGGAGATACCACTGTCATGCGCCGCATGGCGACTGAGGCTGACACTTGCAGTTGCTTGTGTACCTCAATCTCATAGCCGTGGCGGTCGAGTAATTGGCGATAAGGCACTTTAGGGCACAGCAGCGCACCGGCGAAGAAGCTCGATTCAAAATCGCGCCACGCATGCAAGATATCCTGCGCGTTCAAGGTATTGGACTGCATACCCGCCTCTTCATCCACTTCTAATTTACGGCCTGAGATCATCACACTCTTGAGGCCGTCCTTGTTGTGCAACACGCAATGACCTATGTGCACGGCTAAATCATATTTGAGTCTATTGGGACGATTTTTGAGGATTTTATTTACATAAATCGTGCTCGGCGGCTCAATAAATGAGGTGACCAACTGACGTGAACTCACGCCCATTTCATCGATAACTTCCTGCGGTGTACTGTCTATCCACTTGATTTTTAATCCCATTCCATTAGCGATATCCAACATATCGTCCAGAGATAAGGGCATACGTTTGAGGCCGACTTCTTCGGCGGCCCGTTCAAGATCGGGGAAATGATTTTGATGGTGTTCTTGATGGGCGCGGATCAATAAATGGGCAAACTGCCGACCAGAGATCCCCGTCTGCGACAGCATTTCTGGAATCGCGATTTGTAAAATATCATTGGAAAACAAAAAGCTGGGTTCGAGTGCCATACCACTTATGCCACCACGTCGACCCTTGTCTGGCGTAATGGCGTTTTCTTCGGGCACATCGTCTAAGAACCATTCGGCGTCTTTTTGAAAAACCGCGGCGATCACAGCCAGCATTCCGGCACTCGGCACACGCTTGCCACGTTCGATCATCGACAAATATGACACAGAGGGCGCACTTCCTGCGTCGACTCGAATGCATCGTGCCGACAAATCTTCCATAGTTAAATTATTACGTTTCCGTAGGTTACGTATTTTTGTGCCTAGGAAATGTGATTTTCTCATCAAGCTCTGGTCATTGCGCATTTTGTAAAATTCACAGTGTAAAATTTTTATTGTGAAATTGTAGTCAAAAAAAGACTAGACTACAAATCAAGCAATCAAGGAAAGGCTAATGCGAACAAGCTAAGCCATTCCAGTACAAGAAATGCTTAACCACTCACACTTAAAGTGGCTAAGCACTCAAAGCGGACAAACCAAATTGAAGACAAACTTTGATAAGCCAAAAGTTAAATCAAAACCCTGAATTTTTTTAAATTGAAAGAGTAAGAGGAACAAGCGATGAATATGTCAATTATCAAGAGCAACCAGATCCAACCGAATCTAAACAGCCTCATCGCAGAAGAAGTACTAGCCGTGGCCCAAGTGAATGTCGCCGAGCACGAGAAGATCGCTAATGCGAAACAATTCCTCGACCGCCTCTTTCCACTTAACTCTGGTTCACACCAAGATGTGAGCAGCTATGTGGTTTACTATCAACACCTGTTGGCCTTTTTTGCCGATGGCAGCCACAGTGGTTTACGTCAGCCAAAACAGTTTGTGGCCTTTAACGGCACTAAAGATGCGCCTTGCGCCATAGTGTTACAGGACCTAGGTTGCCACGTTGAACTCAGTTTCGACCGCAGTGGCATGATAGGTGCGAGAGACGTTGCCAATCTGGAAGATATCCAAATCGGAACGTCATTAAACATGGTAGTCGGAACACCAGAGTCACGTTCTGCCGCATCGCGCCATTGGCTCAGCCTATTACATGCGGGTATGTCCAGCGCCAACGACACCCAAGATAAGTTGTTTACCGCAAAGGATGGCAGCGATTACAACTTGAAAAGTATCGTAAATTTATAATTTCACGTTTTGTAACCTCGCCATTTATTATCTAGCTAAGAAGATGAACTGAGCTCAGTTCATCTTCTTCAATTTACCCTCCTGCTTTGCACAATCCTCTGATAGTCAATAAAACTGACTGACTAGATAAGTTTAATTGATTTTATTGAGGCTCATACACCCAGCTATAATGCCCTCTTGCATCTGTCTCCATGATCAATCCAATTGATCGCCATTTTGTATCCGTCGCTTAATGTGAAGATCTGTGGTTGGAACGATAAACCGAATCGCTCGAGCCTAAGGCGTTATGAATTCTTCATCGACATCACAGCAAAATAATAAGACTCATCGCATCGTTTTCATCTGTGCGGGTTTGTTATGCCTCGCGCCTTTTATCTCATCGCCCATGGCGCTAGTGTTAGGTTTTACCTTAGCCAGCCTTGGTTGGGTGCCAGTGCAATGGAATATCGCCGCACTCACCAAAAAACTCCTGTCTTATTCGATCATTGGCTTAGGGTTTGGGATTAACTTAAACGCGGCGATCGAGGCGAGCACCCACAACTTCGGCCTGATTGTTGGCTCAATCTTTTTCACCCTCAGCTTAGGGTTTATGCTCACCCGCGCCCTGAAATTTGATCATGTCACGGGCCACTTAATCGCCTCTGGTACCGCTATTTGCGGTGGCAGCGCCATTGCCGCAGTCGCTCCGGCCATCAATGCGCGTAACGATCAAACCGCCACTGCATTAGCCTGCGTATTTGTGCTCAATTCAGTCGCGCTATTTTTATTCCCTGCACTCGGCCACTTGCTCAATATGAGCCAATACGATTTTGGCGTGTGGAGTGCTATCGCCATCCACGATACTTCGTCGGTAGTCGGCGCGGCTTCGGCCTACGGCGATGAAGCCTTAAAAACCGCAACCACTATAAAACTCGCCCGCGCCCTGTGGATTATCCCGATCGCATTGGTCAGCGCTATGTTGTTTGGTGGCGATAAGCGCAAGCTTAACCTGCCGTATTTTATCGGTTTTTATTGTTTAGCCATTGCCGTAGCCCATTGGTTGCCACAATTCCACGCTGTTTATGACACCTTATTTATGGTGTCGAAACGGGCATTAGTCCTGTGTTTGTTTTTGATTGGTGCAGGAATTACAGTGCAGAAAATGCGGGCGAGTGGCCCCAAACCTTTGTTGCTTGGGGTGATGCTGTGGGCAGCGATTGGTATCACGTCTTTAGTGTATATTCTTTATTTTCAATAGCTAAGATTTAACTCAAAGCCAATCTACTCTGCTGTCGGCTTCATTCGCCAAGCCCAGTAGAGGACGCCAACAAAGGCGGAGAATTCGATAAGTGAGCGCACGAGTCCTGTGGTTTGCGTCGAAGCGACCAAGGCAATCAGGCAAAACACGATAATCAGCCAGTTTTTCAATTGCATCTTCCTGCAAACTTAGGGGATGCTCATTATTGTTTAGAACTAAAAACTCAGCAAATATCGATTTTCAATAACAAATAGCTATAACAGCTAAGCCAATCCAGCGTTGATTAAGCTGCCTTAGGGCTTGATGCCGCTTCATTCGCAGCAAGATCTTGATTATGTTCTTGAATAAAATCTTCCATAAACCAAGCGCAAAAAGTATGGCGTCCATCGACTGCCGCTTTACCGTAAATGGTCGATGCCTGTTGTCTGACGGTTTTTTCTTTAGTCTGGCGCACTTCGGCAATTTCTTTAAAACTTAAACCCTTAAGCAGTAAAAATGCCACTTGCTGCTCACTCTTAGTAAAGCCCCAAGTTTCGAATTGCTGCGACACCGCTTGGCTGTATTCTTGTCTGGCAGAACGCATTTGCGTTGACATATTGTCGATTTTTTTATCCGCATGCTCCAACCGTTTAGCCAATGCTTTCACTTCGCGGGAGCGACGAATAAGGTCATAACTTAAGTACATGGCACCAATCACAGTGAGCACTAATAACATGGCTTCCTGGGCAATATGCCATTGGGGAATGCCCAATTGAATGTCGGAAGTGATGTCAAAAAGCTTAAAGCATATGATCAAGGCCAACAGACCAATAATGACAAGATCCTTCATCGAAAAACTCCTAAATAAAAGCAAAATCAACCCATTAATTTATGGGACATATGTACCATAGACAGTTTTATGATACATGTCCCCCACGACTTTCGCCCACCAATCCCTACACTGACAACACACTTTATTACCATAGAATCGTCCTATGTCTGTCAGTACGTCTTGTATCAAGTTATGTCTGTTGGCGACCTTAGTCAGCAGCAGTTTCCTGTGCCACGCCGCGCATTCCGAGCTATCTCAAGCACTCACCACCAGCCAAGCAAGATTACATTCTCTATCTCAATCAGGCGGTCAGTTACCGCAATCACAAATAAGCTTAAGCAGCTCATCTTGGCTCAATGGCCTGCCGAGCATTAGCTTGAGTCACTTAGGTAGCCTAGATAATGGTAACAGCTACGAGCAGGAACTCTCACTCAATTTGCCAATAAAATCCCCTGCTTTGCACAGCAGCGATAAGCAAATTAAACAACTCGCCCAAGGCATTCAGGTGCAACAAGCCGCGCTGCAAGGCCTGTATTTATCGGGATTATTGCGACAAAGCCTGTGGGAACATCGCCTTGCCGCAGTAAAACTGGCCCAATTAGATCGCAAGAGCCAATTACTCGACAAACTCCATAATCAGCAAAAGCAACTCACAGATGCGGGCGAACTGCCTATTGCCCACATACTCTTGTTAGAGCGCGAACTGGTAGATATTGCACTGGAGCGGGTCGACCTTAACCAGCAACAGGCCGAGGCGCGTGCCCTCTATCAACAACTCACCGGACAAGAGCAAATACCGCAGAACATAGCCGAAACCGCGCGGCCACTTTCTGCCAACAACCAACCCAATGACATGCTCGCGCAGCATCCATTATGGCAACTATTGAGCCTGCAGAAGCAGCAACAGCTGTTGATCATCCAGAGTCAGCAAGCAGGGAATAACGATCCTTGGGCAGTCTCACTCACGGCCAAAAATACCGCCGATAATCAAGTCGATGATCAACAGCTTGGCATCGCCGTTTCTGTACCACTGACCTTAGGTTCTGCCCTATCACAAACCGAATTATCCCAATGGCAACAAGCCAATACCGAGCACACGCTCAACCTCGACCGTACCTATATCGAGCTAAAAACTCAGCTTAAAAAGCTAGAGCAACAGCAACAAAACTTACTCGACCAACAAACATTGCTAACCCAAGCCTTACACCTTAGCCGCACCATCACTGAAGAGCTGGCCAAGGTCAAAGACCAAAATCAAGTTAGCTACGAAGTCTGGCTGCGCCGCTATATGGATGCCCTCGATACCGAATCCCGCTTGGCGCTGAACCAAGTCGCGCAGCAACAACTGCACTCCCAACAACTGCAAGCCTTAGGAATTTCATTATGATGGCCAAGTACGGCGCATGCCTTTTCTGTTTATCCGCCAGTGTTGCCACGTTAGTGCAGGCTGAATCCTTAACGATAAGCTCCCTCGGTAATTTAGACCTGAGCTACGTGCAACCACAGAAAGTCGCCAGTTATGAGGGCAGCCCGTTGCCCGCGCAGGTTGAAATTCTCCCCGGTAACGATTATTGGATCAGCACGCCAGAGAATATCCAGCAGATCAGCTTTCTCGTCGGCCAAGGCCAGCTCGTCACTAAAGGCCAAGCGATTGTCAAACTGACTGGGCCAGAAGTGTTCCACTACCTCGCCCAAGTCGAAGCCGCCAGCAGCTTATATCAACTGGCAAAGAGCCGTTATGAGCGCAATAAACCCTTATTAAACAATGGCAGTATTAGCGCAGAAAAATGGCAAGAGATCAGCAAAGACTACTTCAGCACTCACCTCGAATACGAGCACATGCAGCATTTTATGGAGATAGTCAAAAGCACAGATGCCGCCACAGACTCCCTAGTGGTAGGCACGCCAGTGGCGGGGATCGTTAAACTCAACCAAGTGAATGGACCTTATATGGCAGCTTCACAGCTATTCTCACTGGTGCCCAGCGACAGCATTCGCGTCAAGGTCAGCGTGCCAATGAGTCAGTCACATTCGCTCTCGGCGGTGAATATCAATCAGTGTCATATCGCCATTGAGTCCGTGTCGGCCATCGCCGAAGGTGCCTTTGTGACCGCTTGGTCATCACCCTTGCCGCAGGAATGTAACTTACTGTTAGGACAACAGATCACTGTGATACCCGAGTATCAAAAGGCGGTGTATTTATTGCCTAAAAATAGCGTATTCAGTTGGGAGCAAGACAGCCAAGTCTTCACTAAAACCGCAGACACGCTCACCTCGATTACGATCGATATTCTCGGTTCAACCCCAGAGCAATATATCGTTGAAAGCGATCAAGATCTCAGCCAAATCCAAGTGTTATCCCAGTCAGTTGCTGCAGTCAAAGGCATAATGCTTGGCCTAGGAGGCGAATAAGATGTTGACCTCAGTCATCCGCTTTTCGCTTACGCAGCGCTTATTTGTGCTGATTGTGGCGCTGATCATCATGTTAGCGGGAGCGCGAGCCTGGTTTTCCATTCCCTTGGATGCCTTTCCCGATATTTCGCCCACCCAAGTGAAAATCATCCTCAAGGCGCCCGGTATGACGCCGGAGGAAATCGAAGCGCAAATTACCGTGCCGATTGAAACCGAACTGTTAGGTATTCCCCATCAATCGATTCTGCGCTCGACCACTAAATACGCCATCAGCGATATCACCCTCGATTTTGACGAAGGCACAGATATCTATTGGGCGCGCCAGCAGGTGAGCGAACGCATCGCAGCCGTGTGGGACAGTTTCCCTGAAGGTGTGACGGGCGGCGTAGCGCCAATGAGTACGCCGCTCAGCGAAATCTTTATGTTTTCACTCGAAAATCCCAATCTTTCGCTGATGGAAAGACGGCAGTTGCTCGAATGGGAAATCCGTCCGCTACTACGCACCGTTGCAGGTGTCGCCGATGTGAATATCCTCGGTGGCTATGCCAAAAGCTTTAGTGTGACCCCCAAACCTGCGGCTATGGCGGCCGCGGGCGTAAGTTTTGCGGCGCTGCAACAGGCGATAGTGGAGAATAATCACAACGAAGGTGCGGGCAAGCTCACCATTGGTACAGATACCATCATAGTGCGCGCCGAAGGTCGCATCGATGACATCGACGAACTCAAACAATTGGTGATCAAGGCCGATGATGCCAGAGTGTATCGACTGCAGGATTTGGCCGATATTCAAATTGGCCACTTAGCCCGCTATGGCGCAGTCACTAAAGATGGCAACGAAACAGCCGAAGCCTTAATCATCGCCCTAAAAGATGCCAATACCGCACAAGTAGTCAAAAACATTAAAGAAAAACTCGATCAAATCAGCCTAACCTTGCCAGAAGGGAGCCAGATCAACACCTTTTACGACCGCGCGAATCTGATCAATACCGCGATTGAGACCATCTCCAATGCCTTGTTCGAAGCCGTAGTGTTGGTGATCATCTTGCTGGCGCTATTTTTAGGCAACGTGCGCGCCGCATTGGTCGTGTCACTCTCGCTGCCTCTTGCCGCGTTGATGACGTTTTTGATGATGGATTACTTCAATCTTTCTGCGAACTTAATGAGCCTAGGCGGACTGGTTATTGCCATCGGCATGTTAGTGGATTCATCTGTGGTCGTAGTCGAAAACATGGTGAATCTCATCGCCACTAAGCAGAGATTACCGCGGCTGCATTTGATTTTTCGCGCGACTAAGGACGTTGCCATTCCCGTAGTGTCGGGCACTGTGATCGTCATGATAGTGTTCTCACCCTTGCTGACCTTGAGCGGGCTTGAAGGCAAACTCTTCACCCCAGTTGCGGTCACTATCGTATTTGCCATGCTGTCGGCGCTGGTGTTGTCGTTAACTGTTATTCCGGTTATCGCTTCTTATCTCGTCAACGAAAAAGCCGCCAAGGAACCTAAGGCGATTGAAAAGCTTAAACAGTTTTATCTGGTCAGCCTCAAGAGCACGTTTAGCCATCAAAAACGCTTTATGGTGATCGCCTTTAGCTTGCTTATCGTCAGCCTAGGGCTGTTCGGGTTAGTGGGAAAAACCTTTATGCCGACCTTAGATGAAGGCGACATTATCCTGCAGCTGGAGAAATCCCCGTCGATTTCACTCGAAGCTTCGATTGCCATCGACAAGCAAATTCAGCAAACCTTGCTGGCTAAAGTTCCTGAAATCAAACAAATGGTGGCGCGTACTGGCGCGGATGAAATCGGCTTAGATCCCATGGGACTCAATGAAACCGATGTGTTCTTAGAACTTTTGCCCCGCAGCGAATGGCGCTTTGCAAATAAAGAAGCGCTTATCGATGCGATCCGCACTGTGTTATTGGACTATCCCGGCGTTAATTTTAACTTCACTCAACCGATACAAATGCGCGTGTCCGAAATGCTCACCGGTAGCATTGGCGACGTGGCGATTAAGGTCTTTGGTAATGATATCGACACCTTAGGTCAGCTCACGAGCCAAATCCAACAGCTGGTTAATGCCACCAGCGGCAGCGTCGATGTGAAAATGGCGATGATCGAAGGCAGCCCTTTTATCAACCTCACCTTAGATAACGAGCTCGCCCGTGGCTTTGGCATGAGCACCATGGAGTTTGCTCGCTACCTGAAAAGCCAACTCGAAGGCGTGATCGTGACCGAAGTGCTGCAAGGTAAGAAGCGCACACCCGTACTGATGGCTAATAATCAGAGCCACTTAAGCAGCATTAATGAGCTTAAAAATCAGTTACTGGTGATGCCAGATCACTCCTTAAAACGCCTGAGTGATGTCGCCACCTTAAGCTATAAGCAAGGCCCCATCCTTATCGAGCGTGAGCAAGGGAATCGCTTTTCAGTGATCACCACCAACGTGCAGGGGCGCGATATTGTGAGTTTTGTAGAAGAGCTCAACGCTAAAATCGCAAAGGAAATCAAACTCCCGAGCGGTTATAGCGTGAGTTTTGGTGGCGAGTTTGAAAACCAGCAGCGAGCCACCAGCAATTTACTGTTAGTGATCCCCATTGCTATCGCACTGATCACTTTGATTTTATTCACCACATTTGGCTCACTGGCCAAAGCGGGCTTAATCCTCGCCAACGTTCCCTTCGCTATGATGGGCGGCATAGTTAGCCTGTATTTATCGGGGGAGTATTTGTCCGTGCCCGCCTCAGTTGGCTTTATCGCCCTGCTCGGCGTCGCTGTGCTCAATGGCGTGGTAATGGTCAGCTATTACGAACAAACCAAGCACATGTTCAGTCATCTGCGCGAACGGGTAGAACAAGGTGCGGCGCGGCGTTTACGCCCCATTTTGATGACGGCGACAACGGCCATGTTTGGTCTTATGCCGCTAGTGTTTGCCTCAGGTCCTGGGGCTGAAATTCAAAAACCTTTAGCGATTGTGGTGATTGGCGGTCTGCTCACTTCAACCATTACCACACTGTATTTACTGCCAATTCTGTATTTTTGGCTGGAGAAACGTAAATGAGCACAGAACAACTGTTAGTACTGATCGCCCAAAATGATATTAAGGACGACATAGTCGATACCTTGATAGAGTTAGAGTTTCTATCGGGTTTTAGCCTAGGGAATATTTGTGGTTTTAGCCGTGAACACAGCCATTTTAATATCAAGGAACAAGTGGAAGGTTATCGGGAGTTTTGCAAATTCGAAATCATGCACCCCGTTGCACAACAAGCCGCGCTGCTCGCTGCGCTGGCGTTGGTCTGCAAACATAATCCCTGTCGCTATTGGATTATGCCCATTTATCAAAATGGCACTTTGTCCTAACTCACTGCGCCATTAACCGCGTTAAATCTCGTCATCCGGCCTTATCGCTAAGGTCGGGATGCCTTATAAAATAGCTACAAAATTGGCGTTGGACGCCGCACTAAAAAACCACTCAGGATCGATAAAATGCAGTAAGCGGTAAAGAAGTAAAATCCATTTTCAAATTGCGCTTGGGTTTTTAGCATTTCCCCCATGCCACCTGAGGCGTTCCCCGCCATAAAGGTGATGATCAGCGCTACCACAAACACATCGGCCATCGACCACTTGGCGAGTGCGTTGACGACGGCATTAATCCTCAGTTTCAGGCCAATCGAGCTAACACATTGCTGTGCCAACATTAAGCTCAACTTCAAGGCTGGCACTATCACACTGAATAACATGACTAATCCCGCGACGAGCCCATTACCAGAGTGATAAAGCTCGGTCACTGTTCCCCAAATACTACGAGTCTTCTGCAACACTTGGACTTCACCTTTAAGACTATTAAACCCAAGCAAACCACTGACCATGCTTAACATACCGCGGGCACTGTCACGCCCAGAGTCCTCATCAAAGCTTTGGGCAACTTGCTCTATGCCTTGTTCCGCCAGCTTGGCCTTATCGATACTGCCGCTGATACTCAAAATTGGTTGAGTCACCCCAGGGATTAACAAAGCCAAGGATAAGATAATGATAAAAATAGGAAATAGAGATTTCATAGCACTGTTCATAGCATTGCTCGACCAGAGAAATACTTTCAGTTTACGGTTTTTAGCGCAGGCTCTGCAATCATTCACACCAGCCATCGACTCAGATGACCGGTATTTAAGGTAGGATTTGAAGATTAATAGAAAGGAGTCGGATCGATATCTAATGTACTCGGTGACACACCGCGTTCAATATAAAGTTCAGATTTTAATAAATCCACCATAGCGACATCAGTGTAACGTTTTACTTTTAAAGAATAAAAACACTTTACGATTGGATGTAGCGCATCCCTATCTTTCGAGGCCCAAACAATACCAACACGACCATCCGACAATTCAACTAAGGAACCCACAGGGTAAACACCAATACAACGAATAAACTCATAGACCAATTCTTGATCCAAATGGAATGGCGTCAGACTGAGTAAAATTTTAAAGGCCGCGGCAGGGCTCATAGCCTCTTTATAACATCGCGTTGCTGTCAAAGCATCGAAGATATCGACGATACAACTCATACGGCCATGGCGGGGGATTTCATCACCCTTCAAACCCCTTGGATAACCTCTGCCATCTAACTTTTCGTGGTGCATTAAGCAGATATCTTTACTGATCTGTGACAATCCATTAGTTTCGTTCATAATTTCAAGAGCATACACTTGATGCAGCTTCATATGTTCGAACTCTTCCGGCGTCAGTTTGCCCGGCTTATGCAGCACTTTATTGTCGACTTTAATCTTGCCAATATCGTGCAAAATCCCGCCGACCGCCATTTGCCGCAGCATATCGCGATCCAGCTGTAGATATTTACCAAAGGTTACCAGCAGAAAGGCGACATTCACTGAATGTTCGAGTAGGTAGGCATCTTTTGAACGGAGCGCAGACATACATTTAAGTGCATCAGCATCTAACATGACAGACTCAATCATGGTATCGGCTAACGCTTCGAAGGGCGCAACTTCGATGGCTTTACCTTCGAAGGTTTCGGATAACACTTTACGAATAAGATCTTTCGCTTCGGTCAGCATGACCTTAGCTTGAGCTTGTTGCTTATCACGGCTCACTGGCGCTTTTCGATTGTCGGTTTGACTATCGTTGGTGGTTTTTTTCTTTAAACCGCAATGTTCTGCCGAACGCTCGGCGTCTACCCAAACAAATTTAATACCGCTTTTGGCCAGTTTTAAAATCGCATCCTTGTGTTTAATTTGTCCTGCATTTGCAATAGCAAGTTGACCTTTATCATTTTTGTCTATGGCACTGACAAACATACCTAATGTCAATTGCGACACAGGTAATTTGATAAGTTCAACTGATTCTGCCGACTCACTCATATCTACAACCCCAAGGATGATGTGCCTGAATAAAATATCAACTTAACCATACGACATTAAAGCGACTTACGCTCAAATGTTCTGTTGTTATTTTTGATTATTATAGAACAGACGTGAGGGGCATTCTAAGACGAGGATTAGAAAATCACCATAGACTTTCTTGGTAAACAAAATGCCCTAAACAGGATGCGATGGAATAAGGGCCTAAGGCTTAGGCAAGGCACATTTCACACTCTCACTTTTTCAATAAATGCCTAAAGCTAAGCATTCGAAACCGGCGACCATCCAGCGGCGATATTGGCAGTTGTAGCAGGAGCGGGGCTCATCGTCGATCTGCTCGTCTTCATCATCTGGGATAAAATGCGTGCACAGCTTGGCCACTTGCCTCGCCTGTGGATATTGAGCCAGTCCCGCCTTAAAAATCCAGCGGTCATCCTTTAATTCAAATGCATGTTCGACCAAGTTGAGATCCATTTAGCACTCTCTTTTTAAACTCTTTCACTAAACTTGCTCTAGTAGGCTTGCAGGGCTTGCTTGCCCGCATTGCGCCATTGTTCTGCCTCTTGGTGAACGAGCAATACAAACTGGTGATCAAGGTATACAGCTTTCACTTTGCCCTTCAGTTGCACTCGCTCATCAAGCGCAAGTCGATACTTGTCCGTACTCATCACAGCATCAAGTCCGGTTTGTTCTAGGATGTCGGCAACGCTGAGTTCGAGTGAAACATCCTCAAATTGGCCAAGTTTAATCTGGCCTTTTACCCGACCGTCGCTGCCCATCAAACGTAGCCCTAATCCCGCTAACGCTCCAATAACACCTTGGCCTGTGCCGCCATGTTCGGTCAGCTGAATATTAAGTTGTTCAGCCAAATCATAGGTCGCCGCTTTCGTAATCACTTCAACCTTAGCTCTGCGGCCAAAATCCATTAAAGCCGCGGCATCATAGTCAGAGTCGACATCGAGTATGGCGATGCCAGGATCTGCCGCAGGAGCCGATTCCGCGACCAAATGCGCAACGGCATGTTGATGGATCTCGGCCTGCGTCAGTGGCGAGCGCAGCGCAAAACACATGGCACTATTATGTGAGGTATAAGGAATATCGGGGTGCACAAACAATTGATGCCGCGTCACAAAGGAAGCATGGCCGCCCGACATATTGGCGAGCAGATGGGCAATTTCCTCGGCAATTTCGCCCGTACCCTTAGTGCCTATATCATCGGTATCGTCGATACAAATCAGCCAATTTTTCATCTGCATTTCCTAAAGCTCTAAAAAGGTTTTTAAAATTTATCACGGTGTAACAGGTCATGAGCTTTTAA
This sequence comes from Shewanella sp. SM73, assembly GCF_025653795.1. Taxonomy (NCBI): domain Bacteria; kingdom Pseudomonadati; phylum Pseudomonadota; class Gammaproteobacteria; order Alteromonadales; family Shewanellaceae; genus Shewanella; species Shewanella sp. SM73. Next base: position 74,925 of record NZ_JAKKRY010000014.1, read on the forward strand.
TCGCGTCAGCACAGGCAGTACAAGCAAGGCGCCCAGAGTGGCGAAGAAGCCGCCTTTTAATACACTCAAGCCCCATTGAATCAACACGACATCCAGCGCCATGCCCGCAAGCACATTGGTGAGTGCTACTTTACCTGCCCAAGCGATACAGCCAGCAATGCCCAAGATCACGCAGCGCCAATGCAAGTTCATACTGAGCGGCAAGAGTAAGGCAACGAGATCCATTGCTATGGCAGGCAAGGCAAACTTCAGTAAAATCATAGGCCCGCCTTTACCTACGCCTAAAGCCATAGCCACTATGCCCGCGATAGCACCGCATGCCGTCATACTGCCGAAACGACCTAACACGCCATAACAGATCAGATAAAAGAAGCTCATCAGGAACATGCTGTGACCAGACAAGCCCAGTTTCAGCCTTAACATGCCCGTTAATGCCACCAGCAAGGTGGCGCAAAAGCCGACAAATAAGGAGTCTTGTAGACTCAGCGGGATTTTTTTAGTCATTTTTGTCTCTCGGTGAATGCCAATGTGTTGGCTGTTGCGCTAAACCAAAGTGACGGCTCTGCGCTGCAACGGCCATCTGGCGAGATAATTTAAGTAATTGGATTAAGACGGGAAACAACACGCAATACACCAACTCGGACCAATTTTTAGGGTTACGCAGCGCCTTAGGTGTAATGCGAGCCCCGCGCAGACACTGGATCTGATATATCTCGCGAATTTCATCTGCCATATAGGGCAATAAACTTAAGGATGCCGCGACCACAAAGGCCCACTTGGTCGGTAAAAACGCACTTAACACTTCACCAATCCGCTCGGGAGCAGCCGTAATACACAACCACCAACCGGGAATGGTCGCCAAAATAATACGCGCAACCACCACGGCGCCTTGGGCTAAATATTCAACGCCATAGAGGATTAAATACAGACTCAAAGTGATGCTCAATTGCACTAAACCTAGCTTTAGCACGCCCCAAATACTGCCGCGTCGCAGCAAACCGTGGATAACAAGCAGTCCATTAAGTCCAGCTAATGGCAAGAGTAAAGCAGCGGGCAATACAAAAGCACAGGCTGAGAGCACGCACACCAATAGCAGCGACAACGCACAGAGTGCCGTTTCCCGCCGCTCATAACTCCAATGCCGCAGCGCGCGTAGGCGCCGACAACTAGCCCACATAACGCTCTCCTGTTTCAATCAATTCCTCCACCAATAGACCATTACGCAAACTCAATTGCCGTGATACAGCGCTGTGTTCAATGCTTCTGTGACTGCTAAGCAAAATAGCGCAACCTTGCGAGCTTAACCGCTTCAGCAAGTACCACACTTTGCCGTAGTAATGCTTATCCATCCCCGCCAATGGATCGTCCAAAAGCAGCACCTTAGGGCGTAAACAGGCAAGTGACGCTAAGGCAATCAAGTGCTGTTGACCGTAGGATAATTTGTGGGGCGACAGCTGAGCTAAGCTAAATAAATCCAATTCATCCAACATCTGCGCCGCGCGTTCTTTGGGGAGTTCAAAACGCCTAAGGCTAAACTGCATTTCGGCCAGCACGCTGGTCTCGAATAATTGTCGACTCGGCCTTTGCATCAGCAGACCCAGCTCAGCGCCATAAATCCCCAATTTAGGCCTTCGCCCTAGCACTTTAAGGGGAAGACGCTGCCTTAAACTGTGCACGCCCGCTATAGTTTTCAATAGACTCGTTTTACCAGAGCCGTTATCTCCCACTAAGGTCACTATCTCACCCGCCTGCAGTTGAAATCCCTGCGGACACGCAAATAATGTGGGACAAGCATCGAACCCAAAATCAAAGGCTTCGGCGCTGACCAAGACTTTACCTAAGTGCTCAAACTTAGGCTGATTACGCCACGCAGGCGCCTCAGTTTGCGGCGCATCGGTCACGGTATAGACGCCTTCGGATAGCTTGCCGGCCTCTAACTGCCAGTAATGCTGAATAATCTCAGCGAAGGCCGAGGCGTTATGTTCAACCAACACTAGCGCCATGCCATCTTGGATAAGATTGCGGAGCACGACCAGCAGCTCACTCACACCGTGATCATCGAGTTGTGCCCAAGGCTCATCGAGCAGCAGTAAATGCGGCTCGCACACCAGTTGAGCGGCTATCATTAAACGATATTTTTGACCAAGGGAAAGCGTGCTGACTTGGGTATCGAGACGCAGATACAAGCCCACGCGTCTCAGAGCCAATTGCACTTTAGGCAGCATTTGCTCAGCGGGAATGCCGAGGTTTTCTAGCGCGAAAGCCACTTCGGCGCCAACGGTTTGCCGAAGTAGCTGAGTTTGCGGGTCCTGCATCACCAGACCCGTAACCAGTTGTGGGTAACGCCAGATGTCGCCTTCATGCGGGCGATTTAACACGCCCGCCAGTAGGTTTAGCAGACTCGATTTCCCAGAGCCCGTAGGACCGCTCACGCAATGGCATTGGCCAGTGCCAATGGCCAAGTTTACCTCCTGCAATACAGTCGGTAACTGGCTACCATAGTTGAAGCTAACGCCTTCGAGCGCTAGGAGTTTCATCTTAGATCTGCCAGTTCACACCGATGAAGATCTGTCGTCCCGCCTGTGGCAGAGCTTCACTCTGGTAGTAGTTTTCATCCAGCAAGTTAGTCGCACGTAGGTAAACATCTAACTTGTCACGAATTAATGGCTGTACCAGATTTACGTCCACTAAGGTGTAGTTGTCTAACGACTGCTGTTGATATTGGGTCTGACCGCCAACCTTCACCTGCGTCGCATAGACTTGGTCTAAAATACGCTCCACGTTGAGGTGAACTTGAGTCTCGAAGGGAAACTCGTAACTCATCTGCCAACGTAACTGGTGACGTGGACGATATTGCAAGGCATCTAAGGTATCGTCGCCGTCTATCTCTTCTGAATCGAGAAAACTATAGGAGAAGCTCAGATCTAAGTGCTCGATCGCATGGTTATTGATTTGGAAATCGACCCCTTTGAACTTATAACGCCCCATATTTTGGTAGAAACCATCGACATCTTTGGCGATGTAATTTTTCGCATCCGTGTAATAACCATAAAGGGAGAAATCGGTACTCGCCGGCAGATTCTGCTCTAAACCCAGCTCCACATGCTTAGACTCTTCGGCTTCTAAATCACGATTACCAGATAGCTGTGAATACAAGTTCACCATAGAGGGGAAGCGCACTTTACGTGCCACACTTAAACTTAAACGAGAATCCTGCGCCGCCTGCCAATAACTGGAGGCCATGGCCGAATAGTTGCCATCGGTACTATCTGCAGTGTCGAGTGAATGATAAGCGCCACCTAAGGTAAAGCCGTACTGCAGCTCAGATTGATACTGATACTCAGCCGCGGCCGTATATAGCCAAGCGGAATCATTTAAGTTCTCGGCGCCACCTGTACCTGTTCCACCACCTGTACCTGTTCCACCACCTGTACCTGTTCCACCACCTGTACCTGTTCCACCACCTGTGCCTGTTCCGCCGCCAGAACCGGTAGTGCCACCATTATTGCTGCCTGTATTAGCCGTATAAGTATCGACGACTGACTTCCAGCTTTGTTTCTCGGCAATGACTGAGGTCGTGAATAAACCCGCGGTATGCAAGTCTGTGATTAACTGCAGATTGACGCCTTGCACAACCGAGCGCCCATCTTGCGACAGCGTAACAGCCTGATAGGTTTCATCGGCATAGGAGGCTTCTAAGGTATCGCTTTGATTGTGATAGCCAAAGCCACGTAGGGTGAAAGTGTCATCAAATTGATGCGCTAACCCCAGTTGGAAAGTATGCGCGTCATAGTCATCGGTACGTTCGAATTTCAACTTGCCGCTCCCAGTACCGTCACGGGCAGGTTTTCCCCATTCGCCACTGCGCAGCGCCATATTGGCAATCAATTGGGTCTTGTCGGATAACCAGTAACTGCCTTGGGCATAAACGTTAGTGACTTCTTTATCCGAGTTAACGCGCAGCTCACCATCTTGGTATTGTGTCGGCTCAAAGTCATTGGACATAGGGAAACCATCGGTTTGCTGCCGACTGACACTGACCAAACCTTGCCAATCGTCACCCGAACCTGCGGCGCTGATATCGCCATTAAATGTATTGTCTTTGCCGGCTTCGAGGCGCCCCGCCAGTGCTGGCGCCGTACTGCCCTGTTTAGTAATAATGTTGATCACGCCGCCCGCACCACTTGGACCGTAAAGCACAGATGTCGGGCCGACAGACACTTCTACCGAGGCGATTTGGCTTGTGGGAATGATACTCGGGTCGAACTGACCATCGTCGGCGCTGCTCATAGGCACACCATTGACCAACAAAGTCACATGGCGAGTTTTAAAACCACGAATATCAACCCTTGGTGTTCCGTCACCACCAACACGAATGTACACACCCGGCACATTCTTTAAGACTTGATCTAGACTTTGCGCTCCGGTTGCACGGATCTCTTCTTCACTAATGCTCCAATGGGTCGTCGCCATTTCACTGGCTTCTCCGCCGTCACCATGCACGACGATCACTTCATTGATATTGAGTCGCGGATCACGGGCGATTTCATCGGCTTGAACAGTAAAACTAAGACCAATAGCTAAGGCTAAAGATGACACTCTAAAGAGGGTATTCGTGGTAATCATATTATTGTTGTCACGTAGAAAATTTAAGATGTGCCAGCTATTGTGGACCGCGATTATTCTGTCTCAACCGAAAAACGTTTAAAAACCAACCTAGATCGACTAATTACGACAAAGGGAAAGTACATTTAGCGACTAAGAGACAAAATGTCCACCGAGGGTGACTTGCCCGACAAAAAGACCCACTCAAGTCACATTTTTTATCAGCGAAAAATGAGACTATGGCGAAAGTCACACGATAGGGCCTTACATCTTGACACACTCGACCGTGGCCTTTAATTTGAGCGAAAGATTCTTATTTACAGACTAAAATCACTACAGGTAAATGGCTTGTAAAAGAGGACATTAACCTGAGTCGAATTTATTGACGCTGACAGAGTGACCTTCAGCTTTCGCCTTCATCCGTTATCTTTGGAGTTCTATTTGCCCGTTCATGCCCTGTCTGAAGACCTTAAGTCTCTCATCGACAAACTCATTCAATTAAAGCAAGTTCCACCGACGGAACCGATAGTGCAGTTGTCACTAAACACTGTCGCTATGCCTTTAATTTCATGGCTGGCATCCCAGGCTCAATACCCAAGGATCTACTGGCATGGGCGCGACAGAATCGAAGAAGTCGCGGCGATAGGGGCGTGCAAAGACTTTAGATTTGAAACCGGAATCAATGATCAGCAACTGGCCATGGCCTACCAAGAGCAGCGAGCCTTATCGACGAATCAGAATATTCGCTACTATGGCGGTGTTGCCTTCGATCGCACTATAGAGTCTTGGCCTGAGTTCGGTAATAGCCGCTTTATCCTGCCGCGCATTGAATTTAGACGCAGTGGTAACAAATTTAGCCTATTAGTGAATCTTAATTTTGCTGATAATGATCACCATAGCGAGATAGATAAGGCCATCGGCGCTATCGAAGCCGTCATGCCTGCTAAGCCACTCTCGCCACCTAAAAAGATCGTTCCACTTGGGCGCAGTGACAAACCTGATTTTGAACGTTGGAAGACATTAGTCGAGCAAGTGGTGGATCCTAAGTTCAATCAAGATACCCCAAAAGTCGTGTTATCCCGCTTAACGCAACTTGAAGTCAACGAACCTATCGACCCTTGGATGGTGCTAGCTTGCTGGCAGGGCCGTAATCCCAATAGTTTCCAGTTTGGCTTTCAATTTAGTCCAGATCGCACTTTTATCTCTTGCTCACCAGAGCGTTTATTCCGCCGCCGTCAACAGGAGCTATTTACCGAGGCACTTGCTGGTACAACGGTACGCGGTCTCAATCAAGAAGAAGATATTGCGCTGGCGAACGCTTTATTAGAAGACAACAAAAATAGCGTTGAAAACCAACTTGTTCGCAGTCACATAGTGAATATGCTCACGCCGCTGAGCAATTATGTTGGCGCCGATGAATTAGCGACTATTTTTAAGCTGAACCATATTCAACATTTACACCGTGCAATTCGAGCCGAATTGAAACCGGGCGTGAATGATTTCCAACTGTTACAAGCCCTGCATCCTACTCCTGCAGTTGGCGGCTTGCCGCGGTATTCAGCGCTAAACTTTATTCGTCAACGTGAAGGTTATATTCGCGGTTGGTACGCCGGTGCCTGCGGCTATTTCAATAAATATGAGAGTGAGTTTTCGGTAGCGATCCGCAGTGCGCTGATCGAACCCGGTCGGATTAACCTATTTGCGGGGGCGGGAATTATTGCAGGTTCTGAGCCTGAAGCTGAGTGGCAAGAGCTTGAAAATAAACTCGCAACCATAATGTCGATTTTATTCGAAATGTAATAAGCCTAGTAAACATTAAGACTATTCAGCGCCATCAGCCCTTCGTTTTTCAATCGTTTCAAGGTAAAGCCTGTCCTGTTCACCCGAATCGATTAAGCGCTTATGTGCAAGGTCAAAATGTTGTTTCAACATCTGCCCTTTCTCGGTGTTAGCGAAAACAAAATAGGTTTCGGCCTTGAGTACACCTTGAATAATCACAAAATTTTGTGGCGCCTTTAATTTAGGAACAAACGTAAGCAAATTAGGTTTGTAATCTAGCACGGCATCTATACGTCCAGCATTTAAGCTATTGAGCATAGTCAACATATCGCTACTTTCTTCGTAATACATAGGCACAGGTGTCAGCATATTGTATCTGTAGGCCAGCATGGCCTGAACCTTCTTGTGGGATAGGCTTTCAATACCGGTCCAGCCTGCTGCCACCTCGGCAGTAACAGCCACATCGATAGAGTCCACTTCAACCATATTCTCTGTTAATAGCCCCTTTTTAATATCACCCTTGTAAACGCTGAGCGTGATATCGGTACGATTGTGCTCAACAAGATATAAACTGCGGGCAAAAGGCATAAACTGTACATTGAGTTGCCATTCTGGCTCAGGGAAAATCCTCTGAAGTAACTCGAAGTAGTAACCCGTTTTATCACGATTGGCAAATCCCTCCCAAGTTGACGTTGCGACATTGACCACTATCGGCTGAGCGGCGGAAACAGGTACAGGTAATACAGGTAACACAGCTAAAAATAAGCAAAAAGTAGCAAAAAATCGTCTCATGGCTATCCTCCTTCGACGTATTCAAAGTGTAGAAGAGTTTTCATTCTATGTGCACATTTAAACAGCAGACTTGCATCTTAAAACTCGACCACTATAATGGCGACCCGATTTCAGCACGCTGTCACCGGCAATAAAGTCGTAAACATAATAAATTGAATATTAGCGGGTTCCCTCACCCCGCCCTACACAACTAAAAAGGCCACATATGTTAATGTTAACCACAGCGCAGCTTCGTCGCGCTTTATTCCTATTAGTAGGATTTCACATACTGATTATTTGCGTCAGCAACTACTTAGTACAATTGCCATTTCAACTGTTTGGCTACCACACAACTTGGGGGGCATTCAGCTTTCCGTTCGTGTACTTAGCCACAGATCTCACTGTCCGTATTTTTGGCCAACAAGCCGCACGCAGCATCATACTCAAAGCTATGATCCCCGCTTTGATGATTTCCTACGTGATGGGAGTGATGTTCCATCAAGGTAGCTTCCAAGGCGCTGACTCACTTGCACAGTGGAATACCTTTGTGTTCCGAATTGCCTTTGCCAGCTTCGCGGCTTATTTGATTGGTCAGTTGATGGATATTAAGGTTTTTGCCCGTATTCGAGCCAGTCGCTCTTGGTGGGTCGCCCCAGCCGCCTCAACCTTAGTCGGAAATCTGGTCGATACTTTAGTCTTTTTCAGTATCGCCTTTTACGCCTCTTCCGATAGCTTTATGGCAGCCAATTGGCCCGAAATCGCTACAGTCGATTACGGCTTTAAGCTAATCGTGAGCTTAGGCCTTTTCCTACCGGCATACGGTGTTTTGCTAAAAGTCTTACAGGACAAGATTTTGCGAGCCAATCCGCAAGAATCAATTTCCTAACTAACCCAACTGGCCAGACCTGTTATAATTTAACCAGTTAATAGCTCAGCCCTGCTCCTGTTAACGCGCGAGTGGGGCTGATTTTTTATGAGAGTAAACTATGTATTCTATTGAAATTAAAGCAGAGTCAAGTTTGACTCCCGAGTTAGCCGCTCAGCTTATCGAACTTAGCCAACAAATCCCTGAGCTCGATCACCCACTCACAAACGAAGTGTTGGACCAGCGCTTACAGGGCAAGACATGTTTGATCTTAGTCGCATATGTAGAAGGTGAATTGGCAGGGTTTAAACTGGGTTATGAGCAAGAAGAGGCTATATTTTATAGCTGGTTAGGTGGCGTTGCATCCGACTTTAGACGTTTAGGCTTAGCGCAGAGTCTACTCGAATATCAAGAAACTTGGGCACGCCGCCATGGCTATAATCATATTCAGGTGAAAACGATGAATCGTTTTCCTGCGATGCTTAATTTATTGATCTGTAATCAATATTTAATTACTGAACTGACAGCCGATCCTAAAAGCTTAGTCGATCATAAACTGTATCTGTGCAAGTCGATCTAAATCGTTAATGGATGAGAGCAAAACGATATTTGTAAAGATGTGCACTTTTTGCAATAAATAGCTTGCAAACACAATTGAGAATGATTATCGTTAACGTGCGTTCCAAAACTCATCTTTAACAACGATGACTGGTAATCGACGTTGTTATGGAGCTCCTGAGTTTGCAAGCACGACATTGCTCACACACACTCTTTGTGGCCGGACTCATCATCCGGCTTTTTTTTGCCTAAAAATCAGTAATGCAAAGCCACATAATACAAAGCCAGCAATCGCTCGACATATTTTAATTCAAACTTAATCAGCCAAATACAACACACTGCCTATCTAACGGGATAAGACTAATCTGCAGACATATCGCTGTAGTTGCCCGCAAAGTGTAAGCCATCGTAGGGATTATTTTGCTGATCTTCCTTCGCTTCATGATACAAACCTATGGTAAATAAAGACCCTTTACCCAAAGTTGAACTCACTTCTATCGTGCCACCAATCCGCTTGATAATGCCGTAACTGAGCGAAAGACCTAAACCAGTGCCATCCTTACGTGTGGTATAAAAAGGGTCGAAAATCCGTCCAAGCTGCTCTGGCGCTATCCCTGAGCCTTCATCTTCCACTTCGATTTTGACGCCAATCGGCATATCCTGCTGCACCCAGTCATAGGTTCGCACCCAAATACGTCCTTTACCGTCCATCGCATGCGCCGCATTCACTACAAGATTAATCAAGACTTGCAGCAACTGCGGACGATTAACCTGTACTGGACAACTGGCGTTCAACTCAGTGATCAGCACGACTTCTTGTTTTTGAATCGAATGTCGCACCAACACCAACATTTCTTCGATAATAGGAGTCATCGGATGCATTTCTAGTGGTGCGTTGAATTCGCCAGGTCGGCTGTATTGTAACAGGCTACGGATGATAGTGCTGATCCGCCCAACCTGTTGAATGACTAGATCAATTTCTTCTTTTACTACTTCAGCATTATCACCAAGTTCGTAGCGCAGTAATTCCATATTGCCGAGGATAACGGCCGTCGGATTATTGATTTCATGGGCGATACCTGCGGTCAATTCGCCAAGAGCTGTGAGCTTCTCGTTAGTGACGAGCTGTTGACGCGTTTCGTTTAGTAACGCCACGTTACGTTGCAGCTCTAAGGTTTTATCCTGCAGGCTGCGAGTACGCTCTTCAACCTTCATTTCAAGCTGTTCTGCCGCCGCTTGAATTTGGGCATTTCGACGCTGTAGCAAGTCAAGCATACTGTCAAATTGCTCGGCTAAGTTCGATAACTCATTATCCCTATCTAATCCTAAGGCGCCGATACGAATATTGCGCCCCGACTGCACAGCTTGTACAACATGGTGAATACGTTCAATTGGCTGCAATAAACTATAAGCACCGCGATAAACCAGCAGGCCAGAGACCAACAGCACTAACATTAGAATCGTGCCTAGCTCTATGATATTGAGTAAATAATTATGGATAAATGGCGATTCAGAAAAGCCGGTATAGATCATACCGACACGTTGGCCGCGAACATCTTCCAAGGGGGCATAAGCGGAAATAAACCAATCGTTAAATACGAAAGCGCGATCGACCCACTGCTCACCTTGAGTTAACACTTTGTCTTTCACTTCCTCCGATACTAAACTGCCAAGCGCGCGGCCCAGCGTCTCATTGCCTGTGGGATAAAAATGCAGCGGCACGTTGGTGGAAATACGGATGTTATCTAAGAAGATGGTCACAGTACCGATGGAACGCTCGGGCAAGGTGCCTTTGTCGTATACCAGATCACGAATGTGGTCGACAATTCGAGTATCGCGATTAAACAAGATCCCACCATCGAGATACCAAGCCACTTTGCCTTCCATATCAGGGACGGGCAATAGGCTACGGCTCAATAAACCACGTTCTTCAACGGTTTTAACGGGGCTCTGCGCCCGCAAGGTTGCAACTATCGGAATGCTCGCAGTGATAGCCAATTCGGGGTCGATACGTGCTAAACGCTCGGGCGGCAGCACCATCAAGCCGGAGTAAGGTAATAAACCATCTAACTTAGGAAGGATTTGGCGTAAATCTGGGTCTGCGGCCGCTTCGGCAACACTGACTAAACGCAGATAATCGAGATTTAGCTGTTTTTTCTGTTCAAGGAGAAAAGCATCAATACTGGCTCGGTAGCTGACTTCGCCACTTAATTCTTTACCACTGAAAAGTGGCCTAAAGTCATTTTGAAAAGTCCAAGAAGTCACCACACGTTCAAGTTGTTTTTCTTGGCGTACTTGCACTTGCTGCAAAGTGTTTTCGGCAACAGATAAGTCAGCTTTAACCTTCATAAACAGCTGCTTACCTGTGTAACTGATGTTCCAGTAAATAGTGATAAACACTAAACTCACCAGTGTCAGTAAAATGGGCAGTAACGTCAGGATTAATATGCGATAGCGCACCTTGGCCTGCATTTGCTGCCAACTGACACCAAAAAAGTGAGTGAAGAATGACACCCTATGACTCCTGTTCGCCACTAAAATCAAACCACTCTTTATACTTGCGATCTAAGGTCTTGCGCGAAACGCCTAAATCCCTCGCCGCGGCAGACTTATTGCCAGAATGTAAGTCCACAACACTGGTCACATGGTGTTTTTCCACGTCTTTCAATGGCCAATCCAATGGATAACCCGATGTGGATAAAGACTCACTCTTCAGCTGTTGCTTCCAATATTCCGCTGGCGGTTTGCCCAGCAAAATACAACGCTCAATCATGTTGCGCAGTTCACGAATGTTACCAGGCCACTCGTGTTGCTGTAGTTTCACCATATCTTCATGGCTCCATACGACTTCTCTTACCCCTAATTCAGCGGCAAGTTGGCGAGTGAAATGATGGGTTAACTCCACGACATCTTCGGGTCTATCACGTAATGGCGGGATTAAAATATCGAGCACATTCAGCCGATAATATAAGTCTCGACGGAAATTCCCTGCATCCACTTCATCAATCAGAGTACGGTTAGTGGCCGCGATCACTCGCACATCAATGTTAACTTCTTTCTCGCTGCCCACAGGACGAATCGCTTTTTGCTCTAACACTCGAAGTAAAGCCGTTTGCATTTTCAGTGGCATTTCGCCAATTTCATCGAGAAAAATCGTCCCGCCCGAGGCAAAACTGAATAAACCTTCACGATTGCCTTTCGCACCCGTAAATGCACCGGCGGTATGGCCAAACAATTCACTTTCGAGCAGTTCAGGGGCGATAGAGCCACAGTTAACTGGGACAAAAGGTCCCTGACGTCCACTAAGCAAATGCAATTGCCGTGCGACTAATTCCTTACCCGTGCCCGACTCACCTTGGATCAAGACGACGGCATTGGTCGGCGCCACACGTTCGATGATATGTTTCACCGACTTCATGGCTTCACTGCTGCCAATAATGGTCGATGAATAACCGATTGAAACCTCACGACGCAGCATCAAGTTTTCACGTTTAAGCAAGCGACGTTCGATACAGCGATCGACCGCAGTCATCATCTGTTCGAGATGGAAAGGTTTCATGATGAAGTCAGAAGCACCCGCGCGTAGCGCGGTAATCGCGACTTCCATGTCAGCATAGCCGGTCATAAAAATGATGTCCGAACGACGCCCCTGCTCATCCAACGCTTCATGCCATTCGATACCCGAACGACCAGGCAGACGAATGTCGACGATAAGCAAATCGAAATGGCAACGGCTACGCAGCTGCTCCGCATCTTCGATACTGCCCGCCGTTTCGACTAAGGCAAATTTCTTCGAGAGTGCCTTATTTAAAAAACTCCGCATTCCAGGTTCATCATCAACAATCAGTACCGATACTGCCGATGGAAGAGGCTTGAGGTTATTATCTATCTGGCTCATATTGTCTGCTTCTGGACATTTTGACTCATTTGCGACCAATTCTAGCACTGAAAATAGATGAATAGGTCACTATGAACCATCAGAAGTTTGTCCTGAGACAATTTGTCTGTAGAGTATTTGTTAAGCTTGGGATCAAGCTCACAAATTAGGTTAAGCTGTGAAGAAAATGACCGCATTCTCAGCTTGGCATCTAACTTGCTTTCAACCGAACGTATTACAATTTACGAGACCTTCCACTCAGTAGGCATTTGAGTTGGAATCCTATTTTCCGCCAAGGAGTACCCATGCTAAACATGAAATCTCATATGAAGTCATTACTGGGACTGGTTGTTGCAGCCAGTATGTTCACTGTTTTACCCGCTCACTCGACTGAAATTATCAAGTTAGCCACCACCACCAGCACAGAAAACTCAGGCCTATTGAAAGAACTGTTACCTAAGTTCGAAAGTGAATCAGGCTACAAGGTTCAAGTCATCGCCACAGGTACAGGTAAAGCCCTGAAACTAGGTGAGCAAGGTGATGTGGATTTAGTCATGACTCACGCGCCTAGCGCCGAAGCTAAATTCGTAGCCGATGGTTTTGGTGTTGAGCCCCGTGGCATTATGGAAAATGATTTCGTAGTACTTGGCCCTAAAAACGACCCAGCAAAAATCCGTGACAGCAAAACGGCCGAAGAAGCCTTCGTTAAAATGGCAAAATCAGGCGTACCTTTTATCTCTCGTGGTGACAACTCAGGCACTCACATCAAAGAGTTAGAAGTATGGAAAGCGGCAAATGTTACTCCTAACTTCAAAGGTTATACTTCAGTCGGTCAAGGCATGGGTAAAACCCTGCTGATGGCAAACGAAATGCAAGGTTACACTCTGTCTGACCGTGGTACTTTCGTGGCTTATAAAACTAAACTCGATCTTGCCGTTGATTTCGATGGTGGCAAAACCTTAGCCAACCCATACCAAGTCATTCTCATCAACCCTGCTAAATACCCAGATCTGAACCACAAAGGCGCTAAAGCATTCAGCGACTGGTTGATCAGCAAAGAAGGTCAAAGCATGATCAACAACTTCAAAGTTGAAGGCGAGCAATTGTTCAAGGCAACTTATAGCGAATGAACGACGGCTGGCTAGCACTATTACAGCAGGCGTTAAGCCTGCTGTTTTCTTTAGACCCTGACGTTTGGTCCATCATTTCGATCTCGTTTTCGGTTTCTTTCGCGGCACTGCTGATCACGCTTGTTCCTTCCATGGTGCTCGGCTTTGTGTTGGCGTTTGCGCCATTTCGCGGCAAATGGATAGTCACTAACTTAGTTCAAACTCTGCAATCAATCCCTACAGTGGTTATCGGTCTACTCGTGTATTTACTGCTAACACGCAACGGTCCTCTGGGCGATCTAAAATGGTTATTTACCCAAGAAGGCATGATTCTCGGGCAAATGTTCATCTGTGCCCCCGTGCTAATTGCAATGAGCCAAGCCGCATTCACTAGCGTAGATCGCAGAGCTTGGGAAACCTCACGCACCTTAGGTGCCTCTTGGTGCCGTGCAGTGTGGACAGTATGCCGAGAACTGCGCATGCCCTTACTGCTGGCGATTGTCGCGGCCTTTAGTCGCATTCTGACCGAAGTCGGCTGCTCTATGATGGTCGGCGGCAATATTTTAAACGTGACCCGTAATATTCCTACCGCAATCGCACTTGAAACCAGCAAAGGTGACTTCGCCCAAGCTATCGCCCTCGGGCTAGTACTGCTAATCTTGGCCTTGATCCTCAACTTTGCCTTAGGTAGTTTACGCGGCAAAGCCATGCCAAGGAGCCACTAAGCAATGACTAAGGTCAAACTGATCGCCCGTGACGTAGAAATGTCCTTTGGCGCGCGCCTGTTATTCAAAGCCGACGTATTATCGCTCTGCCAAGGAGATGTGATTTATCTGCAAGGCGACAATGGCACAGGCAAATCAACCTTGATGAAAATTCTGGCGGGCTTAATGCCACCAACCAAAGGCCATATTGAGGCTGTCGGCTTTGCCAAAAATGCTTGGTGGCGACGCAATCCATTGTTAGGTAAGGCCGTTTATCTGCACCAACATCCTTATTTGTTCGACGGCACAGTGGAATATAATCTCACCTATGGGTTGAATTTCAGCTCAGAAACAAAAGCCAAAGCGAAACAGCGGATTACTCAAGCGATTGAGATGGCGCAGCTAGGGTCGCTGCTGCAGGCAAGGGCCAGTAATCTCTCTGGCGGCGAAAGACAGCGCCTCGCGATTGCGCGCGCTTGGATCCTACAACCTAAACTATTAATGCTCGATGAACCCACCTCCAATATGGACAAGGATTCCCAAGAGCTAGTATTGAAAATGATCCAACAACTCAAACACGAAGGCACAGGAATGTTACTGAGTAGCCATCAGAATTGCGCGTTAACCGCCATCTGTGAACAACAGTGGCACATAGAAGGTGAGCGCGTGATGACCTCTTATCAACAGCCTGAATCTTTGCCAGCACAGGAGCCTTTGTATGTCATCGCAAATTGATGCCGTTATTCTCGCCGGTGGCATGGCCCGTCGCATGGGTGGCGACGATAAAGGTCTCGTCGAATTAAACGGCGAAGCCATGATTAAGCACACAATAGATAGAATAAAACCTCAGGTTAAGGAGATCCTGATCAACGCAAATCGTAACCAAACACGTTATGCTGAGTTCGGTTTTAAGGTGATAAGTGACGAGCATAGTGGTTTCCTCGGACCTTTAGCGGGTATGATCACCGCTATGGGCCAAACAGATGCAGACTACTTATTGGTAGTGCCCTGCGACTGCCCACTCCTGCCACTCGACCTTGTTCCGCGTATGTTGGCAGCAATTGAAGCAGAAAAGGCCGAGATTGCTGTTGCCAGTGACGGTGAGTATGAACAACCCGTTGTTTTACTCTTAAAACCTAGCTTACGTGACTCGATGAAAGCATTTCTTGAGGCGGGTGAGCGTAAAGTGGACTTTTGGTATATCAAACATCACTTCGTCGTAGCGTCATTCGCCGACCAGCCCAATGCTTTTGTGAATGTGAATACGCCAGAACAAAAACAACGACTAGCGATAGAAATCATCCAATAGCTAAAAAGGCTCCAATAACCCAAATTAGAGGTGCAAATGAGTAACCCCTTCGTCAATCCGCTCGCTATTCCCGTTCTCGGATTTTGTGCCTACAGTGGCACGGGGAAAACCACCTTACTCAAGCAATTGATCCCCGAATTAAATCAACGTGGCCTGCGCTTAGCCGTAATCAAGCATGCCCACCATAATTTCGACGTAGATATTCCCGGCAAAGACAGTTACGAAATGCGTAAAGCGGGCGCACGACAAATGCTGGTCGCCTCCCATGTACGCTGGGCGCTGATGACAGAAGATGCGCGCGATGGCGATCCTGAGTTAGTCCATTTACTCAAGCAAATCGAAGCCGACAAAGTCGATATTGTCCTCGTCGAAGGCTTTAAAAAGCTCGCATTACCTAAAATTGAATTGCACCGCGCCGCCCACGGCAAACCTTTTATCTACACCCAAGATGAGAATATCCTCGCCATCGCCTGTTGCGATGACACTCAGTTGCCAAACGACGCACTCCCGAATGAGCTGCGCCGTCTCGATCTCAACAATGTCAGCCAGATTGCCGATTTTGTGATGGAGTACGCCCAAAACTGGGAAGCGCCACTCCAATACCCCATTTCGGCCGTGGATTCCTGCGCCATAGGCGACAATAAAAACCTCAGCGTCAGCCAAGGTTTAGCGCAAATTTTATCCCATGTTTCACCCGTGGCAGAGATTGAAGACATCGAGTTAGACGCCTTAGATAACCGCATACTGGCCAGCGACAGCATTTCTCCCGTCAACGTGCCACAACAAACCAATTCGGCGATGGATGGCTACGCCTTTGTCTATCAAGACCCCATGCCTACCACCTTAAAATTGGTGGGAGAGGTTCTTGCCGGTCATCAATATTCGGGCACGCTTAAAGTCGGCGAAACCGTGCGTATCATGACGGGCGCAACAGTGCCTGCGGGTGCCGATACAGTGCAGCCCCGAGAGCTTGCCAAGGAAGTCGATGGCATTGTTAGCTTTGAAGGCCGCATTCTTTCTGGCCAACACGTTCGCCTCGCTGGAGAAGATATTGCTCAAGGCCAAGTCGCACTTGCAAAAGCCACTCGCCTAAGCGCCGCAGAACAAGGTTTACTGGCCTCACTTGGACTCAATCATCTGAGTGTATATCGCCGACCAACTGTTGCAGTATTCTCCACCGGCGATGAAGTGAGCCAGCCCGGTGAAGTACTCAAAGCTAACTGCATTTATGACTCAAACCGCTTTACCATCAAAGCGATGGCAAAACGTCTCGGTTGTGACGTTATCGATTTAGGCATTATCGAAGATTCTGAAGCCGCCCTTGAAGCAACTCTCGCTAAAGCCGCCAACCTTGCCGATATCGTCATTAGCTCTGGTGGTGTGTCTGTCGGCGATGCGGACTACATTAAAACCGTACTGGCCCGCCTCGGCAAAATTGATTTCTGGCGCATTAACATGCGTCCGGGTCGGCCACTCGCCTTTGGTAAAATCGGAGATAGCTTATTCTTCGGGCTACCTGGCAACCCTGTGGCGGTAATGGTCACTTTCCTGCAATTTGTGCAGCCCGCTTTACGAAAATTAGCAGGTGAAGTGAACTGGCAAGCGCAGCTATTCCCTGCAATAAGTGATGAAACTCTACGAAGCCGTCAAGGCCGCACCGAATTTATTCGCGGGATTTATCAGCTTGGTAAAGATGGACGCCTACACGTGAGTAGTACGGGCAACCAAGGTTCTGGGATGTTAAGTTCAATGGTTAAAGGGAATTGCCTCATCATCATAGGGGATGGTGCAGAAGCCGTGAATGCAGGTGAAACTGTATTTATTCAACCCTTTGCGGATCTGCTTTAGGATCCAGTGAGTTTTTTATGAGTCTAATTGTGGATTCCTTTGGCCGTAAGGTCGAATATTTACGGCTCTCGGTCACCGACCGCTGCGACTTTCGCTGTGTTTATTGCATGACGGAAGATCCCTGTTTTCTGCCAAAGGACCACGTACTCCACCTCGAAGAATTAGCTTGGATTGCCCAAGCCTTTACTGAGCTTGGTGTGACTAAAATTCGCCTGACTGGCGGTGAGCCCTTAGTTCGCACTGATTGCGACCAGCTAGTGGGTCTGCTTGGTAAACTGCCTGGGCTGACGGATTTATCCATGACCACTAATGGTTCAAGGCTGACAAAATTCGCTAAACCCATGTTTGATGCAGGATTAAAGCGCCTCAATATCAGCCTAGATACCTTAAACCCCACACTGTTTACTCAGCTAACGCGTAACGGCAAATTAGACAGAGTCATAGATGGTATTGATGCGGCTATTGCGGCGGGATTTGAACGTATCAAGATTAATGCGGTGATTTTAAAACAGCAGAACGATAATGAAGTTATTGATTTAGTTGATTTCTGCCGTGGCCGTAACTTAGACATCGCCTTTATCGAAGAAATGCCACTTGGCGAAATGGATGAGAGGAAACGCGCCCGTCATTGCAGCAGCGATGAAGTAAAAGCCATCATCAATAGTCACTATCCGCTACAGCTTTCCAACAAACGTACCGGCGGCCCAGCACGTTATTACACTATGGCCGACAGCCCAATCCATATCGGCTTTATCTCGCCCCACAGTCACAACTTCTGCCACGAATGTAATCGCGTGCGCGTCACAGTCGAAGGCCAATTACTGCTGTGTTTAGGCAATGAACATGCCGTTGATCTCAAAAGCATAGTCAGGGAATTTCCGGCTGATATTGAAAGATTAAAAGTCGCTATTCTCGCGGGAATTAATCTCAAGCCTAAGCAGCACGACTTTGGCAATAATCAGGTACACATCCTACGCTTTATGAACGCCACAGGCGGTTAAGCATCACCACTCCATCGCTTAAGGGCTAGCATCTCAATTTGGCCGTGATAAACTCGAAGCATCACCCCATACTTAGCGTCACACATTTCTATGGCATTAACTCGTAAGCAATGGAATAACGTCATCATAGTCGCCTGCGCCTTTATGGTCGCCGTGCTGACTTTTATGGATAACAAGACCAATAATGTTCCGAGTGATGCTCAGCTGCTATTTGACGATAATGCGCCGCTTTCACAGCTGCAACTCGATGGGTTATGGCTGCACAAGCAAACATCACAATGGGAGTGCGACACTAAAGTCCTCAACTGTGATGAATGGGCAAAGGCGTGGCAAACCATACGGGTATCCCCCTTAACCGCCGCGCCAGAAACCACAGATAATCCACAAGAATTAGTCATCCAGATTGCAGATATCCGCGATGCTCAACTGTGGATCTATTTTCCCAATGAAGGCGCCTTAAAGTCTCCCGCAGGTAATTGGTATTTAGTACCACCGAGTTTAAGAGCTAAACTGCAACCGATCCTCGATGCGAAACCCGCAACTTAATGTCACCCAATTTTACTTAAGATAAGAAAGAATCCATGCCGGAATTACCAGAAGTTGAAGTCACCCGTCAGGGTATTGCCCCCTACCTTGTCGAGCAAACCGTAATAGATCTTGTGATCCGCAATGGCTCGTTGCGCTGGCCTGTGCCTGACATAGCCAAACAGATTATCGGTCAAGTTATACGCCAAGTGCGACGCCGTGCTAAGTATCTATTAATCGACACTGACGCGGGCACCAGCATAGTGCATTTGGGTATGTCAGGGAGTTTACGGATTTTGCCCCACGACACGCCAGTGGAAAAGCATGACCATATCGACTTAGTGCTCGCCAACGGCCGCATTTTACGTTTTAACGATCCGAGACGATTCGGTGCTTGGCTATGGTGTGAACTCCCAGAAGAAGCGCATCCATTACTCGCCAAACTGGGGCCAGAGCCACTGACTAATGCTTTTAATGTCAAACAATTAGCAGCAGCTTTAACAGGCAAGAAAAAAGCGATCAAACTCTGCCTGATGGATAATCATATCGTAGTGGGTGTAGGCAATATTTACGCCAATGAAGCCCTGTTTGCCGCAGGTATTCATCCAGAGGCCGAAGCAGGTAAAATCGATATCGAGCGTTTGACCGTTTTAGTTGCCGAAGTGAAGCAAATCTTAGCCCACGCCATTAAACAAGGCGGCACTACGCTGAAAGACTTTACCAATGCCGATGGCAAGCCCGGCTACTTCGCCCAAAAACTGCATGTCTATGGTCGCGGCGGTGAAACCTGCACAAGCTGCGGTAACTTGCTGAGTGAAATCCGTTTAGGCCAACGCACCACAGTATTTTGTGGCATTTGCCAAACACGCTAATATTGCGTTATTTATAAGCCAAAATGCCAAGCAAGTGCTTGGCATTTTTCGTTATTTAATCAATTACAGCTGTCAAAAACGATACTCAAAACTGCTAAATAGCGTGGCATTGGTATCATTTTCTTGAACTTCAAACTCCGATCTCGATACTGTTCCACCTAAGCTCCACATGCCTTTCCACACTGGCATACGGTAAGAAAGCTCCAGCATCAATAAATCTTCTTTTGGCGGTTGTGGCGCCCAAGTGTTTGCCACATTGGAGCCATCTTTATTCAGCTTCGCATAACGCAGCAACGAGGTAAAACCACGGCTGTTATTAAACTGGCCAACTAATCCAACCACAAACACTTGTGCATCACTATCATAGGTAGAACCCAAAGCACGACCATAGTAGCGAGCACCACTCAGATAGACAGGATCCTCATAGAAACAATTGGCACTATCACCATCGCATTTTACATAGGTGTCCGAATATTCCATGAACAACTTAAACTGCTTACCCGATGTGCCAAAATGGGTATCAATACCCCAAAGTGAGCCGCAGTCACTACCATTTTCACAACTATGTTCGAGATATAATCCAACGGGGATATCCTGCAAAGTATCGGCATAACGCATATCAATACTTTGAGTTCTATGACCTGCATCGCGGCGCTCATTGGGCGCACAATCATTTGTACCATCGATACAAACAGTATTACTCGCAACCGAATCCCACCAAGAGTCAAAGTTACAATCTTGGCCCTCACCACAAAATAAGGTCGACCAAGACAATCCCACTTCTAACTGTTTAATCGGTCTTGCACTTAAGCGCATATCCCACTCAGCCGTCTTAGGCACAGCACGATCCACTTCAGTTAAGCTAAATCCGGTTTTAAAGGTCCAAGGGCCAATCCAAGATAACCAAGGTGTTTCAAAAGCCGCGGCATTGTTACGGCTCAAGGTTAACGATGACATAGGGCGGGCATTATTAGAACGATGTAGAGCCGAGTCAAACCCCGGTCCCCACCACTGCTCAACCGCGCCTAAGGTTGCGATCCAATTGCCAAAAATGATGGCAAAATAAGACTCATCAAGGCGGAAGTTTTTATTATCTTGCGGATCATAGGTTTCTGCCACAGTCGCCTTATAAGCAACACGCGATCCTAAATACTCGTAGGAGCCCAGCACTTCACCTTTCTCGCGATAGTCAGAACCATAATGTTGAAAGCGAGCAGGATCAGATGCTGCCGATACTTTTATCCGTGCATTACCACGATTATCGACAGCATTTTGATAATAAAAATTAACCCGTGCAAAGGCTTGTACTAAAGAGGGAGAAAGCAGCTCAGGCTCAATTTTCGCTAAATCACCACCAATACCTGACCACATCAATGGATAAGTATTCACTGGCACAGTGATCACACCCGCATCAGCCAGCGCTTGAATGTCAGCTCTAAGATATATATCAGAGGCATCGACCCAAGGTGCAGCAGCAAGCATTGAAGAAAAAAATAGGCCAGAGGCAATGCTAGTAGCAAGGATCGTGGGGGAAAAAAAAGCCTTCATAACATCCTTTTAAGTATCATCACAAGGCAACAATGCCTCAAAGTTAACACAAAACTCCTACGTAAAAACTATCTAGTTCGCAGGTAAAATCTAAGGTTTAACCAACTTAAGCTTGGCCGCCAATGCAGCCGTTACTTCAGGGTGAACAAACTGGCTCACATCGCCACCATGCAAAGCGACTTCCTTTACTAAGGTTGAAGAGATAAATGAGTTCTCCTCAGCAGGCGTTAAAAATACGCTTTCCAGATCAGGGCTCAATCTGCGATTCATATTTGCTAATTGGAATTCATATTCAAAGTCGGATACCGCGCGTAACCCACGCACAAGTACACTGGCCTTTTGCTCCTTGGCAAAATCCACTAGCAACCCCGAAAACCCCACCACCTCGACATTATCCAAATGAGCAGTCACCCGATTGACCAATTCAACTCGCTCTTCAAGGGTGAATCTAGGCTGCTTGGAAGGATTAGCCGCAATGCCAATCACCACATGTTTAAACAGTTTAGCCGCACGCTCAATCAAGTCGGCATGACCATTGGTGATAGGATCAAATGTCCCTGGGTAAATTGCTCTTGTATGCACTTTGCTGACTCAACTCACATGGATGCCAAAAATCATTGCTCGCCAGTCTACTCGTTTTAGCCAAGCGAGTGAATAATCGCAGCAAAAACGGCTTTAAATACCGATAAAAAGCTTAAAAATAAGCAAGAACGCTATTGATTAAGCCCATGTAAAGGCACGAACAGGTATAATGTTGCACGAAATTAAAACCGACCACATACAATGTTGCTCCCCTATTTAACGATATATACTGAGCAGTGTTAGGTTTAAAAACGACGTTTGAAGACACGCAGAAGAGCATATATGAAGAAAATCGCGATTTTTTGCCATAACTTTTTCTCCAACGGCACAGTGAAAGTCGCCTTGTCGCAGGCAGAAGTGTTACAGGAAGCAGGACAAGATGTGCATTTGTTTGTGTTTCACAAGGAAGGCGATTTTATACCTCCGCAAAATGTGACCATTCATTATCTGTTTGAAGCGGGTCAAAAACCTTCGCTACAGGAGCAGATACAACAACTCAAAGCTAAAGTGAGCGCCGCCGAAAAAACGGGCAAGTTTTCACTCTTTCTCAGTAATTCAACTGACTGCGATGTTGTTGTTTCCGGCTGTCATTTTGATCCTTGCTACTACTTCTGTCATTGTGCGTTAAAACAAGAGTTATTGATGGAGTTAAAACGCGGTCCAGTACACTTCTGGCGCAGATGGAAAAAAGCCAAGGCCCTGATCGGCAAAAAAATCATCACAGTCTCAAATGGTATTGCCGACGAACTCAGAGCCACTTCTTGGTTAAAACCCCAGAGCGTGCAAACCATCTACAACCCTTTTCGCTTAGAAGAAATAAAAATTAAGACTCAAGAAGTCATCGCCGAAATTCCCAATGAGCCTTATATGATCCATGTGGGTAGAGTCACTCGTCAAAAGCGCCATGACATTCTCTTCAAAGCATTGAGGCATATGCCGACAGCACCTAAACTCGTGCTTCTCTGTAATCGACCAAATAAAGCGCGTAAATTAGCCAAAAAATACGGTGTTGAGCACCGAATTATCACACCCGGTTTTCAACATAATCCCTATGCTTGGATTGCCAACGCAGAATTAATGCTACTGAGCTCAGATTTTGAAGGCTTGCCAACGGTAGTCATTGAGTCATTGGCCTGTGGCACCCCCGTCGTAAGCACTGACTGCCCTCACGGCCCGAATGAAATCCTTACCGGACATTTAGCTAAATATTTGGTCCCCGTTCGCCAACCTGCATTGTTGGCACAAAAGGCTCTGGAATGTCTGGCATCGCCTCCATCGCTTGAAGACCTTGCTATTCTTAAAGCCGTAGATAGTCAAAATATTGCAAAGCAATATTTGAACTTAGCCGAATAAATATCTTTAATACGGTAAAAAGTAGAAACTCTATTGAATATAAGTAGAGTTTCTACTTAACCTCCAACACCCGTTACACTCTGATACAGTATGACGGCTCATTTGAATTAGCCCCAGAAAAAACAATGCATTAACAAATGCATCAAACAAAGAGTGATAACACACAGAAATACAATACATTTAGCCTGTATAATTACTATTATTGAACATCGATAAAACAGTTTATTATAAGGTTAACCATTCTGTATTTATGAATAAATAAATTCATTGATAGTCTATTTGAAAAATATCAAAATACTTCCCATCAAATAATTCTGCCTAAGTAGAATTAGCAATAAATGATTTTTTGGGGTAGTAATGAGTAAGCTTAAAGTGGCTTTATTAGTTGATGAGTACTTTGGTGGTACAGGCACAGTGTATGGTGGATACGGTTTTCTAGCACGCCACTTAATCGCCAAACACTTACCCAACGAAAATATTGAAGTAGAAGTGCTCATTAAGAAAGACTGCAGCAAACAAAGATTAATACCTCGTCGTTATATGATCGATGGTATTAAAGTTTATCGCTTAGCTGCTAAGTTTATGGATTTCCTTAATATTAGGTTTCTGAAAAAGAAGAATTACGATATATTTCTGTCAATAGAAATGACAACCCACTCATATCGCATTCTAAAAACCATCCCCAATATTGATAAAAAACTCCTATTTTGGGTTCAAGATCCAAGACCTGATTATGAATGGGATGAAATTAATACCGTAAAACTTTTCCCTGAGAAAAGTTATTGGGACAGTAATATTTATCAGTTTGTTCATGACCTTTGGGCGGCAGGGAAAGTCTCATTTATTTCTCAGGCACGCTTTTTAGATCGTAAAGCCAGAGATCTCTACAATCTCGATGATAAAACAGAAATCAAATATTTACCCAATCCTATCGAGATCGATCATAATTTCGATGTAGAAGCACACCCGAAGAAAAATCACATTATCTTTCTGGGACGAATTGAGTCAGTCAAACGTGGTTGGTTATTTTGCGAGATAGCTAAACTGATGCCTGAATATGAATTTTTCATGCTAGGTCAGTCATTTAGGCAGTCAAAGAAAAATCAGTCCATCATGAATGACTACCTAAATATTCCCAACCTACATTTTGTAGGGCATGTAGAAGGCGATCGAAAAAACCAGCTAATCAAAGATGCTAAAATTTTAGTCAACACTTCAATTCACGAAGCTCTACCTATTTCTTTCTTAGAAGCGTTATCTTATGGCACCCTTCTCGTCAGTTGCCGTGACCCCGACGAGCTGACGAGTCAATTTGGCGTATTTACAGGTACAGTGCTCGGAGATGGTTTTGATAAAGTCGATTTATTTATCAATGGTATACGCCATCTGATGGAAAACGAACAACTAAGACAAGAACTCGCGGTTAAGGCAGTTAACTACATCAAAGCCAACCACAGTATTGAAGATTTCCAGAAAAATATGCAAGAAATCATCTTTAAACTGGTTGAAGAAATGAAACTGCAAGGCTAACAAAATGGGCCGATATTGAAATATCGGCCCATAAGTAACGACAACTAGCTAAAACAACTTCCAATAACCTAGCTTGCGCCGCATCTTAAAATGGCGCAACAAGTTCAATGGTTTAGGTTTTAGCCAATCAGTGCCTTTATCAATCAAAGCATCTGTTGCGGCTAAAACTCGCTGGCTAGATTGACCATCGCCCGTAGGGTGAATTTGATTGCAATAATCATGGATGTGCGCCATCAAATCATCAGGACGACTCAGTGCTCGCGTTAATGCAGATTCAATATCCTCAACCCGACTGATATCGATTAAATGATCTTTCGGTGACTGATTTTTAAAGGTCACCACTGGTTTTCGCTGCATTAAAAACATCAACAGAATCGATGAAGTGTCACACAACATCACATCCCCCACCTGCAGCAAAGGGATCACATTATCAGTTTCAACAAACTGTAAATTCTCGTTTTCTAAAGCCTTGTACTGCTCAACAATCTTAGGATTCATCTTTGGATGAAATTGCACTAACCAGCGCCATTGGCTCTTTTGCGACAGGGCTTTAATCTGCTCAAATACTACAGGTGCGCAGGTCAAACTTGGGGAAAATGTTGAGCAAAAGAGTACTACTGGCCTTGGGTCATCAGCTTTGATATAGGGATTATCTTTATTCTCAAGAAATAGGGGGTCGAGCGCAGGCCATCCCGTTTCAACTACAGTAAAAGTACCAAACTTTTTCTCTAGTTTCAGAAAGGGCAGAGTCGTCGCAGGGCCTTGGGTACAATACAAATCAAAACAATCTCTGATTTCGAAGTGATCTTCTCGGCCCTTATGATTCATTTTACCCGCATTAAATCCATGGAATACGCCCACTTTAACCCCAGGAATAAAATGAGGGACAACGTTCCCAGGGACGAATACCGCATCTGGTTTCCACGCTTTCACAGCATCGATGCTCTGCAAGCGCAGTTCATCGGTTTTTAAAAACTTAGGATCGACCTCATTTCCCTCTAAGAACCAGCTAACCTCATCACCTCTTTCCAAAATGACTTGTTGAAGTGGCCTTAACATCGCATAGGAATAGTTTTGCGCTATGTAAAATAAATAACGTCTTTTGGCTTGTTTGGCTTCTTCCACAAGCATGCTCCTAAAACACAAACGAATAAATTATTTTGCCAACGCTAAATATTGTTCGGCAATTAAGGTCGCATCGACTTTGGCCAAAATCTCAACCTGCTCGAGGGATGGCGGCAAGCTAACAACCTCGTCTATCATTTTAGCTAACGCTTTGGGATCACGACGCGGCACGAGATAAGGCACTAAATTACCCGTTAAAATCTCACTGGGTCCATGTGGGCAATCAGTGCTCACAACAGGAGTCCCACAAGCTAAAGATTCAATCAAGACTGTCGGTAAACCTTCAAAATCAGAGCTGAGCACTAATGCCTTAGCCTGCTTAATCCATGGAAAAGGATTACTTTGAAAACCGGGAATAATTAATCGCTTTTCAATACCAAACTTTTTCGCTGCTTTTATCGCTTTTTTGTGGTTATGGCACAAGAGCACGACAGGAAGTTGATTTTGCGTGAGCTTGAGGGCTTCAAACAACACATCATGGCGCTTTTGCTTAGCAAAACGACCGACATGAATAAGATAATCTCCCTGAGGGATTTGCGGATTATCTTGCTGTGATTGAGATGTGATTTCGTTAAATTCAAATGGATTATAGATAGTTTGCATAGATGCTGGATGCAAACGACCTTTATCTTTAATCTCCTTTGCTATGCCATTTGAGACAGTAATCAAATGCTGGCCATTGAGCGCTTTTTTGGATTTTAGCTTCTTGAAATAAGCAAACGGTCCCAGTTTAAATTGGCGGCTCAACTCTTCTTCTACAGAAGAATGGACTATGACATAAAGCGGTGAAACACCAGTTTTGGTCATCATTAAATTGGTTTTATCTAAATTTGATAAAAACAAATCAAACTTGCCCACTTGAGATTCAATTTCCGCGATTTTTGCGCTGAGTTTGTTAACCGAAGCATTCAATCGCCCAAAATGGTCGAAATCTTTATCCTTAGGGGCAAAACATTGATGAATGGGTAAGTCATCTGGGATTTCATAATAGCGATTATCTTCCATAACTAAAAAATGCGGCTCATGCCCTAAGCGAATAAATTGCTTGGCTAAGGTAATCATGACCTTTTCGGCTCCGCCACCCGCTAAACTGTCAATGGCAATAGCTATCCGCATGATTTATCTCCTAAACGATATTCTGAATACAAACCGCTAACGCAGCGATACATCAAGAGTGCTGAACAAGAATGCTGATACTAACAAGCCTTAACTGAGTGTCTGCTGAACCACCAGATCAAACTTCTCAATCACAGCTTCAACACTGATCAAAGCCATCAAATGCTCGCCTTTGGCTCGAGTGCCCCACTTAACTTCGCCACTATGTTGGGATGCTATTGCCTCATCATAGGCGCTCGCCACATATTGCTGCGATAAATACGGACCTGTGCGCCCAGGATTGGAATGGGCATATAAACCAATGACAGGCGTGCCTTGGGTCACCGCCATATGCGCAGGGCCCGTATCCGGAGCTAACACTACACTGGCGCGTTTTAGCAGCGCCAATAATTGCGTCAGACTGGTTTTGCCCACTAAATTATCGATTTTAGAGGGACAAGCCTGCAAAATTTGCTCTGCTAAATCCTTCTCAAGTTGAGTTGGGCCACCGCAAAGCATGACTCTAAATCCTTTCGCAATCGCATGGCTCGCAACGGTGGCATAACGCTCTGATAACCAGTTACGTTCTGCCTTACTGGCTGCAGCGCAAATGATAAAGACTTTTTCATTGTCTTTAATCTGCGTCTGGGCAAATTCAGTATCCGCAATTGGCACAGGAATATGCCATTGAGGAGTGAGATCGTTAACGCCAATCACCTTAGCGAATCCCATAAATCCTTCGAGCACATGGGGATTTGCCAAGGGCTCCACCCTGTGATTTGTCACTAGCCACTGACCTTCTTTAGCGCGGGCACGATCAAAGCCTATGCGCACCTTTGCCGAAATGGCTAATGAAGCCAAGGTTGCACGTAGCGCAACCTGCATATGCAGCAGCACGTCAAAACGTCGGCCTTTTAAGGCCTTACGCAAATTAAAATAACTGCGCCACCCTTGAGATTTATCGAAAATAACAAACTCAATGCCGGGTAAATGCTTCAACAATTGATATTCGAGTTTACCGATCACCCATGTGATTTTGAGCTCGGGGTATTGCCGCTGAATCGCCTGCACCATAGCCACGGCATGACAGACGTCACCGATAGCGGATAAGCGAAGCAAACAAAGAGAATTCATGGTATTGGGATTTAAACTCATTGGGATTGAAGCTAAAAGCTCTTAAGGTTATTTGGCGCAAGCTAAGGATCTTAATGTAGAATGGCCCTAGGTGCCACGCTTAAGTCAACAAATCTCCGATGAATGCTCAGATACAGCTCATAAAAACCGCCCAAGGTCACATTGCAGTTTGCCAAGATACGCCAACAGATATCGATCCCGCGTGGTTCTCGGTGGATTTTTGGCGGGCTAAAAATGCTGTCGTCGGTTCATCCAAAGGCCGCTACACCACTTGGTTTGTGGCATTTGAGCACAGTCATTGGGTATTGCGTCATTATTGGCGTGGCGGCTTAATGGAGAAATTCAGCAAAGATGCTTACGTTTATACTGGCCTCGAAAATACCCGCGCCATGGGTGAGTTACGCTTATTAGACGTTTTGTATCGCGAAGATTTTGCTGTACCTAAACCGATTGCCGCCAACATAGTGCGCGATGGATTATTTTACCGCGCCGATATTATTATCGAACGGGTCGAAGGCGCCGAAGATTTAGTCGCTAAACTCGGCAAAGGGGTCATGAGCACTGAGCAATGGCAAGCATTAGGGGCTTGCATCGCCCATTTCCACCAGCGTGGTGTGTACCACGCCGATCTCAATGCCAAGAATATTCTGTTCCAGCCCGCGCAAACAGAACCCTTAACGCCAGAGCGGTTTTATCTTATCGATTTCGACCGCGGCGAGTTAAAAACACCTAGCCCACAATGGCAGCAATCGAATCTAGACAGACTGTTACGTTCCTTTAATAAAGAACAAGCCAAGCTACCAAACCTTGCCTTCACCGCTGATAACTGGTCATCACTAATGCAAGGCTATCAAGCGGCGATGCAAAGCGCCTGATCCACTAAACGAATTATCCAGTTGAATTAAGCGGTTATTAAAGATTGCGCGAGAAGATATTGTTGTTGCAAGGCACCGCGATTTGCCTCAACCACAGCCAATCCCGCGTTCACCGCCTGCTGGCGTAACTCAGGTTTAGCAAAATACTCAATCAAGTTAGCGGCAAGTTCATCCGCCGAAGCGACAACCCTTAACCCACCAGCATCCGCCAACATCTGCGTAATCTGGGCAAAGTCCCAATGGTTCGGCCCCACCATAACAGGTACGCCCATAGCAACAGGCTCCAAGGGATTATGGCCACCATTATTGATCAGCGTGCCACCGACAAAGGCTTGGTCCGCCGTGCCATAAAAGGTCAGAAGTTCACCCATGGTATCGCCGACCAGCACTTGAGTCGTGGCCGTCACAGGAAGATTACTGCTGCGACGAATTAATTCAAAACCTTGACTGGCAACAACCTCAGCAACGGCAGAAAACTGCTCAGGATGACGCGGTGCAATAATCAGCAAGGCATCGGGCCACTGAGCCAATAATTGCCTATGGGCGATGAGCATGGCGTCAAATTCTCCAGGATGCACACTGCCTGCGACCCAAATCGGCGAGGTTTTACGCCCCCAAGTCTGACGCAACAGCTTGGCATTGGCTAAACGCTCAGGCGTAATACTGAGATCAAACTTCAAGCTACCGCATACTGTCACTCTGTCCGGCGATACACCTAACTCGATAAAACGCTGCGCTTCTACTTGAGTCTGCACCGCAATAACATCGAGTCGTTGCAACATAGGTCGACTGAGTTTAGGGCGCTTAGCATATTGCGCCGCCGACTTGGCCGACAGGCGGGCATTCGCTAACATCAAGCGCACACCGCGTTTGGCAGCAACAGCAACTAAGTTAGGCCACAGCTCAGTTTCCATAATCACACACCACTTAGGCGAGACTTGGCACAAGAAACGCCTCACGCACCAAGGTAAGTCAAAGGGCAAATAACAATGCTGCACTGAGTCACCAAAGGCTTTGCGCACTTCTGCAGACCCTGTTGGGCTGGTTGTGGTAACCGTAATGCTTAGCTCAGGGTGTGATTGCATAATCAAACGGATCAATGGGATTGCCGCGAGCGTTTCGCCCATAGACACAGAATGGACCAGTAAATCCGTCGATTTAAGTCGGGTTAATCCAAAACGCTCCCCCCAACGACCGCGGTAATCAGGGCTTTTAATAGTACGAAATGCTAAATAGACGACTAGCAAAGGGGATAATAAATATAAGATCGTGGAATAGAGAAAACGATTCATTAAAAACGTGCTTATGAGTTTTGCCTGATGAATAGCGGCAATGTTAGCATATGCACCAAATTAGGGATAATTTACCAGCAGTTCGGCGGTCGTTGGTTAGCTTTCTTTGATCAATTATGTGGCGTTCACTAGCAATTTGGATAACTTATGAAAACCCGCGACAAAATAATCTATGCCAGTCTTGAACTGTTCAACGAGCATGGCGAAAGAAACATCACCACCAATCACATTGCTGCTCACTT
Source organism: Shewanella sp. SM73 (assembly GCF_025653795.1). Classification (NCBI taxonomy): domain Bacteria; kingdom Pseudomonadati; phylum Pseudomonadota; class Gammaproteobacteria; order Alteromonadales; family Shewanellaceae; genus Shewanella; species Shewanella sp. SM73. The sequence goes on from NZ_JAKKRY010000014.1 coordinate 105,524, forward strand.
AAATATGAGTCCCGGGAATCTTTATTACCATTTTCGCAATAAAGAAGACATTATCCGCTGTATTTTCAGTCTATATGAGAATCATCTCGAATCGGGTTTCCAACCCTATGAAGATAAGCAAGTGGATGTAGAACTGTTAATCGGCTACTTCGATGCTATGTTCTATACCTTGTGGCAATTCCGCTTTATGTACGCCAATCTTGCGGATATTCTCGCCCGCGATGGAGAACTAAAAAAACGCTATTTGCACGCACAGCAGCAAGTCTTAACGCGTTCAAGCCATGTGCTGCATAAACTCACACAAGATGGATTTCTGTGTGTCGATGCTGACAAAATCACGCCACTGGCGGATACCATTAAGATGATCGTCAGCTTTTGGATTGGTTATCAACTCACACAATCCAGCACGTCAACCATTACTAAAGCGACACTTTATGAAGGCGTTTTAAGGGTGCTGATGATTTTCAAAGCCTATGCAACCCCGACTTCCGTTGCGACTTTTACTCGCCTAGAGCAACATTACCACGCGCTAGCGAGTCAAGAATCCCTATAACATCATCCCAAACGCCTATGTTGGGAACTCGCATTCGGAACTAAACTCAAAGCAATTATAGTACTGAGTGCGAACCCGTTTTCGCTCTACAACGCTTAAAAGAATACTCAGTCAAACAGTGGCAAACTTATGTTGCACATTAGTTTTTATAATGTAAAAACCACTTTAGCCCTAAACTAGTTTATCTTGCGAACCTGCATGAAAAAAAGGCTGTAGGCCGATTAGGTTTAGAGTTAGAATGCCGCCACTCCCAAAATCAGAATAAAGTTAACTAAGGAGATATCAGGTGGCCTCTACCTCATTCTACGCACAGATTAATCAACAGCTTGCAGACATCAAAGCCGAAGGCTTATATAAAAGCGAGCGTGTTATTGCCTCACCACAACAGACTGCCATTCAAGTTAATCACCAAGAAGTTGTTAACTTTTGTGCTAACAATTACTTAGGCCTAGCCAATCATCCCGAACTGATTAAAGCCGCCCAAGGAGGCTTAGACAGTCACGGTTTTGGTATGGCGTCGGTGCGCTTTATTTGTGGCACCCAAGACATACATAAACAGCTCGAAGCGAGCCTAAGCGAATTCCTCGGCACTGAAGACACCATTCTGTACTCTTCTTGTTTCGATGCAAACGCTGGTCTGTTCGAAACCTTGTTAGATGCAGAAGACGCCATCATCTCCGATGCGCTCAACCATGCTTCTATCATCGACGGTGTACGTTTATGTAAAGCGAAGCGTTTCCGTTATGCCAACAACGACATGGCCGATTTAGAAACTCAGCTGATCGCCGCGAAAGAAGCTGGCGCACGTAACATCTTGATCGCCACCGACGGCGTATTCTCGATGGACGGCGTGATTGCTAACCTGCAAGGCGTATGTGATTTAGCCGATAAATACGGCGCACTAGTGATGGTCGATGACTCTCACGCTGTGGGCTTTATCGGCGCAAACGGCCGTGGCACGCACGAATATTGCAATGTGATGGACAGAGTCGACATCATCACTGGCACCTTAGGCAAAGCCTTAGGCGGCGCATCGGGCGGTTTCACTTCGGGTAAAAAAGAAGTCATCGACTGGTTACGTCAGCGTTCACGTCCTTACCTGTTCTCTAACTCATTAGCGCCATCAATCGTGACTGCATCTATCCATGTGTTAGAAATGCTCAAATCAGGCCAAGCCCTGCGCGAAGCCGTATGGGAAAACAGCCGTTATTTCCGTGAGCAAATGTCAGCAGCAGGCTTTACTTTGGGCGGCGCCGACCACGCGATTATCCCTGTGATGATTGGTGATGCGAAACTGGCGGGCGACTTTGCTAACCGCTTATTAGCAGAACATATTTATGTTATTGGCTTCTCGTTCCCAGTCGTTCCTAAGGGACAAGCCCGTATCCGTACGCAAATGTCAGCGGCACATACCCGTGAGCAACTCGACAAAGCGATCACCGCCTTTACCCGTATTGCCAAAGAAATGGGCATTATTTAACCCCTATTTAGGACTTGAGACAATGAAAGCACTAAGCAAGTTAAAAGCCGAAAAAGGTATTTGGTTAGTCGATGCGCCTAAGCCAGTGATGGGCCACAACGATCTGCTGATCAAAATTAAAAAAACTGCGATTTGTGGCACCGACATGCACATCTACAACTGGGACGAATGGTCACAAAAAACCATTCCAGTCCCCATGGTTGTTGGTCATGAATATGTAGGCGAAGTGGTTGATATCGGTCAAGAAGTTCGTGGTTTTAAGATAGGCGACCGCGTGTCTGGCGAAGGCCATATCACCTGCGGCCACTGCCGTAACTGCCGCGCAGGCCGCACCCATTTATGCCGTAACACCTCTGGCGTGGGTGTCAATCGTGAAGGTTCATTTGCGGAATACTTAGTTATCCCCGCCTTTAACGCCTTTAAAATCCCTGATGATATCAGCGATGATTTAGCCTCAATCTTTGACCCGTTTGGTAACGCTGTGCACACAGCATTATCCTTCGATTTAGTCGGTGAAGACGTGTTGATCACAGGCGCAGGTCCCATCGGCATCATGGCGGCAGCAGTATGTCGTCACGTAGGTGCTCGCCATGTGGTGATCACCGACGTCAACGAATACCGCTTAGAGCTGGCCCGTAAAATGGGCGCCACGCGCGCTGTGAACGTGTCAAAAGAAAACCTAAAAGACGTGATGAAAGAACTGGGCATGACCGAAGGTTTCGACGTTGGATTAGAAATGTCTGGCGTACCATCGGCCTTCCACGCCATGTTAGATACCATGAACCACGGCGGCAAAGTCGCTATGCTCGGTATTCCAAGTGGTGAAATGGCCATCGACTGGAGCAAAGTGATCTTCAAAGGTTTGGTCATTAAAGGCATCTACGGCCGTGAAATGTTCGAAACTTGGTACAAGATGGCCAGTCTTATCCAATCAGGCTTAGATATTTCACCTATCATCACTCACCACTTCAAGATTGATGATTTCCAACAAGGTTTCGACGCTATGGGCTCGGGCCAATCGGGTAAAGTGATCCTCAGCTGGGATTAATCCTGCAGAGCATTACCTAGATAGGGGCTGTACACTCGCAGCCCCTTGTTGCACACTTATCCCATCTTGATTTCCATCTCTTAGCTTTGTCAGGTTTTATTATGTCTTCCTTTAAACACTTAAGCGTTAATCAATTGCTGCAAATGACCGAAGCACAGCCAGTGCAAATCGTCGATATCCGCGATGGCAATAGCTTCACCAACGGCCATATTGCAGGTGCAACTAACCTGAATAACGAAAACCTAGCGCAATTTATTAGCCAAGCCGATATGGATAGCCCACTCGTGGTGGTTTGTTACCACGGCATGAGCAGCCAAAATGCGGCGCAATATTTATGCGAACAAGGTTTTGATGACGTTTACAGCCTAGACGGCGGCTATAGCGCCTGGCATGAGGCGAATGCATGATAGAAATTGGCAGACTCCCCAACAGCAGAGCCGCGCAGGCATTTGTCGATTACCTCAAAGGGGAAGACATTGACTGCCAAATTGAGCCGCTGGTTCAGGGTGTCGCCATTCTGGTTATCCATGACAAAGATGTGGAGCAAGCACGCAAAGAGTTTGCCCACTTTATTGCTCACCCTTACGACAATAAATATCTGCAAGCCTCGTGGGAACACGGCGATACCCAAACCAAACTCGATTATGGTGCCCCTTCGCTGCAGTTGTTCACCCAATTCATTACCGGCGCAGGCCCAGTCACGTTGATCGTTTTTGCGGTTTGCGTACTCATTTTTGCGGCGATGAACTTAGGGTTCGCCAACCAAACCTACGCGGCACTGTCCTATTTTGGAGCAGTACCTCATTCAGAGTTCAGCCAGTTCTGGCGTGTTTTTACACCGAGCCTGCTGCATTTTTCAGCCATGCACGTCATCTTTAATTTGCTCTGGTGGTGGTATTTAGGCGGTAAAATCGAAACCCGTATTGGTACTGCACCATTACTCATCCTGCTGTTTGTCGCAGGAACACTGCCAAACGTTATCCAATATTATGTCGGTGGACCTAACTTTGGCGGGCTGTCCGGCGTTGTGTATGCAGTGGTAGGTTACACTTGGATTATGGGTATACGTAAACCCGCAGCTGGAATAGATTTCCCACCATCATATATGGGCTTTATGATGATATGGTTGGCATTGGGATTCACAGATATTCTAGGGGTTTCGGTTGCTAACGGCGCCCACATTGGCGGCTTACTCATAGGGTTAGCCCAAGGTTTATTTGATAGCCGCAAATCCTCGATCTCAATTTAATATAGTGAACCAAGATAAATCCTGAAATTTATCTTGGTTCAATGACTCGCTTCACTCTTCTACAAACAGCTCAAACTAACTCTGATCAGTCATTTCTAGTAGCTTAACGACTAGCTTCTCGATGCCTGAATGCGCTTCAGCAATATTACCAGCCAACATATAAGCGGGAGTGCTGACAATCCGATTTGCTTCATCCACGACTATCTCATGTACTGTCGCAACTTGATGCTCACCGCCCATCAAATTAAACGCTGCGACAGTATCGCTATCATTACCAATAGTGCCTTTTACACCCTGGGGATATAAACGCGGGATCATCATAGGAGCAATACAGATAAAACCAACGGGCTTTTTCGCCAGAATGAACTCATTGATAAAATCAGTCACCAGCGGTTCCACTTCACACTCACTGCCATTCGTCGCAAAGTTACACAGATTTTTCGCCGCACCAAAGCCACCGGGAATGATCAAGGCATCAAATTCGGCGATATCTAATTCTGTGGTCGCTTTGACTTCGCCACGGGCGATACGCGCCGACTCCACCAGCACGTTACGACTTGCAGCAGCATCGACCTCGCCAGTGAGATGATCTACCACATGCATCTGTTTGATATCAGGTGCAAAACACTGGTAGTGAGCCCCTGATCGGGATAAGCATAAAAGCGTTAAAACCGATTCATGTATCTCAGTTCCATCGAAAACACCACATCCACTCAGTAACACTGCGACTTTTTTCATTAAAAATATCCTTCTTATGTCATTAAGTTTTAACAAACCATAAACAAACTAGTTGATCTGATTAAAAATCGTGCTAACTTAATTCGTCGAATCTGACGAGTGCCGAAAATTAAGCCAATCCTTAGATGTATTTTACGGAGTCAATAAAAAATCCACAAATTGGGAAGATTTTTTAAGAAACAGTATTGAACTCACACAAATCTTTTATAAACATAAAAAACAACAACTTAAAAAAATCGCACTAAGCCGTAATCATCGCCATTATTCTCAGTTGACTTTTTCACTCACAGACTTATCCACAGGCTGGGAGTCATTTTGCCATGGCTGAAATAGTGCTTCTGTGGCATGCTTAGCGCCATCTAAGTCATCGATAAACGAAAAATACCTATGCCAACCGTCGCTAAAAACCCACTTGTGCTTGTGGATGGATCTTCTTATTTGTATCGCGCTTATTATGCGCCTCCTCACCTAACAAACTCAAAGGGCGAAGCAACCGGTGCCGTTTATGGCGTAGTGAATATGTTACGCAGCTTGCTGACCCGTTATCAACCAAGCCATATCGCAGTCGTGTTCGATGCCAAGGGAAAAACCTTCCGCAATGACATGTACAGCGAATACAAAGCACAGCGCCCACCTATGCCTGATGATCTACGTTCGCAAATCGAACCCTTGCATCGCATTATTCGCGCACTAGGTTTACCACTGATTTCAATTTCCGGCGTCGAAGCCGATGACGTGATCGGTACTATTGCCCGCCAAGCCAGCTTAGAAAACCGTGCCGTACTTATCAGCACAGGCGATAAAGACATGGCGCAATTAGTGGATGAGAACGTTACGCTCATCAACACCATGACAGACACCATAATGGGCCCAGAAGAAGTCGTCACCAAATTTGGTGTCGGTCCAGACCGTATCATAGATTTACTCGCACTGATGGGCGACAAGGCCGACAACATTCCCGGCTTACCCGGCGTAGGAGAGAAAACGGCGCTCGCTATGCTCACGGGAGCCGGCAGTGTGAGTAACTTATTAGCGGAGCCCGAAAAAGTCGCCGAGCTCGGCTTTAGAGGTTCTAAAACCATGGCGGCAAAGATCATTGAAAATGCCGACATGCTCAAGCTTTCTTACGAACTCGCCACCATCAAAACCGATGTCGAACTTGAGCAAGATTGGCACGAACTTACCATCATGCCAGCAGACAAAGATGAACTGATAAAATGCTACGGCGAGATGGAGTTTAAACGTTGGTTAGCCGAAGTCTTAGATAATAAAATGACGGCAAATACCTCAATTGATGCGGCATCCACAGAAACGCAAGAAGACTCATCTCCAGTCGAAGCGATTGAAACACAGTACGACTGCATTCTCACCGAAGCCGAATTAGACACTTGGATTGCTAAGCTTAAACAAGCCGACTTAATGGCAATCGATACTGAGACCACCAGCTTAGATTACATGGTGGCCGAATTAGTCGGGATTTCCTTCGCCGTTGAGACAGGAAAAGCCGCTTATCTTCCTTTGACCCACGATTACGTTGGTGCACCGACTCAAATCGATAAAACGGTCGCGTTAGAAAAACTGCGTCCGCTGCTTGAGGATCCAAAGATCAAGAAAGTCGGTCAAAATCTTAAGTACGACATCAGTATCTTAGCCAATGCAGGGATCAAACTACAGGGCGTCGCTTTCGACACTATGCTCGAATCCTATGTTTTCAACTCAGTGGCTTCGCGCCATGATATGGATGGTTTAGCGCTCAAGTACTTAGGCCATAAGAATATCAGCTTTGAAGAAATCGCCGGTAAAGGTGCAAAACAGCTGACCTTCAACCAAATTCCACTAGAGACGGCTGCGCCTTATGCGGCCGAAGATGCCGACATCACACTGCGTTTACACCAACATTTATGGCCAAGACTCGAAAAAGAAGCCGAACTTGCCGCCATGTTTACTGAAGTCGAATTGCCGCTAATCCAAGTGTTGTCGGACATTGAACGTCAAGGGGTATTAATCGACAGTATGTTACTCGGCCAACAGAGCGATGAACTGGCGCGTAAAATCGATACCTTAGAAGAAAAAGCCTACGACATTGCCGGTGAAAAATTCAATCTTGGTTCACCTAAGCAGCTGCAAGTATTGTTTTATGAAAAGCTAGGTTATCCGATCACCAAAAAGACCCCAAAGGGTGCACCATCGACCGCGGAAGAAGTGTTGGTCGAATTAGCATTAGATTTCCCACTGCCAAAGGTGATCCTCGAACATCGAAGTCTATCTAAGTTAAAGAGTACTTACACCGATAAGCTGCCACTGATGGTCAACGCTAAAACGGGTCGCGTACACACTAGCTATCATCAAGCTAATGCGGCAACAGGTCGCTTATCGTCAAGCGAACCTAACCTGCAGAATATTCCGATTCGCACCGAAGAAGGTCGCCGTATTCGCCAAGCCTTTATCGCCCCAGCAGGCCGTAAAATTTTGGCCGCCGACTACTCGCAAATCGAACTACGGATCATGGCCCATTTATCCCAAGATGCTGGCTTACTCAAAGCCTTCGCCGAGGGCAAAGACATTCATAGAGCCACTGCTGCAGAAGTATTTGGTACCGACTTTGATGAAGTCACCACAGAACAACGCCGCCGTGCCAAAGCGGTTAACTTCGGCTTAATTTATGGCATGTCAGCCTTTGGTTTGGCGCGTCAGCTTGATATCCCACGCCATGAAGCACAAACCTATATCGATACCTACTTTGCCCGTTATCCTGGCGTATTACGTTATATGGAAGAAACGCGCGCGGGTGCTGCTAACTTAGGTTATGTGTCGACTCTGTTTGGTCGTCGCCTCTACTTGCCCGAAATCCGTGATCGTAATGCGATGCGCCGCCAAGGTGCTGAACGTGCTGCGATTAACGCGCCAATGCAAGGTACGGCTGCTGACATCATCAAAAAGGCCATGATCAATATTGCCCAGTGGATCAAAACAGAAACCCAAGGCGAAATCACTATGATCATGCAGGTTCACGATGAATTAGTGTTTGAAGTCGATGCGGATAAAGCAGAGGCACTTAAAAAGACAATCTGCACCTTGATGGCGCAAGCAGCTAATCTCGATGTTGAACTGCTTGCCGAAGCAGGCATTGGTGATAACTGGGATGAAGCCCACTAATCTCAGTAATATCCAGAAGAACACTATCAATATGATTTAACTGAAAATAAAGCTAATCTGACTTCAATATTTTGAGCTCAGATTAGCTCTCTCCCGTCTTAATCGCCTCTAAGAACATCAATACAGAGTCCTTTTCATCACTCAGCATAAATAACCCTTTCACAATACAAATTAGCTCGTTAAGTTAGACAAACTTCATCGGCAGAAATGATTCACTCACAGTCAAACAATCTTTATCTGATACATTTGGCAGTAGAGTTCATCGATACACTGCCACAGCAGATGGATATTAAAGGGTGTGATTTACTCTAATTGAAACTGCATTCAAGTCAGCCATATATGCTCAAGAGTGCCATAACGGTTGTTCTCTCTCGCGTACACCAAAATCTTAGGTCAGGATTAGAGTAAAAAATCAAATCTCAAATATTGATCACTTTTGTATATAAATTTCGAGTTTTCTCTTTAAATCAGCCAATTAACCATTTTCACTGAAATTTTAGGATCAATTTGAGATGCTTTTTCACTCACAACCTGAGATCAAGCGCACATAATTACCTCTTTTTTGAAAAAACTGTTTTCCATTTAAAGATAAATAGAGTAATATTCTCTGCGTAGGGTACAGAGGTTAAGATGTTCTATCTTTCAGACCTTTATTTCACTTATAGTGATGAGCCAAATTCTGGCGCCTCAGCAACTTGTTTGCTGAGGCTTTTTTTTGCTCTTTTTTCAGACTTTAAGTAAATTTTAGAGTATTTACTTTAATAAGGGATGAATTGGCTGTATGCTAGTTTCATTGAGAACCATTGAAGCTAATTTGATGGTGCTTGAGTCTTGTTGAATTTAGCTTCTCCCCAAAAGAGCTAATATTTTTGGCCGATGATAATATCATCGGCTATTTTTTTGCCTGAGATTAACGAATAACCGATGGGAATGAGACTGAACAAAAGAGAAAAAATTGCAGTAAAAACAAAGAGGAGGTATACACAGTCAAATTCTACCATGTACACCAAAACAGGCGATATTATTCAGCGTTATTCGCTGCATCTAACTCATCAGTCAACCACTGTGGATGACACCATTCATTAAGAATTGCCAACACTTTAGGCTTACCGGTTCCTTTAAGTGATGAGAAGGGTTCAACTTGCACCCAGTCGCCAAACTCACTTAGTGCGAGACGCACTTCATTTACGGTTTTCATCTTAGCACTTTGGGCTAATTTGTCTGATTTCGTTAGCAAAGCTAATACTGGAATTTCACTAGCAACTGCCCATTCAATCATCTGCATATCGAGATCTTTTAATGGATGACGAATATCCATCAAGACAACCACGCCACTTAAACAAGCGCGTTTTTGCAAATATTCACCCAATGCTTGCTGCCATTTATTTTTCAACGCAAGTGGGACTTGCGCAAAGCCATAACCAGGCAAGTCAACTAAACGACGCTGAGCATCTAACTCAAATACGTTAATTAGTTGAGTACGGCCCGGTGTTTTACTGGTTCTTGCTAAACTTTTTTGCTCAGTTAATGCATTGAGTGCACTAGACTTTCCAGCATTAGAGCGGCCAGCAAATGCAATCTCAACTCCAACATCGCCGGGCAGATATTGATCCAAATGTGCAATGTCAGGTGCACTGATTAAAAACTTTGCCCTACGAAAATCTATACGAGATTCAGTCACTATTTACTCCGAAATTTTTCTACGCAATACCATAATTTATGAAGAATTACTTACTTTCCCACGTTTTCGTGTAAAATATTACTCCGATCACATTAATCATATTTTACCACGCTTGCGGGTCACCCTAGTAAGCTCAGGATAATAATTTAACCAGAAGTTGGAACGCCATGAAAAAGCTAGCTCTTGCGCTGTCTGTTGTAATTGCCGCCATATCTTCACCTGCGATTGCTGAAGGTAATGCTGAAGCGGGAAAAACGAAAATCATTGTCTGTTCGGCCTGTCACGGTATGGACGGTAACAGTATGATCGATATGTACCCCAAAATTGCGGGCCAACACGCCACTTACCTCCAAAAGCAACTACATGATTTCCGTAGCGCAGCACAAACTGGCGGTAAAGATGGTCGTATGGATCCTATCATGAGTGGCATGGCAATGCCTCTAAGCGATCAGGATATTCTCGACATTAGCGCATATTTTTCTAGCCAAGCAATCCAAGTGGCTGAAGCAAAAGATGTTCCTGAGTTAGGCGCTAAACTTTACAAGGGTGGTGATGTTTCTCGTGGCATTACCGCTTGTATGGCATGTCATGGCCCAGATGGTAAAGGCGCTGAGCTTGCAGGTTTTCCAACGCTGGCAGGCCAACACGCAAACTACATCAAGATCCAGCTGACAAAATTCCGTGAAGCGGGCCGCCATAATGACTTGAATGGCATGATGCAAGATGTGGCTAAAAAACTAAATGATAGCGATATCGACGCGCTATCAAAGTATCTTTCTAGCCTGAAGTAATCTTCGCGAGTGAAAAGAAGGGTGTATTGTCACCCTTTTTTTACACCACAAAGTTGACGTGGACGTAAACTGCAAAGATTCGTGCTTGACATAGATCACAGATTTCGGTTTAATAAGCCCCGTACCGAGATAAACCCATCTGTTTGTACAAAAAGATTAATAATAACTTACAGGTTTCGGTATAATTAACGTTTAAGATATAAGAATAAAGATACTCAATAACAATAATATACTTAAGACCACTCTCTAATAATAACAAGAGTCGTGATTTCCACTTGAAATCCAGGTCAGCACAATTTTGTAAGGGATGGCCGATAACGCCAATTTGCTTCTAGCAAAACACCTTACGCTAAGGGTAACTTGCCCCATCAGGACATAGTTTACATGATGTAAACTGTAGCAAAGGAAGCGATAAACTTAGGATGCACTGGCTGGATGCTTGTTATCACAGGAAGGTACTTAAGTAACATGGATGGTTAACTCGACGTCAATGATGACGATGCTTTAAAAGATGTGTTGCGAGACCATCTACGGAAACTGTAGTCAGGATGGCGACAGAAAAAAATAAAGTGTCTGGAAGACCATTAACAAAAATAATGCAGGGAAAGCAGTAAAAAAAAGAAGGATACCGACCGGGAAAGTCGCATAGCAAGTATGGATACTTGGAATCAGGATAAGGTGCTAAAGCACCCTTTGTAAGGCGGCAGTTTAACTGCCGCCTTTTTTCTTTTGTAACACCCCATTAGTGTCTAAAATGTGCACTCAACCAATATAATTGGTACAATCAAAGCCTTAATAACCACTTCAGCAGACTCAATGCCCAGATGCCCTCTTTGTCATAACAGTCAGACACGACTCCTTCATCAAGATAAAAAGCGGAGTTTTTATGTTTGCAAGACATGTGAGTTAACCTTTGCGGATGCGAATAGCCATTTACCCCCCGCGGCAGAGAAGCAAAGATACGGTCGTTCACGCATAGCGTCGAAGCAAAAACAGTTATCGCAATTTATTTTGCCGCTGTTAGCGCAATTAGAGCAGCAACAAGCGGGCAGTTTATTAGGATTGAATTTTGGTCGCATACTCGATGATGAGAGCCTGACGACCATAGAAAATGCGGGCCACAAGTTAAATCAATATGATCCCTTTTTTGCCCCGAATCATGATGTGTTAAAGCTAGAGTATGATTTTATCTGCTGTTATCGGGTGTTTGAGCATTTTCAAAACCCTATAAAAGAGTGGACTTTGCTCTCTCGGCTACTGCATTCTGGTGGTTGGTTAGCGATAAGCACACCATTACTGACTGAATTAGATGGTTTTGCTAAGTGGCATTATAAGAACAACCTCACCCATGTGAGCTTTTATCAGCGACAAACCTTCGAGTACCTCGCAAACAATAGCGATTTTGAACTATTATTTGCCGCAAAGGACCTCGTTTTGATGCAAAAAACATCATAATCTGGTATAACACTCGGCCTAATTTCGCACCTTGTAGACAAGCTCACCCTTAGTCTGCAAGGCCATACGTTGTAAATAATTGAGAAGACCATGTCTCGTAGCAAGAAAACACGCAAGGGCGGCGAGAACAGCCCTAAGTTACAGCCAAGAGTGAAGAAGCAAGATCGCGCTGTAGCGACTGGCAAACGTAAAGATTCTGGCAATAAATCAGGTAGTCGTCATAACGAAAGCTTAATTTTAGCGCAAGCGCCGCAACAGCAGGCCGCTAAGAAAAAAGACCCGCGTCATGGCAGTAAAAAGCCTGTGGCTTTAGCAATTCCTGCGGCAGTGGTAACAGATAAAGCCGCTCAGCCAAAAGTGAAACAAGCTAAGCTGACTGACGAGCAAAAACTGCTGAAATTGGAAGAAGATCCAAGACTAAATCAGCTGTTAGATATGCTTGAAGAAGGCCGCGACCTCAACGAGGTTGACCAAAAGTGGTTAGATCAACAGCTAAATAAGATTGAAGCTCTGATGATTAAACTGGGCATTAGCGACGATATGGATGATGACACACCTTCATCACCTGCTAAGTCTTTGTCTGACGATGAGTTGTTCGACAAGTTCGAATCAGGCGCTGACTTACTAAAAGATTATCAAGACAAGTTCTAACCTCTCAGTGCTAAGGCATAGGGAACTCAGTTTTTAGCTGTGGCTCCTTATGCCATTCATATAAGGAGTCTCTGTGTCTACGACTATCATTATTCTCGGTTTTATCATCATAGTAGCGCTAAGTAGCTACGCCACCTTCTTAATCCTAAAACTCAAGCAGCAAAAAAAGCGTCAGCAGGCTGAACAAGCCGAGCGTGAAGTGACTGCGAACGCAAAACGTGCCCAAGTTTTAGATGATATCCGCTATATCGCCACCGCCATGATTGAAGACCGCTGTGAGATCTCTGAAGGCGTGGTCAGGATTGGGCGATTATTTGAAATCCTGTCATTAAGTGAGCGTGTGGCTCCCGATTACCCTTCATTATTCAAACACTTTGAGTTAATTAAAAATCATCCCATCATGGATGCTCGTCAAGCCTTGCCTAAGCAAGAAAGAATGAAGTTAGACTTGATCAGAATGAAGTCCGAAGCCGCATTAGAGCAAGGCATCAGTGATGATGCGAAAAAACTGGCGGATTACCAAGCCAAAGCGATGCATTAAACCAGCCCATTGCTATACCTCAAGACCACTTATATTGTGGTTTTGAGGTTATCTCGATAAAACCTGCACCAATCTTACCCTCCTTACTCCCGTGAGCCTGCGCACAAAATCGCCAAATATCGACAGACAAGCGTACTTTTTTGATAGATATTGCGTAACTTCTAAAAAGACAGACGTCATTTTTACAACCTAGATCAAGGTTATTTACTTAAGAACCTTGCATACTTCGCTTGTTGCTAATTTACCCACGGAGGACACGCCTTGAAGCAGCCCACTCAGATTAGCTGGGATCAGTCGATGATCGAAAAATATAACTACAGCGGTCCCCGTTATACCTCTTACCCAACGGCATTAGAGTTCGATGACACATTCACCGAACAAAACCTGCTGACGGCCATTGAAAATAGCAAAAGCGATAAACTGTCGCTGTATATTCATATCCCGTTCTGCGCCAAGCTTTGTTATTACTGCGGCTGTAATAAAGTCATCACCCGTCACCAACACAAAGCCGATCAGTACATTGAATATTTAAGCCAAGAAATTATTAAACGTGCCCCCCTGTTCAAACATTACAGTGTGACCCAAATGCATTGGGGCGGCGGTACACCCACTTTCTTAAATCCAGAGCAAATTTTAAAGCTGACATCATTGATTAAAGCCAACTTTAACTTTGCGGATGAAGGTGAGTTTTCAATTGAAGTCGATCCTCGCGAGATTGAGCTGTCAATGCTCGACACGTTGAAAGAAGCGGGCTTTAACCGGATATCCATCGGTGTACAAGATTTCAATAAAGAAGTGCAAATTGCCGTTAATCGCGAACAAGATGAGCAATTTATCTTCGACTTAATGGCCAAAGCAAAAGCCATGGGTTTTGTGTCAACCAACATAGATTTAATCTATGGTTTGCCACACCAAACGCCAGAAACCTTTGCCGCCACTATGCAGCGCGTTTTAGATTTATCGCCTGACCGTTTGTCGGTATTTAACTATGCTCACTTACCTGCGCGCTTTGCCGCTCAACGTAAGATCAAAGACGAGCATTTACCTTCGCCAAAACAAAAACTCGAAATGCTGCACCAAACTATTGAGACCTTAACTGGCGCTGGCTACCAATATATCGGTATGGACCACTTTGCTAAACCCGATGACGAGTTAGCCAAGTTGCAGCGCGAAGGCAGACTGCACCGCAACTTCCAAGGTTATACCACCCAAGAAGAATGCGATTTGTTAGGTCTTGGCGTATCATCCATCAGTCAGATTGGCGACTGCTATGCGCAAAACCAAAAAGATATCCGCCCTTACTATGAGGCCATAGATAAGGAAGGCCATGCTTTGTGGAAAGGTTGCAGCCTAAACCGTGATGATGAAATCCGCCGCGTCGTGATTAAACAGCTGATTTGCCACTTCGAACTGGATATGGCGAAAATTGATGAGAAACTGGGGATTAACTTCGAAACCTATTTCGCAGAAGATCTTAAGTTAATGCAGACATTTATCGATGATAAGTTAGTTGAAATCGTCGACAGACAGATCACTATCAGCCCTACTGGCCGTTTATTGATCCGCAATATCTGTATGTGCTTCGATCTTTACTATCGTCAAAAAGCGCGTCAGCAACAGTTCTCACGCGTGATCTAAAACGCTTATTGCTGCACTCGCAAACGCTCACAAAAAATCCGACTCTAGAGTCGGATTTTTTATTGATGGCTATTTTTATTAACGACTCAGAATCGACTTATACCTTAGCGGCATAGAGTGCTTTGCGCTCACTGTCCGATAAAAATGCCATTTCAACGCCGTTACGTTGCACCTGCGCTAACTCAGCATCGGTTAACTTGAGTTCAGATTTGGCGATACGATACTCATGATTAATATCGATAGCGCTCACACCGGGATCATCGGTATTTAGGCTTATCAACACGCCTGCATCCATAAAGGTTCTGAATGGATGCTCAGCGTAAGAAGCCACAGTAGAAGTATGCAAGTTACTGGTTGGGCAAGATTCGATGCCAATACGGTGCTTAGCAAGATATTCCATCAGCTTAGGATCGTGAATCGCGTTCACCCCATGACCAATTCGAGTTGCGCCAAGTTCTTGAATCGCTTGCCACATACTTTGTGAACCCGCAGCTTCACCGGCGTGAGCCGTAATCGCGAGGCCAGCATCACGAACACGTTTAAAGTGATCGTTAAATAACTCGCCAGGGAAGCCCATTTCATCGCCGGCTAAGTCCATAGCCACGAGATGTTGTTTATGGGCGAGTAAGCCTTCAAGTTCTTGAGTACAAGCGGCTTGACCGAATGAACGTGACATAATGCCAATCAAATTGATCTTCACGTTATAGTCTTTTAAGCCAGCTTTAACGCCGTCAACTACCGCCTCAACTACGCCTTCAATCGGTAACTTATGGTTCATCGCCATATAGTAAGGACTAAAACGTAACTCAGCGTAATCTAAGCCAGATAACGCCGCATCGGCAACGTTTTCATAGGCGACGCGTTTAACCGCATCCAAATCTGCGAGTACGGCAACCATCCAATCGAGCTTCTTTAAGAAGGCGACTAAGCTAGTTTCTTTCCCCTGAATTTGCACAAAAGGTGCGAGTGTCTCTAAAGAATCGGCAGGTAGCGCAATGCCGTGTTGGTGTCCTAGTTCCCAAATGGTATTTACCCGCACATTACCGTCTAGGTGACGATGCAGATCCACCAATGGAATGGATGTATCAATCATATTTAACCCCTATTTGAACTACCCAGCCAATGCTTTTGTTATTTGGTCGCGGGCGGACACTAAGTTTAACACGCATTTTCGGGGGCATTTATGCGCCAAACGCATTTAAATTCACATTCAGTCACAATTCTGCTTAATATCCATACAAGGAACGGCCGCATTCATCAGGCATAATGACTTCAATAACAACGAAAATATCAGAGATCTAACATGCATAAACTCTTAACCCCCAGTTTATTGATATGCGCATTAGGCGCCTGCAGTGCCACTCAAACCACAAAAAATATTCAAACCCCATCGGCACAGGCAATATCAGCAACACAATCGCAAGTTGAGCCCATAGCTCCCGCGCTGCAGGCGATTATCGACCAAAGCTGGCAATTACAGCTCAGCGCGAGTCCTGAAATGGCTTACAGCATGGGCGATGCCAGTGCCGCAGGAAAGCTATCGGATCTATCGCCAGCTGCGCTCGCTAAGCTCAATCAAGGTCAAATCGCAGTATTAGCGCAGCTCAAAGCACTCGACCGCAGCAGTTTGAGTAAAGAAGATAAGATTAACGCTCAAATACTGGAAGATCAGATCCAAAACGATGTCGACCTATATCGCTTTAAGGATTATTACCTGCCCATTACCGCGGAAAGCGGCTTCCACGCTTATATCACCTCAATCGCACAGGGAAGATTCAACACCCTTGAGGATTACCGCAACTATATTGCCAAACTCAATGCACTCCCGATCTATTTCGCCCAGCAAACTCACTGGCTAAAACAAGGATTGGCCGAGGGAATAACGCCACCTAAAGTGACACTCACTGGTTTTGAAGACAGTATCAGTGCTTATATCGTCCCTGTTGAAAAGAGCAGTTATTTCAAACCTTTTACTCAATATCCCAGCTATTTCACTGAGGCACAAAAAACTCAGCTGACCCAAGAAGGCCGCGCTTTAGTTGAGCAAAAAGTTCTACCTCTGTACCAAAACTTTTATGATTTCATGACTAAAGAGTACATTCCCAATGCACGGGAAAATATCGCGGCCAGTAGCTTACCTAACGGCGCAGAATTTTATGAGAATAGGGTACGTTACTATACGACCTTGAATATGACGTCGGCAGAAGTGCATGAGCTGGGCTTAAAAGAAGTTAAGCGTATCCGCCAAGAGATGGAGCAAATCATCAAGTCCGTAGGCTTTAAAGGCAGCTTTGCCGACTTCTTACATTTCCTGCGGACCGATCCTCAGTTCTACACCACCAGTGCCGAGCAGTTACTCAAAGAAGCGGCATTTATTGCCAAAAAAGCCGATGCCATGCTGCCTAAATACTTCGGCAAACTTCCCCGTAAACCCTATGGCATAGCGCCAGTGCCCGCCGAAATTGCACCGAAATACACCACTGGGCGATATTCAGGATCGAACAGCGATGATGAACCCGGTTACTACTGGGTCAACACTTATGCATTGGATAAGCGCCCACTCTACGAGCTAGAAGCCTTAACCTTGCACGAAGCCGTACCCGGTCATCATCTGCAAATTTCACTCAACTCTGAGCTAACCTCACTCCCAGATTTCCGTCGTTATGGCTATATCTCTGCCTTTGGTGAAGGATGGGGGCTATATTGCGAATATTTAGGTTTAGAAGCGGGTTTCTACCAAGATCCATACAGTAACTTTGGTCGCTTAACCTATGAAATGTGGCGCGCGGCGCGTTTAGTCGTAGATACTGGCATGCACGCCCAAGGATGGAGTCGTCAACAAGCCATCGACTTTATGGCCAGCAATACCGCACTATCACTGCACAATGTCACTACCGAAATTGACCGCTATATTTCGTGGCCAGGACAAGCCTTATCCTACAAAATTGGTGAGTTAACAATCAAACGATTACGTGCCAAGGCAGAACAGGAACTCGGCGACAAATTTGATATTCGTGCCTTCCACGATGCTGTGCTCGAAAATGGCTCAGTGCCTATGTCGATCCTCGAACAGCAAATCAATGATTTTATTGAAGCGAAAAAGGCGACACGCTAAGTTAATGAAATTCATGGGAGTCGGTATTTTCAGACTCCCATGGTTGTCTGTTACACTCTAACAAACCATTCAAGCCAAATGATTTGCGACTGAGTATGAGCCAAGCCAAAGCG
The DNA here is from genome assembly GCF_025653795.1 of Shewanella sp. SM73. NCBI lineage: Bacteria > Pseudomonadati > Pseudomonadota > Gammaproteobacteria > Alteromonadales > Shewanellaceae > Shewanella > Shewanella sp. SM73. The sequence continues at coordinate 123,733 of NZ_JAKKRY010000014.1, forward strand.
ACATTTTCGACTGAACACGATTTAAATACCTCAGAGCAGCAAGCCTTCTGGCAAAGCGTTGTTCAAGACACGCTAGCCTCTGCCGACGGCGTTACGCTGGCCTATATGATGGTCAAACATCCCCAAGCGCATACCGCAATCGTTCTCAGTAGTGGCCGAGTCGAGTCCTATTTAAAGTATCAAGAATTGGTCTTCGACTTATACCAACAAGGTTACTCTGTTTATGCCATAGATCACCGTGGCCAAGGGCTATCGGATCGTATGACAATCAATCCACACATGGGCCATGTGCGAAGATTTAATGATTATATTGATGACTTTGCTCTATTTATGCAGAAGATAGTGTTACCACAAAACGACAAACAACTCATGCTACTTGGCCATTCAATGGGGGGCGCGATTGGCACTTTATATCTCAAACAGCATCCCGATATTTTTACCGCCGCGGCATTTTCCGCACCCATGTATGGCATTAAATTACCTATGCCAAAAGCGTTCGTACGCTGGTTGGCCAGTAAACTCGATACCACACTCAATGGCGGCGAGCCTAATTATGTACTTGCAGGACAAAACTATAAACCTGTTCCATTCAAAGGGAATGAGCTAACTCACAGCCAAACCCGATACCAAGCCTACCGAGAATTGTATGATGCTGCCCCTAAGTTACAACTCGGTTCACCCACTAACCGTTGGTTGACTGAATCTTTAGATGCGGCAGATACTTGCGTACTGGCAACGGCACAAATTCGCACTCCGATACTGATACTGCAAGCGAGTGAAGATAAGATTGTTGATAATGCGGCCCAGAATCTCGCCGTGAGTACCCATTGCCAATTGAAAGTAATCGCTGGGGCTGCCCATGAGATTTTTATGGAAAAAGACGCCTGCCGAAACCAAGCCTTAAACTATGCTCTCGACTTCTTTAAACGCTACGCAATAAAGGACAAGGACAAACAAGCTGGATAAAGTCCGCTTGGTTTAAGGCTCGACTGAATAAATAGCCCTGATAGCCATCACAGCCAAGTTCAACAAAAGCTTGATATTGTTGGGATGATTCGACACCTTTGGCGACAACGCTCAAATTGAATTGCCGTGCAGAGGTAATCAGTACATTCACTTTTGTTGGCATTGTGGTTAATGAATCGATACAACTCATATCCAATTTAACCGCAACTAATGGCTGATTAGCTAAACAGCTCAAGGCACTCAAACCCGAACCGAAATGATCGAGGATGATGCCTACACCTGCTTCAACTAACTTAGAGACACGCTCATTCACAAACTGTGGTTGCATTAAAAATGCGGCCTCATTGAGCTCAATACCCAGTTGATGAGCCGCAATACCATGCTCCTTAACCAACCCAACGAATGCATCAACAAAATCTGCCTGACCAAATGAGAATGCACTGATATTGAGAGTCAAAGGAGGCAAACTCCTTCCTTGAGCCCGCGATTTCTGAATAAACAAACACACCCGCTTAGCCACCCAAAGATCAAGCTCAGCAATAATTCCCCCTTGTTCTGCCAACGCCACAAATTCAGCTGGCGGAATAAACTCTCCATCAGCACGATACCAACGCGTGAGCACTTCAGCCGAGACAAGTTCACTGGTCGCATTGATCACAGGCTGGAACATTAACGTTAAGCTATCTTGTTGTAATGCGGTTTGTAATTCCTGTTGCAACAGCTCATCACGGCTCTGGCGAAAGTCCATTTCAGCATGGTAAAAAGCGCACCCAGCTTGACCTGCTTGCTTAGCGCTTAACGTTGCCAACTCGGCACGACGCATCACTAAAGCAGGGTCTAAGGTTTCTATACTATCGAGTAAACAAATCCCCACACACGCGCTAAGCTCAAAGTGATGATGACCGTAATGAAATGGTCGAGCAATCACTTGCCTTAGCTCACTCGCAAGGGCTAAAGCACGATGAGCAGCGGCTGACGCATCTGCCGCTAAATCTTTAGCAAGCAAAACGAAATTACCAGACTCTAATCGACCGACCGTTATATTTTCAGTGAAATAACTCGATAAACGGGCCGCGATTTGTGTTAACAAGCGCTCTAATTCATGGGAATGTAAAGTGGCGACCAATCCTAAGCGATCCACCTCAACAAGCAGCAATGCTCCCCATTGCCCCGAACTATTACCTTGGGTTAAAAATTGCGATAAACACCCCATAAAGACATCGGGCAACATCTTGCGACCAACAACCGATTGATCCACAAGCTCAGTAATTGCAGCATGGTTCTTCGCGCTTTCTGACACATCCATATGAATGCCTATCATGCGAGTCGGGCGCCCTTGGGGATCCCAATCAACTAACATACCGCGGTCTAACACCCACACATAATGGCCATCTCTATGCCGTAAGCGGTGAACACTTTCAAATTCTTTACTCTTTCCGCTAACGTATTCCTGCAAAGCATCTAACACAATCTGCTTATCATCGGGATGTAGCCGCGTCTCCCATGTCTGGAATACTCCAGCCAATTCATCAGGCGCATAACCAATCATCTCTTTCCAGCGATCAGAAAGAAAAACCTCCCCCGTACTGATGTCCCAATCCCAAATACCGTTACGCGAACCTTCCACAGCAAATAACCAACGCAATTCACTGTCATTCAGCTGTTTAACTGCCCGACTTAAACGCTCATGTGCCTGCTGCAAACTGGCTTGCAAAGATAAAACTTCAGATGAACTCCAAGGTATCGATGTCGAAAAGGAAGAAGTGCCTACCTGCTTAGCAGCCTCGCTCAACATTTGGAATGGGCGGATCAACAGGAAATATAAAATAAAGGTAAAGCCAATCAACAATAATCCGCCAAGGCCCCAAACCCGCATAAAACGTTGCTGCAACTTAGCAGAAGCTTCGGCCACTAAAGGGGCTAAATCGGCTTCAAGATAAATCAAATCAACAGCCCCACCATACTGGGGAAGAACGGGATAATATGCTTGAATAGTTAAACGGTCGAGATTAACGAGGATCTGCGGAAGAAAAGCTTGAACCACAGAGCGGTGAAGGTCTACATCATAACCATCGATGACTTGAGTCGCATTGCTATCACGCCACACAGTATGATTAGCAAAACGAATACGGCTTTCAGCATCAACCAAGATATACACCATAGTGCCCATATCCAGTGCAGCTAAGGATACTTCCTGCTCAATCCGCTCCACATCCTGTAAAGCTTGCGCCGATTGAACCACATTCTGCATGCGGAACAACTGTTGCTTTATCAAAGCCGACTGTCGCTGCGCATGTTCAGCCCTAACTTGGTCACTTTCGAACAGGTACTCGCCTATGACCAACACTAAATATAGGGTCAGCATACAAAGAGGAAGCAGTACCGCGAGCGAAAGCTTACGAAGCATAGGCAACAGATGGCCGTTAACAAAAAAATTAATATTTTTGTATGCTAACGGGAAACTGACCACTAAGCAAAAGGACTTATCAAACTAAGCGAGATCTTCATGTAAATAATCAACTTAGAGTATAAAAGTCTGAAATAAAGGAAGGAAAAAACGTAAAGAACTAGCAGAAGAACCAAAACTAAAATGAATAGAACAATGCTATATAGCATTGGTCTTTAAATGACAATTTAACAAATTGCAGACGAAAAAAAGCCAGCTTATTCAGCTGGCTTGGTTACATCTCAATGAGATAATTAGGCGCTTGGCGATGACCTACTCTCACATGGGGAGACCCCACACTACCATCGGCGCGTTTGCGTTTCACTTCTGAGTTCGGGATGGGATCAGGTGGTTCCACAAGGCTATTGTCACCAAGCAAATTCTGTTTATTACCGTGTCCATCTCTGGCTCACGTTAATAATAATTCGGAAAGCTGATTTTCTGTTGAGTCTTTAACTTTATCAAGTGTCGATATTCTGTCTA